>NZ_ADHJ01000013.1:0-183878 GCF_000193415.1 Paenibacillus vortex V453
ATCGCATTTTTGACGATATAAGCTCAATCTGGTCCGTTAGAATTTCAATAGCTTCATTTTTCCGCGAATAGCGTCATCTAAGTCCGTTAGCGATCAAGAAGAACACCAAAAGTGGCTTTACAGTAGTGGCTTTACAGTAGTGGTTTGCGTCTGTAGAGATCAAGAACCCCGAGAACGATTTTCTGAAAAGATGGGCTTCATCAGCAGTAGAGGGGGCCAGTAGTCGATTTCAGTAGTCGATTTCGGCAGCAGTTTCTAGTAACAGTCTTTAGTAACAAGTCTTCAGCAGTACTTGCAACTAGTTTTCCAAAGGTAGATCATCCGTGACACTTTCCCATAGCAGTCCCCAAACCCAACCTCCACTAACAAAACTCACTGCGTACGTTAGTCATTATGAGGTGGTTACATGGAGGAGATGGCAACGAACAGAAGGACGCCCAACAAGACCTAAGGTCTTTGCGGACGTCCTTTTTTTCCAAAATTAATATCTTTCCAAGATCAGCTGAGTTTTCAAGCCATCGATCGGGAGGAGCCAGTCGTTAGACATCAGCGTGTCCATAAGTTCGGTTCGAAGTTGGGAGGCAACCGAAGCATCAGCTGTTTTGAATGAGATTTCAATCAGATTCTCGGTTCCTGTGCCCTCTGCGTTGCGAATAGGCCATACTTCAAGGCTCATCTTCTGCCCCTCCCACGTGCCTTCGTAACGATAGAAGGTCAGCGGACCATGAAGGCGGGACTGTGAAAGCTTTTGTTGACCCCAATCGGGGGAGGACCATTTTTTGAGTTTACCGGGCAGTTTATCCAGCAGCAAAGCCAAGGATTCCTGCTCCGATGGAAGCTGTGTGCCGGTTGTTGTGGTGTTCACCTTCTTGGTGTTAGAGAAGCTAAGCGTTTGTTTGCCGTATCCCCAATCAATCTCTGCCTCGTAGTTGTCATCCGAAGCATCAAAGCCCTCACGGTTTGCCAAGCTTAGCGCGGCGTTAATATCTCCGTTTAGGATGGGATACCGTTTTTTATAGGTAAGCTCGTAGTTATCCTTGTCCTCTTTTTTGCGGAAACGGACATTCCAGCCTTCGGCATCCAGTTCCAGATGGTTCGTGTCATAGTAAGCTACCCCGATTACTTGGGGAACAGAAGCCAGTCCGAATGTCTGAATGACGTCATTCCGAAGACTCCCGCTGGTTCCTAGAACGGCTTCGGGTTTGGCAAGGAACTTCACTTCATAGGAAGGCACGGCATTGGCAGCGGCTGAAACTTGTGATGCGTGGAGTCCGGTCACACCGCTTCCCAGGGCCACGAAACTTACCATGAAAGACAATGTCAGCTGTTTCCATCTTCTCAATACAATCACTCCCATAAGCTGGATTTAGGTTCAATCCTACTTTAAGCGTCGATTGATTGTTAGCTGTTAACGGAGAGGATGAACTGTATAAAATATCCATAGAATTATTGAATAGCTGCATCCATTTTATATTCGCTCGCTGCCCGAAATAAATATCCTCGCTTTATTAGAGTGCCTGCTCCAATTGTTTGCCCATCTCCCGCAGCACCTCCTGAAAACGATGAATTTGCACGGAAGGAAGACGGTCCTGGTTATGAACGCTGTAAATATGCCGGGATGCCCTGTGACCGGGAATCGGCAGGACGTGCAGTAATCCCTGCAGCCGCTCCCGCTGCACAGCCATTCGCGACATAAAGGAGACATGATCGCCCAATAACACAAGCTGCTTGATCGCTTCCAGTGAGTCCAGCTCCACGGGACTCCGCATATGCAGGCTGTGCTGTTGCAGCCAAAGATCCGTCAGCTGCCTTGTGCTGGATTCGCTTCCATGCAGGGCAAAGGGCGTGCGAACAATGTGTTCGGGCTGAAGCATATCCGATTGTATGAGTGGATGGCCTGGGGAACATATCAAGGTTAAATCATCCTTGCACAAGGATTCAGCTTGCAGGCCGAAACCCGTAAAGGGCTCTGACGAAATGATGCCCATGTCAATCTGGTGCCGGACCAGCATATCACGGATAACCGGTGAAGGTTTAACGGATAAGGATATCCGAATGCCGGGAAATTCACGGGAAAAGGTATTCAAGATCGCGGGCAGCAGATAGGTCGCGGGGACATAACTGGCTCCAATATGGAGTGTTCCTCGATACAAGCTGTCGTACTCCCGGACGACCCGCTCGGATTCCCTGGCAAGCGAATTTATTTTAACCGCATAATGCAGCAGGGCTTGTCCGGCTTCGGTGAGAAATGTTTTTCCGCTTCGGGATTCGAACAATCGGACTTGCAGCTCTTCCTCCAGTGACTTCATATGAAAAGTAACGGTTGGCTGCTTGATGCCGAGTATCTCCGCAACGCTGGTCATATGATGATGACGGTCGATCAGTTCCACGATTTGCAGCTTCATCAGATTCACGTTTGCATCTCTCCCTTGGGTGTTAGTTGTTCCTTATTTATGCTCTCTATATAGATTTAATCTATGAGTATCAACAGAATTCAAACAAAAAGTTAATTCTGTGTTTACATTAGTCTAATACAACGCTTAAACGTGAGCATTACACTGGAAACAGCTTAAGAAGACAGGCAGGGATCGAAAGTGGAGATTGAAATCAGGGGCATTCATAAGTCGTTTCAAGGTACAGCCGCTTTGCTGCCTACCGATATAACGCTGCGTCATGGTCAATTCACAACATTGCTGGGGCCGTCCGGCTGCGGCAAAACGACACTTCTCCGAATGATTGCAGGGCTTGAACAGCCGGACGGAGGAGAAATCTACGCGGAAGACCGGTGTATTTACTCGGTGCACCAAAGAGTTGACGTTCCTGTGCACAAACGGAATTTTGGGATGGTCTTTCAAGATTTCGCTCTCTGGCCTCATATGACGGTATACGAGAATGTGGCGTTTGGATTAAAGGCGGCGAAGCATAAAGCGGATCTCCGGCAAAAGGTAACCGAAGCACTGGCTATGGTCCGCTTGCAGGGGATGGAGAACCGTTATCCTCACCAGCTGTCCGGCGGACAGCAGCAGCGGGTTGCTTTTGCCAGAGCGGTAGCTATACGTCCAGCTCTCGTATTGTTTGATGAGCCTTTAAGCGCGCTGGATGCGGTGCTTAGGGAGGAGATGCGGATCGAAATGATGTCACTGGTGAAGGACATGGGACTGACTGCGCTTTATGTGACCCATGATCAAGTTGAAGCCATGTCGATGTCGGATGAAATTGTGGTCATGCGGAAGGGGGAGGTGCTGCAGCGGGGAACCCCGGAGACCATATATGAAGCGCCAAGCCACCCGTTCGTGGCTTCGTTTATCGGCAAGTCCAACTGGCTGACGCCTGATCAGACGATGGTGAGGCCGGAGCATGTGACCTGGAACAGAAGCAGCACAGAGGATTTATGCTATCAGGCAACGGTGCTGAGTGTCAGCTATGTAGGCGAGCGATATGAAATCCGGCTGCAGTTGGACGAGTCGGATAACAAGTGGACAGCTTATCTGGACAAGAGAGTGGTCATTGGGGAACGCGTTAATCTGTACGTTTCTCCCCGTTGTATATGCCGGATGGATGAAGGCTCATTTCAAGGTAGAAGTACGCAACAAAATACAGCAGAACAGACGCCTGTTGTCGCAGGCTAATGATGAAAGGGAGTTGGGGAGATGAAGGGTCTGAAGTTGGGAAAAAAAAGCACGCTGTTATTATTGACATCGGTAATGAGTTTGAGTTTGTTTGGATGCGGGAGCGCGCCGAGCGGCGATTCGGTTAAGCCCGCTCAGGATAACAGCCAGCCGTCCGAATCGGGTACGGCTGCAGCAAGCGGTAAGCTCGTATTGTACAGCGCAGGACCGCAGAAGCTTGCCGACAATATCGTGAGCGGATTTGAAGCCAAGACCGGCGTGAAGGTCGAGATGTTCCAAGGCACAACAGGCAAAATATTGGCGCGAATGGAAGCGGAAAAATCAAATCCGGTCGCGGACGTTGTCATTCTCGCTTCGCTTCCGTCCGCACAGGCGTTGAAGGCGGATGGATTGACATTGCCTTATCCGGAAGCCGCCAATGCGGACAAGCTGAATAAGGATTGGTCTGACGCGGAAGGAAACTATTTCAGCACAAGCGCATCTGCACTGGGGATTGTATACAACACTAATCTGGTATCAACGCCACCGCAAAGCTGGGCGGACCTGGGTCTGCCGGAGTGGAAGGATGCCGTCAACATTCCTGATCCAACGCTGTCGGGATCCGCGCTTGATTTCATCACCGGGTATTTGAGTGTAAAAGGCGATGCAGGCTGGGAATTGTTCGAGAGTTATAAAGCCAATGGCACCGCGATGGCTGGGGCGAATCAGGAAGCGCTCGACCCGGTGATCACCGGTGCCAAGAGTATGGTTGCTGCCGGCGTGGATTATATGGCATATTCGGCCAAAGCCAAAGGGGAGCCGCTTGATATCGTATATCCGGCAGAAGGAACCGTTGTGAGTCCAAGACCTGCGGCGATTCTGAAATCCAGCCCGAATGTGGATAATGCGAAGGCCTTTATTGACTACTTGCTGTCTGACGAGGCACAGAAACTGGTGGCAGAAGCTTATCTGATTCCGGGCCGCGAGGATGTGGAGGCTGAGGGACGCACCAATCTGAAGGATATTCCGGTATTTAAGGTGGACTGGTCCTGGATGAATGATCACGGGGATGAAACGGCCGCGCGTTTTTCCGAGGTATTCAAATAAACCGTTTAAAAGTGAATCACGTAAAAGGCATGTGAGGTGAACAGCGGTGAGACCTGTCATCATGGACAGTCAGACATTTTTTCGGAAACTGGGCGTTATTCTCGCCCTGTTTCTTCTTATCATAAGCATTGGCGTGCCACTGCTCCTTATATTCTGGCAAAGCATATACCCGGAACAGCACTTGGATTGGCTGGCTCCGATACGAACGATAGCGGGCCATGAGCTGTCCGGCATATTGCTGCAGTCCATTTGGCTCGGAGTATGCGTGGTGGCAGGATCAACACTGTTCGCGCTTCCGCTCGCGTGGATTATGGCCAAGACCCGGCTGGGAGAGCATCGGTGGGTGGATGTGATTCTGATGATACCGTTCATGACCCCGCCGTATATCGGTTCGATGGGCTGGATTCTATTCATGCAGAAGGGCGGATATTTACAGCAATGGCTGCCGGGAGCAGCGAGGTGGAGCGAGTCATTCTTCAGCTTCGGGGGCATGGTGCTGATTATGAGCCTGCACTTGTTCCCTTTCCTGTACCTGCTTCTGCGGGATGCGCTGATTCGGATCGGCGGCAATCTGGAGGAGGCCGGCGCGGTTCACGGCGCAGGCGCAGGGTATCGGTTCAGAAAAATTATCCTGCCGCTGCTGTTATCCTCTTACGGCATGGGCGCGATGCTGGTGTTTGTAAAAACCATTGCCGAATTCGGCACACCGGCAACATTCGGACGACGTATCGGATATTATGTGATGACTTCGGAAATTCACAAATATATATCAAGCTGGCCGATTGATTTCGGTAAAGCCACCTCGCTTGCCTCAGTACTGCTGTCCGTCTGTCTGGTGATGTGGTACATGCAGTCCACGGTCAGCCGGAGATTTACCTATCGCCTTGTCGGAGGTAAAGGCCAGCGCTCCAAAAGATATTCGCTGCGCGGCAGCAAAGGCGCAGTCAGCGCGCTATATATCGGGCTGCTGCTAATATTGTCGGTTGGAATCCCCTATTTTTCCGTCATTGCCGCTTCCTTGATGAAGCTCCGGGGAGCCGGATTATCTATAGATAATTTGACGCTCGATCATTATAAGGAACTGCTGTCATGGGGATCTGTCAGCCTGAAAGCGCTTGGTAACAGTCTGGGATTGTCGCTTGCGGCATCAACGGTGGCGGTTGTATTGGGTACTGGATTTGCCCTAACGATTGGCAAGTCCCAGGGGCGGATGCAGCGGGTCATTGATCTGTTTAGCCTCCTGCCCAACACGGTGCCCGGGATCGT
The DNA here is from genome assembly GCF_000193415.1 of Paenibacillus vortex V453. Lineage (NCBI taxonomy): Bacteria > Bacillati > Bacillota > Bacilli > Caryophanales > Paenibacillaceae > Paenibacillus > Paenibacillus vortex. The sequence continues at coordinate 5,982 of NZ_ADHJ01000013.1, forward strand.
GATGGTGGTCGGATTGATCCTGTTCTGGAATGCACCATGGATGCCGTTGACGCTCTATAATACCTATGGAATGGTCGTTCTTACTTATGTTGTATTGTTCCTGCCGTACACGGTGCAGTATGTGAAGGCCAGCTTTACGCAGATTGATGGCACCCTGTTTCAAGCAGGCCAGGTATTCGGAGGCGGTCCGCTGCTTATACTGCGGCGGATTCTGCTGCCGCTGATTATGCCGGGTATGCTGGCGGGATGGATTATGACGTTCACGATTGCGTCGCGGGAGCTGGTTGGGTCACTGCTCATTCTGCCGCCTTCGATGCAGACATCGGCTACGTATATATTTGCCCAGTTTGAGCAGGGCCAGGTGTCTCTCGGCATGGCTATGGCGGTGGTCTCCGTCGGAATGACGGTGGTGCTGCTGCTGATGGTCGAAGCCATGAATTCTAAAAGAAAGTGGAATGCATCATGATGAAACTGACAGTGTGGGGCGGTGCGGGCGAGCATGGCCGCTCCGCCTATTTGCTGAGCGGCAATCGGGTCCATTTGCTGCTGGATTGCGGTGTTATGAAGGAAGGAACCGGGGTCTATCCGATTATACAGCCGGAGCAGGTTCCGCAGCTTAATGCGGTGTTTCTGTCTCATGCTCATGAGGATCACTCGGTGGCGATTCCGCTCTTGTATCGCCTTGGATATCAGGGGGAGGTATGGACGACCCGGGAGACGGCGGCACAATTAACGGCCTATTTCGCCTCCTGGCGGGAGTATACGGAACGGGTGGGCGAGAAACTTCCCTATAGGGAAGAAGATCAGCGTGCTATCCGCTATCGGTTTCTGGAGGAAGAGGCGAAGAGGTTGACATGGTTTGACGCGCTCCCCGGTGTTAAGGTGATGTGGGGGAGAAGCGGACATTTGATGGGCTCTGTCTGGTTGCTGGTAGAGGCCGAAGGAAAACGGATCTTCTATTCGGGCGATTATACCTCGGAATCTCTGCTGCTGGAGGACGATAACCCCACACTTGCAGACACGTCATCCGCCATGCTGCTGGATCTGGCTATTGTAGATGCAGCTTACGGGACGGATGCTCATTCACAGGCCGACAGGCTGAGGCAATTGGAGCAAACGATTCAGAGCACGCTGCAAAGCGGAGGAAAAGTGTTATTGCCGGTCCCGGCTGTGGGTCGGGGTCAAGAAATGATTCTCTGGGCATCCCGAAATTGGGGGCATATCCCGATCGTGACTGAAGCTCCGCTGATCGAAGGGATGAAGCGGCTGCTTTGCCGTTCGGAGTGGCTTCGCAGCACGGATTCCGGTCAGGGAATGAAAAGCGAGCTTGAGTTATTGCTGAGCCAAAATAATTGGATTGTACCCGGTAGCGATGCAGAACGCGAGTCATGGCTTGAGAAACAGGGAGCCTCGTTGTGGTTCGTAACCGACGGAATGATGCAGTCGGATCTGGCACAGTGGTACTACCATCGGTTTTCCAGAGATTCCCGGAACCTGGTTCTGCTCACTGGGCATGTTTCTAATGGAACCTTTGGACAGCGTCTCCTTCAGCATCCAGAGGATTACGGGGATTGTTCTGTTATGAAAATCAGGTATAAAGTGCATCAGGGTCTGGCGGACGTTCGGCAGATGATAACCGCTATACCGGCGCAGCATACCGTGCTTGTTCATGCAGACAAAGCAGAAACGGACCGGTTACGAGTCCGTCTGGTCGAGGAATTAACCGATCCCCATATTCACATTCACTCCATTTCGGTGGGTGAGGAAGTACACTTCTAATAGTTGGGAATCCAGGAACCTCTGTCGCTTCATTGGCGATGGAGGTTTTTTGCTTGTGTTTCATAGATTACCACGTAGGGTTCTCATGGCCTTATAGGCTGTTCGCGGGATTCTCACAGCCTCCATTCGCCTGTGTTTAGAGGGATGTGAAGTTGGTGAAGGGTAATCATATCTGCATATAAAATAAATTAGTACCAAGTACTAGTACTTGGTGATATAATGATTATAAACTTGGAGGTGTGTATGATGAGCCAATCAAAATCAAGGATTACAGCAATCGGGACCTATGTACCTGAACGGATATTAAGCAATGCGGATTTAGAGAAGATGGTCGAGACCAGCGATGAATGGATTGTTCAGCGCACAGGCATGCGGGAACGTCGGATAGCTGCTCCGGATCAGTTCGTGTCTGACCTTGCCATTCGTGCTGTGCGAGATATGGTTGATCGGTACGGTGTTACCGTGCAGGATGTCGATATGATTCTTGTGGCTACAAGCACGCCGGAATATTCTTTTCCAAGCACGGCCTCTCGCGTGCAATCGAAGCTGGGCATAACCAGTACGGGGGCACTCGATCTGAATGCAGCTTGCGCGGGATTTGTATATGCACTTCAGATGGCCGACGGATTAATATCCGGGGGAGCCTACAACAAGATACTCGTCATTGGGGCGGAAACCTTATCGAAGATTACGGATTACACCGACCGAACGACATGTGTTCTGTTTGGGGACGGTGCTGGCGCTGTACTGCTGGAGCGGGATGAGGATTCGCCGAGCATTGCAGCTTCCATATCAGGTACGTTTGGCGAAGGCGGCATTCATCTGTACAAGACAGCCCTTTCCGAGCAGATGGACGGAGCGGAGTTAAAGAGCGGGTGTCTTGTTCAAAATGGCCGTGAGATATATAAGTGGGCCATTCGGAACATTCCGGAGGGTGTCCGTACCTTACTGTCCAAAGGGGGCATGACCGCGGACGAAGTGGATTGGTTCGTACCGCATAGCGCCAATCTTCGCATGATCGAAGCGATCAACGAGCGAGGGCCTTTTTCAATGAACCGAACGTTAACCAGCGTTGAGTACCGGGGAAACACATCGGCAGCCTCCATTCCGCTTGCGCTTCAGCTGGCCGTGGATGAAGGACGCTTGAAAGCAGGAGACCATGTGCTGCTCTATGGATTTGGCGGGGGAATGACCTATGCCGGCTCCATCGTTAAATGGACGATATGATCTCTTGCATGATATAAGAAATCGACCTGTCATGGACAGGCGCCAAGTTCCGAAGGAATACGGAAAGGCAGCATAGGTAAAACCACCACCACCGCAGGAATCATCCGGCTGTCAAAGGGCTCATCAGTCCGAGAGTTTCACATCTAAAATATCCGTAAGACCGCTATCGACATTCGATATGCGGTTTTTTTGTGGTGGAATTACGAAGTGGACAAACGTGAATCGTAATAAATTCAACTCAAATTCGAAAGTTTGCCTCCTCAAAATTTGGTGCCGCTTTCATTAGACTATAAAAGAAAAATACGTTTGATGGAAGAGGGGTAGAAGAATGAAAAGGTTTAAATCATGGAGTTTGCTGCTCATGAGTATCATCATGGTGTTCTCGCTGGCGGCGTGTGGAGGCGGCAACGGAAGCAAAACGGCTGAATCTCCGGGGGGAGGCAGCACCGAAGAGAAGGACAATACGAAGGAAGAAGCACCATCTACAGAGAAAATCGAGCTGTCCTTCTGGTCATTGGGTACGACCAATTATGAGGATCTGGCTAAGGAATACACCAAAGAGCATCCGAACATCACGTTCAAATTTCAGAATACGTCGGACCAGACGGCGCATCACAACAATCTGACAACGGCGTTGTCCGCAGGCTCTGGCGCACCTGATATTTTTCAACTTGAGATTGCCTTTATGGAACGCTTTATTAACAACCAGGATAAGTTCTATAACCTGTATGATCTCGGTGCCAAAGATGTAGAAGGCAACTATCTGGAATGGAAATGGAAGCAAGCCACATCGGTGGATGGCTCGTTCCAACTGGGTCTTCCTACAGACATCGGCCCTACGGTTGTATACTACCGTACCGATTTGGCTGAGCAAGCGGGACTGCCTACGGATCCGGACGGGTTCAGCGCTGCGATTGATTCATGGGATAAATTCGCAAGCGTGGCCAAGGAATTCACAGGCAAAACGGGTAAACCGTTTGCTGACCTGACGGATTTGGTATACAACGGGGTTCGCGACCAATCGCCGGATCAAATCTATTTCAACAAAGAAGACGGTTCCTTTATAGGAGATACGAACCCGCAAGTGAGAAAAGCTTATGACTTTACGGTCAAAGGGATTCAGGAGGGCTGGATCGGCAACTGGATACTGTGGTCCCCTGAATGGCAAAAAGCGATTAATGATGGAGACTTCGGCGTTATGCTCGGCCCGGCCTGGATTGCCGGTACTATTCGTAATGCCAAGGACACCGCAGGCAAATGGCAAATTGCCCAGCTCCCTGAAGGAGCAGGCAACTGGGGCGGATCGTTCCTGACCTTGCCGAAGGAAGGCAAGCATTCGAAGGAAGCGTATGAATTTATCTCGTGGGTGCTGAACCAGGAGAACCAGCTGAAATCGTTTAAGGATAGCGGCTTATTCCCGTCCATTCCTGCGGTTTACAGCGAGCCTTCCTTCACGGAAGAGAAGGATGAATTCTTCAGCGGTCAGGTTATTTCCGAAGCATATGCCAAGTCAGCCGAGCGTATCAAGCCGGTGTATTACGGACCGCTGCATGACCAGACCGATACCATTATCAAGAACGCGCTTAAGAACGTGCTGGAGAAGAAAGCGGACCCGCAAAAAGAGTGGGAAAGCGCAATGAAACAAATTAAGACACTGGTCGATCGCAGCTAAGAAACTGAGGATAAGCTTTCGCTTAGCTCGTTCATATCAAGTGATGCATCCGAATCCGAGATGGGATATAGCCCTCCCCTCGGCTTCGGATTTATCCTTACCCACCTGGAGGTGCATTTATGGCAGACACAGCAACGGCAAAGTCATCGCAATCCGTGCCGAAAAAGCGGCGCTTGTTGACGGAGACCGTGCGCAGCCGGTTTACGGCGTATACGTTTATATCTCCATTTTTTATACTGTTTGCAATCTTTGGACTCTATCCGATTGTATTTACCATCTATCTATCCTTCTTCAAGTGGGACGCACTCGGACCGATGAAATATGTCGGGTTCAAGAACTACGAGCTGATTACAAGTGACCCGACATTCTGGATCGCTTTCAGCAACACACTCATTATGGCGTTGATGGGAACCGTGCCGCAGCTCATTGTGGCATTATTTGTTGCGGTTATGCTCAATTCGGCCCTGAACAAATTCAAGAACACGTTCCGCATTCTATATTTTATGCCGAATATCACGTCCATCGTAGCCGTCACATTGGTGTTCAGTACCATGTTCGGCAACAACGGGATGGTGAATTGGATGCTGAATACCTTCGGTGCGGAGAGCGTTCCGTTCAATTCCGGCTGGTGGGGAGTCAAAATCGCGATTTCGTCCATGGTGATGTGGCGCTGGATGGGTTATAACGCCATTATTTTTCTGTCGGGGCTGCAGAGCATTCCGACTGATATCTATGAAGCGTCCAAAATCGACGGCGCAACCCGGGGCCAGCAGCTGCGCTATATTACACTGCCGCTCCTGCGTCCGTTTATCCTGTTCGTTACCCTGATATCGACGATTGGTGCGCTTCAACTGTTTACGGAGCCCTATGTCTTCCTCGGTCAGTCCGGCACAGGCTCTACACGTCAGGAAGGGGTAACGATGGTAACGTATCTGTATAATGAAGCATTTAAGAACGGTTTCTTCGGTACGGCTGCGGCAACGGCGGTCCTCTTGTTTGTCGCCACCATCCTATTCTCGGTATTGAACATGATGCTGGGCCGTGAAGGCGGGGAGACGGGAGGTAAAAAAGCATGAGTTCAGTTGCCATAAGCCGTAAAAAACCGGATGAACCCGGTGTAATCGCAAAATTCTTTTTCTATCTGTTAATGATTCTGGGTGCGCTTGTATCGATCTTCCCGTTCTACTGGATGTTCGTTGTGGCTACCAATGACAAGGATGCGGCATTCCATATTCCGCCGCTGCTCACACCAGGAACGCAGTTCCTGGATAACTTCTCACGCGTGCTGGAGCGCACGGATTTCTTCAGAGCCTTGTTGAATTCCGTCGTTGTGTCGACATCGGTTACAGTGTCCGTTGTGTTCCTCTGCACGCTGGCAGGGTATGCTTTTGCGAAGTACGAGTTTCCTTTGAAGAAGACGCTGTTTGTATTTGTCATTGCTACCATGCTCGTGCCGGCTCAGTTAGGCGTGCTTCCACAGTATGTCATTATGGCCAAGCTGCACTGGATCGACAGCTACAAAGCGCTGATCGTCCCGGCCATGGTCAATGCCTTCGGTATTTTCTGGATGAGGCAGTACATCACATCTGCCGTTCATACCGAGCTGATCGAAGCGGGGCGGATTGATGGCGGCGGACATTTCCGGATCTTCTGGAATATTGCCATTCCTGTTGTGACGCCTGCGATGGCCACGCTTGGGATATTGAATTTCATGAATGTGTGGAATGATTTCTTCTGGCCGCTCGTCGTATTGAAAAACCGAGAGAATTACACCATTCAAATAGCATTGCAGCAGCTGTTCACCAATAAGGACGGCCTCGACTTCGGGATGATCATGTCGGCAACCTTCACGGCAACACTGCCGCTGCTTATTGTTTTTCTGCTGTTCAGCCGCTATGTCATCGCGGGTCTGACATCAGGCGCCATAAAAAGTTAAAAGGCGCGGGAACTTTGACAAGGAATGCCACCTGCCATGAAGAATAATAGACATAGTAGAGTGGAGGGAGGAAATGGTTCATGAAACTCCGCCGAAAGATTTTGCTGGCTATTATTCTTCTGGTCTTCATCCCGGTCATTGCGCTGGGCGGTGTTTCTTATTACAGCTTTTCGGAAGCGATGGAGAAGAAGTCGAATGATTTCTACTGGATTTCGCTCTTGGAAACGGACCGGAAGCTGAAGTTTGCCTTGAACGAAATTACGACGATTTCGAACTCCGCGATTACCCAGCAATCGGTTCAGCAGATGCTGAAGCAGCCGGACTACGCGGTAACCTATGACCGGAGGCAGGAGATCAACAATCTGATCAATCATCCGATGATTGCCTCGTTTGCTTTTTATTCGAATGATCAATTGATTTATCATACAGATGGCGGAATGGAGCTTGCTGAGCTGAGGCGGCAAGATTGGTATGAAGCGGTCGTGAAGGCAGAGGGTCGCCCCGTATGGGTCGGTCCCGGAGAGAACGGCTCTGCTTCATCCGGTGCTCCCGTCTTGATTCAGTCCAGAGTGATTAAGGACTATTACTCTCTGGAGGATATCGGGACGGCTGTGATTTACGTGAAGCCGGATCTCCTCGACCAAGTCTTCTGGGAGGCGGCAACGCTGAAGCAGGGCGATATTTTGCTGGTCAACAAGCAGGGCCATATCGTATTTACGAAATCAGGCGAGCATATCGGGGAGCGGACGGAATTTCCGTTTCTCTCGGACAGTTATACGAATGGGAAAGGATACTATGTCGATCCATATTTAGATGAAAAATCGCTCATCACGTATTCCCCTTCTCATAATAAGGAATGGTTTCTCGTCGCCATCACGCCAAGCAAACTCATCTCTGCCGAATCGGTCTCCATCCGTAACCTTGCCTTGATCCTGGGATTGATCTCGCTGCTGTCGGCGTTTCTGTTCGACCGTTTTTTTGTGCGCAGAATGGTCCGCAGCATCATCAGTGCGGTGAACGGGATGAAGCGAGTGAAGCAGGGAATATTCGTTCCGATCCCATCGCATCATGCGGCAGAGGATGAGACGGATCTGTTAATCGACGGATTTAACCGGATGAGCTCGCAGATCCATGAGCTGATTGGTCAGGTCGAGATGGAGCAGGCCCGGAAGAAGGAAGCGGAGCTGCAGGCGCTTGTCGCTCAGATCAATCCGCATTTCATATATAATTCACTGGAATCGATTAACTCGATGGCTGTCCTTCAGGGCAACAAGGATATCAGCAAAATGGTGGTCTCCCTGGGTAAGCTGCTGCGCATCAGCATCAGCGAGCATCATGAGCTGATCCCCCTCCATATGGAGCTGGAGCATGTCCAGCATTATATGCGGATACAGAAATTCCGGTTTGAAGAGAAGTTTGAATACGGAATTGAGCTTCCGGATTCGCTGAAGCACTACGTTACGCAGAAGCTGATTGTACAGCCCATTGTGGAGAACGCTTTATACCACGGCATTGAGCCGATGGAGGACAGCGGCTATATCTCCATCAAGGTGTCGGAGGACCATGAGGATATCGTAATTGACGTGGAGGATAACGGGCCGGGGTTCGATCCGGAGACATTGATCAAGCTGTGGAATACGGATCAGGGACAGCTGAAGAAGTATCGGGAAAACGGAGTTGGGCTGAAAAACGTGCACGAGCGGCTGCGGATACGGTTTGGCAGCCGTTACGGACTTATGATCTGTTCTTCCCCCGGTCACGGTTCATTGATACGAATTCGTATTCCGAAAATACTGACATGACAAGGAGGCGGCGCAGCGTGAGATGGTTTTGGAATTGGGGCTGGATTGTAGGCTATGCCACTCTGCTCGCGCTCTCTGTTGTGTGGGTTACAGTGCAGAACCAGGGACCGGCCCAGGAGGCGCAGCCGGAGAAAATCACGCTGACATTCCGGCATTTCTGGAACAAGGAGCATGACAAGCCGGTGCTGGCTATTTTTGAGAGTGTCGTCCGCACTTATGAGAAAGCGCATCCAAATGTGAAGGTGAACTTTGAAAGCATCGATCAAACAATCCATCGGGAACAAAAGCTGAAGAGCGAGATGGTCACCGGGACGCCGCCGGATATGTTTGTCCTGTTTGGCGGAGCTGAAATTGTGCCGTATGCCAGATCCAACCGGCTGATGGATTTAACGGAATTTCTGGAGAATGCCGGCTTGAGGGAGCAGTTCAAGGATCTGCACCACTGGACCTTTAATAACCGGGTCTATGGTTTGCCTTTTGAGGGCCATGCGGAGCCGATCTATTATAATCGGGCTTTATTCCAGAAGCTGCATCTGGAGCCTCCGAAGACGATGGAAGAGCTGGATGAAGTGATCCGGGTACTCCAGGCGAACGATAAGATCCCTTTTGCATTAGGGAATGAAGATCGGTGGCCGGCAGGGATTTTTGCCCATTATTTCATGGATCGTTATGCGGGACCGGAACTCATCGACAGGCTGGTTGAAGGAGAGGATGGCGTTAGCTTTCAGCATCAGTCGTATTTGAAGGCCTTTGAGAAGTTGGAACAGTGGATCAGCGAAGGGGCGTTCAGTCCCCATGCCAACGATCTCTCCACCGAGGAAGCCATCGCTCAGTTTACGGAAGGGAAGGCAGCGATGTATCTGAACGGCAGCTGGGATATTACATTGTTTCGCAATGAGGATCATCCGGATTTTCAGAATGAGGTGGGGGTTATCCCCTTCCCATCCCTGCATTCCGGAGAGGAACGGTCCTTGGCAGGTGGTTACACCATTGGCATCGGACTTTCCTCGGATTTGGATGAGCCGAAAAAGCAAGCGGCCCTGGAGCTGCTGGGCATGTTCTATACCACGGAGGTACAGACCCGGCTGGTGTATGAAGGGCTGCGCGTTCCTTCCATGAAGATAACCTATGATTCCAAGAAAACCGGTCCGGTATTTGCCCAGGTTACGGAGCTGATGGAGGATTCTGCGAGTACCTTCCTCCCGTATGACAACAAGCTATCGCCTGAAGTGAACAGTTCATTCCTTAAAGTGATCGAGGACATGATTGGAGAACGGATCGATGCTGACAATGCGCTGGAGCAAATTCAGAAGTCCTCGATACGCTATTGGCAGCTTAGACGGAACACGGTGACGGAGTAACCATAAAGACAGGGGGAGAAGCCATGAGCGGAGCGGACGGTAAATTCAGAGTGATGCTGGTCGATGACGAGCCTATCATCCTGCGCAGTCTAAAGGCAGCGATTCCCTGGGATGAGCTTGAACTGGAGGTCGTAGGGGAGGCGAAGAGCGGGGATAGCGCTCTGAAGCTGGCGCGCGAGGTATCGCCGCATATGATCATTAGCGATATCCGCATGCCGGGAATGGACGGCATCACACTCATGAAGGAACTGAAGGCGGATCAGGCGCGTCGGTTGATCATATTTATTAGCGGCTACGGTGAATTTGAATACGCGAGGGAAGCATTGCGCGAAGGGGCTTTTGATTATTTGCTCAAGCCGATCGATCACGATGAGCTGACCGAAACGATTGCCAGAGCAGCCAGAACCCTGGAGAAGCAAATGGCGGATGATCAAATGCTTCACTCGATCAAGGTATTATCCCTGTTGGCTCGGGAAAGGATGCTAACGGAGTTCATCGAGGGCAACCGGAGTCCGCTCCAGCATATGCAGTGGCTGGAAGACAGCGAATTGGAGCATGGCTACACGATGGCTGTCATTCAACTGGATCACTATTTGCGGCTTAATGAGCAGTGGAGCATGGATGAGAAGCGTCTATGGCTCTTTGCCGTGCGCAATGTTCTGGAGGAATGGTCCGTGCAGCATGGAGGGCTGACGGTATTTCCTTTCCGCAGCGGGGAATGGGTGCTGTTGTTTCCGAGTCTTGCGAGGGAGCGACAGGAGGACATTGGCCGGGATCTTGTTCAATTGATCAAGCGCAACACCAAGCTGTCCTGCTCTGTTGGCTTCAGTTCCAGCATGGCGGGGATCGACCGCTTGGGAACGGCTTATGAGACGGCAGTACGCGCGTTATATCAGCGCTTCTATTCCGGTGAAGAAGGTGTGTTTATCGGTACTGCGGATTCAGTTATGGAAACGGCCAGCGAAGCAGGATACCCGAAACATCTGGAGTCGCTGATGGTCGAAAGCATCCGCACGCTTCATAAGGAGCGTTTGCTGGAGCTTTTTGATGAGACCAGGGCTTATATAGAGGAGCATGCATTCAGCAGGGAAATGACTGAGCGGGTATTGCTGGAGATGAGTGTTGTGCTGTATCGGCAGTTTGAGCATATGAAGGTTCTGTTTGAGTGGTCGTTAGAGGAGCTGCTGCAGGAGCTTTATGCTTCCGGCACCCTGCAGCAGCTGATGGATGTCATCAAGAATCATTTCAGCAAATGGATTGCACAGAGCCGATCGGGGCAGGCCAAGGACAATGTTCAGGCTGTGATGGGAAAAGCCAAGGAGTACATTGCGGACAATTATCAGAAGGATCTCAGCATTGAAGAGGTTTCGGAGCTGGCGGATTTGAGCATCAGCCATTTCTGCACCTTGTTTAAGGGAACAACGGGATATACGTTTCTGGAATACTTGACGGAGTGCCGGATTGAGAAGGCGAAGAGCATTCTGCTGAATACGGATGTGAAGGTGTACCAGGTGGCACCGCTTGTAGGGTACCAGGATCCGCGGTATTTCACGCAGGTATTTAAGAAAATAACAGGCAAAACCCCTTCCGAGTATCGGGAAGAAGCGACATCCAAGACATAAAAGCGCAAGGATCCTCCATGGAGTTCAAGATCCAAACTTGTGAGGATAGCATTCGGATCCCAAATAGCGTAACAAGGAATAAATAACAGATCCATTCTTCCGGCTGCAATGACGGGAAAAGGGAGTCTGTTATTTTCATTTTAAATATCTTAATATTAAGACTTGACGATGACTAAGTTAAATATTAAACTGAAATTAGCAAAGATCCAGCCGCTGCGATGGAGCAGCGATAGAAGAAAACAGCGGCCAAAGCGCAGCTGCCTGTATAAAGAGATTGTTTTCGAAGCATCGTCTAGTCTTAGCGTATATGTGCTTACAATGGTGAACATGATTTCGTTTATTAGAGAAAAAACATTATAGATGGGAGTTGAGGTCATGAAGTTCAAAGGAATTCATCACGTGTCCGCAATTACAGCAGCAGCTTCGCAGAACTTCGAGTTTTATACAAAGGTGCTGGGCATGCGGCTGGTCAAGAAGACAGTAAACCAGGATGATGTCTCCGTGTACCACTTGTTTTATGGCGACGAGAAAGGAAATCCGGGAACCGAGCTTACCTTCTTCGAAATTCCGATGGCTGGCAGGACCCGTGAGGGAAACAACAGTATTTCGGCAACCTCCCTGCGAGTGCCCAGTGACCACGCGTTGGAATATTGGACCGGGAGACTGGACGAATACGGCGTAGAACGTGAGGAGATACAGGAACGTGCCGGTCGATTGACACTGCTATTCAGAGATTTCGAGGGCCAGCGGATCATTCTGGTTTCGGATGAAAATAACAAAGGAGTTCCTGGGGGCATTCCTTGGGAAAAGGGGCCGGTTCCGGCAGAATACGCCATCATCGGTTTAGGTCCGGTGCAGCTGACAGTACCTCGTGTGTTACAGACGGTTAAGGTATTGACGGAGCTGATGGGCTTCCGTTATAAAGGGCAGTATGCCTCGCCTGTAGACGGGCAGCCGGATATCCTTGTATTCGAAACCGGGGAAGGCGGTACGGGCGCAGAAGTTCATGTCGAGGAAAGAACAGACCTTCCACAGGAACGCCTTGGACGAGGCGGTGTTCATCACGTTGCATTCCGCGTCGAGGATGAGGAAGAGCTTCGTTCCTGGATTGACCGGATTGGGGATGTGGGATTCTCAAATTCGGGATTTGTCGATCGTTTCTACTTCCGTTCCTTGTATTTCCGGGAGCCTAATGGCATTTTGTTCGAGGTGGCTACCGACGGACCTGGATTTGACACGGATGAGCATATCGATCATCTTGGCGAATCCCTGGCGCTGCCGCCGTTCCTGGAGCCGAAGAGGGAGCAGATCGAAGCCAACCTGAAGCCCATCCATACCATTCAATAAATCCGGGCTCACGGGATTAACCTAAAAAAGCATCAGGCAAGCCGCAATTTTTGATGGGCTTCCTGATGCTTTTTTTCATATTGCTTATGAATTCACTGTTGATAGAGCCGAGCAATGGCAGTCGCAGCCGAGCTGACATGCTCACGGAGCTCCTGGGGTGCAAGCACCTCGATTTCCGCCCCGCAGCTTAAGAGAAACGCGGACGCAGATTCCAACGTATTGAATTCCAAATCGGCCGTTATCCACCCTTCCTGCGGGTTCTGCGTGTCGCAATGAATGATTTTCACATATCGCTCCCGCTCAAAACGTTTGATTAGAGAAACGGTCATTCGAACCTGTGCCGGATATTGCGGTAGATTCTGCATGAACCGTGTCAATGATTCCTCCCAATACTGGGCCAAGTCAAAATCAGCCGGACGATGAAACGTCTCATCGGTCATCACGGCATCCACGATTCTGGATACGCGGTAAGTCCGCAGTTCGCCTTGGGATTCTGCCACCACATACCATGTGCTCCGCTTTGCAACCAGTCCGAGGGGAAGGACGATTCTCTCGACACGCTCCTCTCCCTTCATATAATGAATGCGGAGTACGCGATCCAGCCATACTGCCTCCTGAAGCACCGTAAGGTACGGATGCGATTCACGGTAAGCGTGCCAGCCAGCGCCATCAATATGGATTTTCTCCCGAATGATTTCGGCATCCTGCCGAATGGAGCGCGGGGATGAAGCCAATAATTTCTGATAAGCGGCATCAAACTGTTTGCCTATGCCTAAATCTCCGATCAGCGGGCTATGGCTGGAAACCAGCAGGGAGATGAGTTCGTCAGGCGTCATGCCCGTCAGGTTTGTACGATAGCTCTCCTCCAGCACCCAACCGCCGTGGGAACCTCTCTCCGCATAAACGGGAATGCCGGCCGAGCTCAGGCTTTCCATATCGCGTATAATCGTTCGCTCCGATACCTCGAGCTGCTCCGCCAAATAACGGGTGTTCTTTTTACCACCGTTCTGAAGCATCAGCATGATGGACAGTAAACGGTCGGCTCTCATATCGTGTCACCTCTTTTAAGAACTGTAGAAGATAAATGTATTGTAGCATGGATATAAGACAATGGATGTCATATAAGCCTGATAGGATGAAGGTGTTGAGAAAATCTGTTATATGATGGAGGTTACGCTATGATTAACGAAAATCGTAAGCCGCTACAAGGCAAGGTTGCTGTCGTTGCAGGTTCGACGCGCGGTGCGGGTCGAGCTATTGCGGTTATGCTGGGTGCGGCGGGGGCAACGGTGTACTGCACAGGACGGAGCGTACGGGGACAAGCATCGGATATTAAGCGATCAGAGACCATTAACGATACGGCGGATATGGTGACAGAGCGGGGAGGGACCGGAATTGCCGTGCAATGTGACCATACCGTGGAAGAGCAGGTGAAGGCTCTGTTTGAGCGAGTTCGTGAGGAGCAGGATGGGCGACTCGACATTCTTGTCAATGATATATGGGGTGGCGAGCATCTTACACACTGGAATGTTCCGTTCTGGGAACAGTTCCTGTCCGATGGGTTGTTAATGCAGGAGCGTGCGGTTACCACGCATATGATCACAAGCTATTACGGTGTTCCACTCATGGTAGATAATGGAAGTGGATTGGTCATTGAGGTTACGGATGGCTCTACTTACCGATATCGCGGGAACTTGTATTATAGTTTGGCCAAAATATCGCCGATTCATCTGGCAGAAGCAATGGCAGAGGAACTGCGCCCCTATCATGTAACCGTGTTATCCGTTACACCCGGATTTCTGCGTTCCGAACAAATGCTGGATCACTTCGGTGTTACAGAAGAGAATTGGCAGGATGCCGCAACGCAAGAACCGCATTTCATCGCGTCGGAGACGCCGTATTTGCTGGCGCAGGGGGTTGCGGCGCTGGCGGCTGATCCGGATGTTGCAGCCAAGAGCGGTAGAGCGCTGACCAGCTGGGATTTGTCGGATGAATACGGCTTCCGCGACATTGACGGCCGCAGTCCGCATTGGGGCCATTATGCGAAGGAGCAGGGTCTTCCCATATCGTAAGAAGATACGTAAAAACAGGGTGCCTATAGCCATGGCGGCGAATAGGCACCCTGTTTTGATGGGTAAAAATGTTCCTTTGACTTAGCATTTAGCGGTACCGCTGTGAGAACGTCTGTATCGGCAATAGCGGTACATCGCAGTGGAAGTCAAGGTTTTAGACTTCAGCTCATTACGAGCGGCCGCGTCTCATCGAGCCCATGATCAGGCTGACGATAAAGACAAGGACGACGGCACCAATCAGGGCAGGCAAGATGAAGAAACCTCCCATTTCCGGTCCCCAAGACCCGAGCAAAAGTCCACCCAGCCAAGCACCGACAAAACCAGCAATGATGTTACCGATGATACCGCCGGGAATGTCTCTGCCCATAATCAAACCTGCTATCCAACCAATGATACCGCCGACAATTAATGACCAAAGAAAACTCATGTTTATCACCTCGTATAAGTTATAGTTGTTTGTGCCTTACTATTAACCAAAGAAGTGACTTTTAAACCGGATTGATCCCGAACATTGATAAAATCATTTTTTTCCAGCTAACAAAAGGGAGTTGTTCTTTTGATAAATAGAGGGCTTTTGATTATGCTTGAAGTATCATGAACGTGAAAATTATAAAGGAGTTGGCATGAGGCTCATGGCAGAGAAATGGATAGAAGAATATACTATTCAATCCGTTGATGCGGATTTTCGGGGGGATTGCCGCTGGTCCTCGCTGCTCAGTATTTTGCAAAGGGCGGCAGACCGGCATGTCGAGGCGCTTGGGATCAGTCGCGAGGAGATGATTGAGCGGGGGATGGGCTGGATGCTCATTACGCTTGAGCTTGATATGGGGCGAATGCCAAGGGATATGGAGACCGTCCATGTCGAGACCTGGAGCCGCGGCTCCAAGGGGGCTCTGTGGCATCGGGATTATCGGATAAAAAATGCTGACGGAGAAAAGCTGGGTGAAGCCCGCTCGGTATGGGCGCTGGTGGATATTCACAAACGGAAAATCCTGCGTCCCTCCATGTTCCCGTATGAGGTGCCGATCGGTAAAGAATCGGTAGGAGAGCTGCCAAACAAAGCCGTATTGGCTGAAGGCGTGCAGCTTGCAGAGGCCTATACGTATAAAGTTCGATACAGTGGAATTGATGTGAACGGGCATCTGAATAATGCCCGGTATGCGGATCTGTGCTTCGATGTGCTGGACGAGCAGGAGCTACAGGAAGGGAAAGTGACGGGCTTCAAGATTACATATCACAACGAGGCCAGACTCGGAGATACGATGCTCCTCAGCCGTTCGGCTGAAGAGAACAGCAGGGTGTATGTGCAAGGCACTTCACCTGACGGGATAAACTTTTTTGAAGCGGCTATCGTTAGGGAACCATAAACCATCAGGCTGCTAATCCGGATAGGAGGGGAAGTGCCTGACGCTGCACGGAGGGAGAGCCGGATGTACAAAATCATGGTCGTAGAGGATGACCCGAAGCTGGCGGGGTTGCTGCAATCGCATATCGAAAGGTACGGCAACGAAGCGATTATTGTTGAGGATTTCGATCAGGTGCTGGAACAGTTCCAGGAGCTGAAGCCGCATGTGGTTCTGCTGGATGTGAATCTGCCGAGCTTTGACGGATACTATTGGTGTCGTCAAATTCGGTCGTTATCCACCTGCCCCATTATTTTCATATCTGCCAGAAGCGGAACCCCGGATCAATTAAGAGCCCTTGAGAACGGAGCGGACGATTATATTACGAAGCCATTTGCCTACGATATCGTCATTGCCAAAATCCACAGTCAGTTGCGGCGCGTATATGGCGATTATGCGACAGCATCCGCCGAACGTACGGTGGAGAAGGACGGGCTTGTCCTGTATCCCGAGCGAATGGAGATGAGTTTGGACGAACGGACCTCCGTTCTCACGAAAAAGGAAACGATTCTCCTCGAGACGCTGCTAAGCCGGAGTCCCCGCCTTGTTACGCGCGAGACCATTCTGGAGAAGTTATGGGATGATACCTTTGTTGACGATAATACGCTCAGCGTCAATATTAACCGGGTACGGAAACGGCTTGCCGAGCTGGGCATTGAGGATGCCCTTGAAACGGTCCGCGGCTCGGGATACCGACTTCATACGGTGTGGAAGAGGCAGTCATGAAAAAGCTGTTCTGGCGAGAGCATCTGCCGCTGATTATGTTCACGCTTGCAGCGCTGTTTGTGGTGCTGCTCGTTTTCTGGTATGACGGTTATGATCATCCGGTAACAGCTGCCTATGCGGTTTTTCTTGGTTTAACCATTCTGGGGGGATATTTGGCTTTCCGGTATTTCACGCACCGGGATTTCTATGAGCGGCTGTCACAGCCCATCCGATCGCTGGAGGAATCGATAAAGCATAATGAATCCGCTCCCCTGCCAACCGCTCTCAGCGAGCTTATGGAAGAACAGTACCGTCAATACCGCACGGTCATGGAGGAGTGGGAGCGACGGCGCAAAGAGCATATGATCTTCATGAATCAGTGGGTGCATCAGATGAAAACGCCGCTCTCGGTCATTGAGATGATCACGCAGGAGGACGATAACGATTCGTTCAAGAGCATTTCCGAGGAATCCGACCGAATCCGGCGGGGGCTTGAGATGGTGCTGTATATGTCCAGGCTCGAAACTTTCGAGCAGGATTTCAGCGTAGAGCCGGTGCATCTGAACCAGATAGCTGTCGACGCGGTTCATGAGAACAAGCGCTTCTTCATCCATAGTCATGTATATCCCGAACTGCTGGTGGATCCAGACCTTATGGTTCAGACGGATGCCAAGTGGCTGCGGTTTATTATGCTGCAGCTGCTCTCCAATGCCATTAAATATTCTGCCGGTACCGGATTCAAGGTGACGATTCAAGCTCGCCGCTCGGAGGATGGCCGTCATGTGATGCTGGAGATCACGGACCGGGGAATGGGAATTCCAAAGTCCGATATGAACCGGGTGTTCGACCCGTTCTATACCGGGGAGAACGGCCGCAAGCTGAAGGAGTCCACAGGCATGGGCTTATACCTCGTCAAGGAGGTCGTCCAGAAAATGAACCACCGGATTGAGCTGGAATCCGAGCCGGGGAAAGGCACAACCGTGAGGCTGATTTTCTAGGGATGAGGCTTATTTCATTGATCGCGTTATTCTCGTTAGAGATGCAGCTGCGGGAAGATCAAGCATGATTCTGTTCCGCTCTGCGCCCCGGATTTGTCATATCGAGGCTGTACTGGAGCCATAGCAAGCCATAGCATACAAGCTGTTAAGCTAGGAGCCTTATCTCGGGAAATGACTTCGGTTGAAGACATCTGTCAGAGATAAGGTTTTTTCTTATGGTTAAGTATGTATTGACGTCTTTCAGATTTGGGGAAAAGTGAATCTTACACCGATGTAAGACTGGTGAAAGAGTGATCGATAGGAGAAGGCCGGGGGATGCTATACACTAACCTTACAAGATTACGAAATAACGAGAGTGAGGTTTAACAAGATGGAAATATTGAACGTCCGCAATCTGGGCAAAGTCTACAAGGCTGCGGTGTCACACGAGGCGCTTTCCAATATCAATTTGAGCATCGACGAAGGGGAGTTCGTTGGCATTATGGGACCTTCCGGCAGCGGGAAAACGACGCTGCTTAACATGATATCCACCATCGACCGTCCCACATCCGGTGAGATCAGCATTGGCGGGAAAGATCCGTTTCGTCTGTCACAGGATCAATTGGCGATGTTCCGCCGCCGCGAGCTCGGGTTTGTCTTCCAGTCCTTCAATCTGCTTAATACACTGACCGTGAAGGAGAATATTCTGCTGCCACTGGCGCTGGACGGTGTCGATCTGGACGAGATGAACCGACGGGTCGGCGTGCTGGCAGAGAAGCTGGGCATTACATCGATTCTGGATAAGCGGACCTATGAAATTTCAGGGGGACAGGCACAGCGGACAGCTGTAGCGCGGGCGATGATCCACGTTCCGAAGCTGGTGCTTGCGGATGAACCGACGGGGAATCTGGATTCCAAATCCGCGCGCGACGTCATGGAGATCATGGATCGCAGAAACAAGGAAGACAAAGTGACCATGCTGCTGGTCACCCATGATCCGGTGGCCGCAAGTTACTGCAATCGGGTGGTGTTTATCAAGGACGGTCAATTGTACAACGAGATCACGTACGGTGACAGCCAGTCGGCTTTTTATCAGAAAATTATCAACGTGTTATCGCTGCTGGGGGGTTCGGGACATGAATTTTCGCCAGTTCGCCATTAATAATGTCCTGCGCAGCAAGCGCACATATATCGCCCACTTTCTGAGCAGTGCCTTCTCTGTCATGATTTTCTTTACTTATGGCCTGCTCTCGTTTCACCCGCAGCTCAAGGACGGCTTGGTCTCCTCCAGTGGAACCCTGAGCATGCTGGGAACCATGGGCATGACGGTATCCCAATATATTGTGTTTGTCTTTTCATTCTTTTTCCTGCTGTATTCCGTTGGGGCCTTTATCAAGGTTCGGAAGAAGGAATTCGGCATACTGATGATACTCGGAATGTCCCGCAAACAGTTGAATCGGATGCTGTTTATCGAAAATATTTTGATTGGCGCTGCTGCGATCATCGCCGGTATGGGAATCGGCATGCTGTTCTCAAAGCTCATTCTGTTAATCAGCGCCAAGCTGATGGCTGTGGATCAGGGCCTGCCGTTTTATTTTCCACTCCAAGCGCTTGTGATGACGGCAGTGGCTTACGCCGTGTTGTTCTTGCTCATTGCCTTGTTCTCCTCGCTTATGCTCCGTAAGGGCACGCTGCTCGCTCTTGTCAAAGCGGAGGAAAGCCCCAAGCCCCAGCCGAAAGCCTCACCCTGGCTGGCTGTGCTCGCCGTTTTCCTGATTGCTGCGGGATACGGCATGGTTATGGCCTTTGCCATTCTCCAAATTTTCAATCTATTGCTGCTGCTGGGCGGTGTTGTATTGGTCATCACTGGCACGTATTTTCTCTTCACCCAGTTCAGCGTTTATTTCATGCGGTACTTGCAGAAGAGGGAACGATTCTTTTTTCGCAAAACCAACCTGCTGACGGTATCGGAGCTGCTGTACAGAATCAAGGACAATGCAGTGATGTTTTTCCTTGTATCGGTCATTTCGGCATCCGCCTTTACCGGCATTGGGACGACGCTGGCGATTGGGGATCCGGGCTTGTCTGCGATGGAGAACCCTTATGCTTACACATATTCCATGTATGACGAGGATGAGGATAAAGGGAATCGGCATCTGGATATCATCAGGGAGGAGCTCAAGAAGGGAGGACTGGATTATAAGGAGGCAGAGGTTACCCCGATTTTCACGGATAACGGGGTTAAGCTGATTAAGCTGAGCGAATATAACGGTCTCATTCAATCGCTGGGTTACCCGGCAGAAACATTGGGCGATCTGGAAGGAATTCTGACTCCGGGAACGGTCTCGGAGAAGAACAGCTACCGCATCGACGGTCCTTTGTCTGATCAGTTCGAGGTATTAAACGGCAAAACATCGGAAATCGTCAAGGTGCTCAAGGCCGAAACGTTCATTGCGGTACCCGAAAGCTACGGGGAGACGCTGGTTGTATCCGACCGCTTGTACGAGGATGCGCTGCAGGCACAGCAGGACCAAGAATACGGCTATGCGGCCTACCATACATTTTACGTGCAGGATTGGAAGAATACCGGGGACGTGTCCAGATCGATTCTGGAACGTTTTAACGAGAATGAAGACAACAGCTATTATCTAAAATCGTTGTATTTCGATTGGAAAAACGCCCAGCAGCAGAACGGCATCTTACTCATGGTAAGCGGATTGGTTGGCATCGTCTTCTTTACCTTTGCAGCAAGCTTTGTCTATTTCCGCCTGTATGCGGATCTTGCACGGGATGAACAGCAATATCGCATGATTGCCAAGGTCGGTCTCAGTAAAAAAGAGCTTGGCATCATCATCACCAAGCAGCTTGTCATCATGTTCTTCCTTCCGATGCTCATTGCACTGATCCATAGCGGCGTTGCCTTCGTTGCCCTTCAGCAGCTGGTCGACTTCTCCATTGTAGGTCACAGTTTGAAGATTTTTATCTTCTTCCTTAGCATACAGATCATGTATTTCTTTATTACTCGATGGCGTTACCTGGAGCGTCTCAACAAAATGATTCAGTAGCATTCCCCTGTTTCCTCGTTGAAAAGTGTCAAAACGGGTATCTTATTACAAGAAGCACTTTATAACGAGGATGGGGGCGACTTTTCATAATGAATGATCACAGTATGTTAAAGACGGGTGCGATAGAGTCTGAAGAGATTGTGCCGGATATCCTTTCTATGCGCACCGTGATGGTGAACATCCAGATGATTGGCCTGCCGAGTTCAGGTGATTGGGTATTGGTGGACAGCGGCCTGGGTAATTTTGAAGAAGCGATTGCAGAGGCAGCAGAAAAAAGGTTCGCTCGTCCGCCTGTCTGTATTGTGCTTACGCACGGCCATTTTGTACCATGTGGGCAATGTGAAGGACGATTAGTCGGACCGCTCGGGGCGTACCTGTCTACGCTCACCGGAACGAAATGCCGTTCCTGACTGGTAGATGAGGATTACCCTCCAGCAGATCCAAGCGTGGGCGGTGGATTAATGGCCCGTGTCGCCCCGATGTATCCTCATAAAGCGATCGATCTGGGCTCACGAATTCGTCCATTGCCCCATGATGGCACGGTGCCGAATCTCGCTGATTGGCGGTGGATTCATACACCAGGGCATAGTCCCGGTCATATCTCCCTGTATCGCGCTACAGACGGCGTTCTAATTGCCGGAGATGCTGTCATTACGGTGAAGCAGGAATCTGCATTAGCTGTCATAGGGCAGGAGAAGGAGCTGCATGGCCCACCGATGTACTTTACACCGGATTGGGACCTTGCAAAGGAATCGGTTCGCCGCCTGGCTGAATTAAAACCCCGGATTCTAATAACTGGACACGGCGTGTCGATGCACGGGGATGAGATGAGGGATTCGCTGGATCGGCTGGCCCGAGAGTTCAACCACCTTGCCGTTCCCGATCATGGACGATACGTTAATAAAGATATGAACTGAATGGGATGGAAATCTATAGGATAGGATTCAGCTTCATGATATAGAAATATTAACAGGGTTACGTGGACACCGTTGGGACAAACTCCCTGCGGTGTTTTGGCGTGCTCCAGGTCGGCATCCAGGGCGATTTCTCCATCATTGAGGAGTTGAAGAACCAGGGCTGCCCGATATGTGCCAGCCATACGTTTGCCTGGCTCGCGAAGCGAACGATCTGATTCATTTTTGTGGAAATAAACGAAGGGAGGTTATAATAGGGGAACAGAGGAAGGGGAGGGCTATGAAAGTATTAGTATTGGCTGAGAAGCCGTCCGTCGCGAAGGAAATTGCCAGAGTGATGGGCAGCCGAGAGAAGCAGAAGAATTATTTTGAAGGACCGAAATATATTGTGACCTGGGCGCTTGGGCATTTGGTAGGTCTTGCAGAACCCGAGGATTATGATAAGAAATATCAAACCTGGGTGCTGGAGGATTTGCCGATCCTGCCGGATAACACCAGGCTTAAAGTGCTTAAGGAAACCAGCCACCAGTTCAAGACGGTGCAGCATCTGATGAAGCGACAGGATGTCGGGGAGATGATCATTGCTACCGATGCCGCCCGCGAAGGGGAACTGCTTGCGCGCTGGATTCTGAAAATGGCGAAGTGGAACAAGCCGTTCAAGCGGTTATGGATTTCTTCCCAGACCGATAAGGCAATCAAGGAAGGGTTCGCATCGCTGAAGCCGGGACAGCAGTTTGATCGACTGTATGAGTCCGCACGCTGCCGGGCGGAAGCCGATTGGATGGTTGGCCTCAATGTAACGCGTGCGCTTACGACCAAATTCAATGCTCAGCTGTCGGCAGGCCGGGTTCAGACGCCAACGCTCGGAATGATCATGGACCGTGAGAAGGAGATTGTCCATTTCCGCTCCCAAGAGTATGAGACACTGCAGGCCGATCTGGGAAGCTTCGAGGTTTCGTGGCGTCCGGCGGGCGGAGACGGTCGTCTGTTTGAGAAGGATAAGGCCGCGAAGTTGAAGTCGAAGCTGGAAGGCAGCACCGGGAAAATCACCAGCGTGAAGAAGAGCGAGAAAAACGAGCCGCATCCGCTGGCTTACGATTTGACCGAACTGCAGCGGGATGCCAACCGCAGGTTCGGGTTCTCGGCCAAGCAGACCTCGAATGTGCTGCAGCGCCTGTATGAACAGCATAAGCTGGTCACTTACCCGCGTACGGACAGCCGCTATCTGACATCCGATATGGTGGGGACGTTGAAGGAGAGATTGTCGAGCATTGCGATAGGACCTTATGCATCGCTTGCACGTCCATTGCTGCGCAAAAATATATCGCCAGGCAAACGGGTTGTGGATGATAGCAAGGTAACGGACCATCATGCAATCATTCCAACGGAGCAAACCGTGCTGCTTAATCAGCTGTCTGTTGATGAGCGGAAGCTGTACGATCTCATCGTGCGCCGCTTCATCAGCCTATTCTATCCTCCTGCCCGGTACGATAACGTATCGGTAACCGTGCAGATTGAAGGAGAGCTGCTCTACGCGAAAGGGACAACGATCAAGGACAGCGGATGGCGTGAGGTCTATGGCGGTGATTATGATGATGACGGCGATGATGAGCCTGAGGATGCCCAGGGTGCGTCCTCAGGCAAACTCCTGCCTGAACTGAAGGAAGGAGAGACGGTGAAGGTGGTTCGCTGCGTGCTGAAACCGGGACGGACACAGCCGCCCAAGCGCTACAACGAGGCGGCACTGCTCTCGCAGATGGAGAAGCACGGTCTTGGAACACCTGCGACCCGGGCGGACATCATTGAGAAGCTGGTTAGCTCGGACACCATCGAACGGCAGGGGCAATCCCTGCATCCGACAGGTAAGGGCAAGCAACTGATTGAGCTTGTCGCTCCAGAGCTGAGAACACCGGAGCTTACGGCACGCTGGGAGGCTGAGCTGGAGCGGATCGCGAAGGGGCAAGGCAAGCCGGAGCCGTTCCTGCGCGGCATTCGGGACATGACCAAGAAACTGGTCACCGACGTTAAGGGAAGCGACGCGGAATATAAGCCGCATAATGTCTCGAACAGCCACTGTCCGGACTGCGGTACAAGGCTGCTGGAGAAGAAGACCAAGCGCGGCAAGCTGCTGGTCTGCCCGAGCGAAGATTGCGGATATAAGCGTTCCGGTGAGAAACGTCTGTCAAACCGTCGCTGCCCGCAGTGCCATAAGAAGATGGAGATGAAAGAAGGCAAGGCGGGAATGTTTGTGCAGTGCCTTGGCTGCGGCATTACCGAAACGCTGAAGCAGGACGCCAAACATGTGAACAAACGGGAGGAACGGAAGCTCGTACAGCAATTCAGCAAACAGGAGTCGATCGGTTCGAATCTGGGCGACCTGTTGAAAGCAGCTCTTGAACAGAAGGGCAAGGAGTAGTCGGTTGTTTATGAGACCTCAGATGCTCGAAATGCTTTTTTTCTTGCCGCTGTTAGCATAACCTCCGGCGCAATGGCCCATTCTACGGACAGGGGGTGATTTGCATGCCGAATCATAAAGCGAGAAAAACCGAAAATCAGCAGAACAAATCAAGCATTCTTGAGGAGAGTAAAACCCTCAAACCGAAAAAGGCTGCAGACTATGTACCAAGCCTGAACGAAATACCCAAGAATGAATCTTGAGCTTTCGTAACGGTCGAATGATTCGATTATCTTAGTTGTCATTGTGCTGGGCATCGGGGAGTCGGTTCTTGCCGGCAAACCGGTGTCCTCGTAATGGCATTCGCAGATGATGCGGCGGCAGGGCTGATTGCCGGGCATTGTCTTCAATAGCCTGCGGTTTTATAATGATGGTAGAACTAATGGCTGATTGAGCAGCATGGATCAGTTGAAATGGGGGTGCGTGAGCCAACGTGAGACCTGCACTGATCGTTTGGTTTATTTTTATCAATGCGGTAGCCTATCTGGTCATGTCCGAGGATAAGCGGCGTGCCCGGTTGGGACGGGATCGTGTTCCGGAGAGAACGCTCTTTTTGCTGGCTGCAACTTGGCGGTGCCTTGGGCGTATGGATTGCGATGTACCGCAAACGTCATAAGACAAGGCATTTATCTTTTAAAATCGGAGTACCGCTGTTATTAATCGTGAACGTTGCGCTGTATACGTACTTCTGGGGTTGAAGTCGGATTAGCCTGGTTTTTACATAAGGGGACAGCCGAACAGCAATTCAGTTAGCTCGTTTCATATGGGTATGAAGTTGTTTAATAATAAGTAGTAGGTCTTTTAACAACAGAAAGAGGTGGCCTGTATGCTTTTTACTAAAATTCTTCTAGCTTACGACGGCTCCAAGGCAGCGAATAAAGCACTCGGACGTGCGGTTGAACTTGCGAAGGTAACGCCGGGAGCTGCGCTGGATGTCATTCATGCTTACGATTTTCCGCGTTTTTTCGTTGGGGAAGGGCTAGCTCCGATTCCAGCTTCACTCAATAAAGATGTTTACGATCTTGCCGTGCAGACGACTGAGGAGATCCGCGAGCGAATTGAGAATTCTGGAGTGCCTGGTCAGGTGGAGATGATTCAGGGTCCTCCGGCTGAAGTTATTCTGGAGTATGCAGATCAGAACGGCAGTGACCTGATCGTTATCGGCAGCCGCGGTCTTGGCGGTATTCGCGAGTTTGTGCTCGGGAGTGTCAGCCATAACGTGGTGCAGCATGCAACGGTTCCAGTATTGGTCGTGAAATAATGATGTTGGGGACGCTGAGAGCGTCCCTTTTTTTATAAAGATAAGACAGTATAAACGTCAGAGGCTTTCCATTCTTATCTCGCAAGATAACCCCCCCCCCAGATGTCGGATGATAAGATTTCGACTCTAGCCCCCATCTTTCGTGTAAGTAACTACAATTAAAGAGCAGAATACGATCTTATTTTATTCTGCGATAATACTTTTCCCTTACCCTCAATGCAGCAGCAAAAAAATCTCCATTGAATATGCTCCAGCGGAGCGGACGAATCGTGGATGGAGAAGCGCCAGCGTTCGCCTTTAAACACGGGAAACATCCATTATAGTTCAATCCAGTTTCCCGTGTTTAACAGCGATCGGAATCACGATGCGTCAGCGCAGCGCTGCTAATTGCTCAACATGTACTGCTTACAGTTTTTCATATCCACCAATTGGCAGGCCTTATAAAGCCCGCAGTCTCCAAGAAGTTTTTGCTGCTGCACGCCCCACTTGCCAGATACGAACATTATTTTTTGTGCAAATCTGATTGTTCGTGTTTAGGTTGACACTAGGTGTCAGAAATTGATAAACTGAGGATGTTGAGGTTCAAAATAACTTATGAAGCGTGATTGATGAAATTTAATATTTCTCGTATAAAACCGGGGATATGGCCCGGAAGTCTCTACCCGAAAACCGTAAATTTTCGGACTACGAGGGAATACAAACGGTGCGGCAACAACGGGGCCTGACTTCTTGTTTGCCTCTTTGGCGGCGGATGCGAATGACTCTTCTGCTTGGAGCAGCAGCGTTCGTAATCCTTGTATGTCCGAGACCTGCACAGATTTTGTGTTTACGGGATCGGACTTTTTTCAGTGGTCAGCAACGAATTGTCGAATTTCGAAGAAAGCGGGGGTAACTCATGTCAGCACAAGTAGGAGTTATTATGGGAAGCAAATCGGATTGGGATACGATGTCCCATGCATGCGAGGTGTTAGACGAGCTTGAAATTCCGTATGAGAAAAAAGTCGTATCTGCTCACCGCACACCGGACCTGATGTTCCGTTATGCCGAGGAAGCGGAGGGCCGGGGGCTTCGCGTCATTATCGCCGGAGCTGGTGGAGCCGCGCACCTGCCTGGTATGGTCGCATCCAAGACGGTATTGCCGGTCATCGGCGTTCCGGTTAAATCCAAAGCGCTGAAGGGTCTGGATTCATTGCTGTCGATCGTACAGATGCCAGGGGGCATTCCGGTAGCGACCGTAGCCATCGGCAAAGCGGGGGCCACTAACGCTGGACTTCTCGCAGCTCAAATACTGGGTACTTCGGATGCAGGGATTCGTGAAAGAGTGCAGGCGCGTCGTGACCGTATTCGTGACGAAGTGCTGGAAAGCAGCAATAACTTATGATGGAGAACGGAACACAGCAGACAACCGGATCCGGTAAAAAGCTCTTGCCTGGTTCCGTCATTGGCGTTCTGGGCGGCGGCCAGCTTGGACGGATGATCGCGCTGGACGGCATCCGGATGGGTTATTCGTTCGTCACGCTGGACCCGACGCCGAACTCGCCGCTCGGTCAGATGGCTGAGCAGATTACGGCAGGTTACGATGATGTCGAAGCTGCACGTCAATTGGCAGAGAGTGCTGATGTCATTACGTACGAATTCGAGAATGTCGATGCGGGCGTAGCCAAGCTTCTGGAGGAGCAGTCTTATGTTCCGCAAGGAAGCAAGCTGCTCTATACCACACAGCACCGTTTGCGTGAGAAGGCGGCAATTGAAGCCGCAGGCGTGCCGGTTGCGCCGTATCGTGAGATAACAAGCCTTACAGATTTGCAGTCGGCCGCCACTGAGCTTGGACTTCCGTGCGTGCTTAAGACCGCTACGGGAGGTTATGATGGTAAAGGGCAGGCGGTTCTCCGCAGCGAGGATGAGCTGGAGTCGGCTTACAGGGAGCTGGCAGCCAGTGGAACGG
Source organism: Paenibacillus vortex V453 (assembly GCF_000193415.1). NCBI lineage: Bacteria > Bacillati > Bacillota > Bacilli > Caryophanales > Paenibacillaceae > Paenibacillus > Paenibacillus vortex. The sequence continues at coordinate 33,525 of NZ_ADHJ01000013.1, forward strand.
AGCTCGTATTGGAGAAGTTTGTGAAGTTTGCGTGCGAGATTTCCGTGATCGCTGCACGCACCCCAAGCGGTATCGTGAAGAGCTTTCCGCCGGCAGAGAACGTGCACGTCAACAATATTTTGCACCTGTCGGTTGTACCTGCGCGTGTGCAAAGCGACGTTCAGCGCAGGGCCTGTCAGCTCGCGGAACGCGTGGCTGAAGGCTTAGGAGCGGTTGGCCTGCTGGCCGTGGAGATGTTTGTGACCGAGGATGGCGAGCTGTATGTGAACGAGCTTGCACCACGTCCGCACAACTCGGGCCACTACACGATGGAGGCTTGCTCAACTTCCCAATTCGAGCAGCATGTGAGAGCCATATGTAATCTCCCACTCGGAGATACCACGCTGCTGAGCCCGGTTGTTATGGTGAATGTGCTCGGCCAGCATCTGGAGGAGGTCGTGCAGCGCTTCGGTAATGAGGATACGCTGGCAGAGTCTCTGGGTGTTGTGCCTAAACTTCATCTGTACGGCAAGAGCGAGGCGAAGCTTAACCGCAAGATGGGACATATCAACCTCTTGTGCGGGGATGTGGATGCCGCCCTGGAATGGGTGGAGAAAATGAATATTTGGAGGCAGGATTAAACGATGATTGAACGTTACAGCAGACCGGAAATGCGAGCGATTTGGACCGAGGAGAACAAATTCAGAGCGTGGCTGGAAGTGGAACTGTGCGCATGTGAGGCATGGGCAGACCTTGGCGTCATTCCGAAGGAAGACACCGTTAAACTTCGACAGAATGCGACTTTTGATATGGATCGGATATATGAGATTGAACAGGAAACCCGCCATGATGTCATCGCCTTTACCCGCGCGGTATCGGAGAGCCTGGGCGAGGAACGGAAATGGGTCCACTATGGATTGACTTCGACGGACGTGGTGGATACCGCGATGGGGTATCTGCTCAAGCAGGCTAACGATATTTTGGAGCAGGACATCCTGCGCTTTATCGGTATTTTGAAAGAGAAGGCACTGGCCTACAAACATACCCCGATGATGGGCAGAACGCATGGTGTTCATGCTGAACCTACAACGTTTGGTCTGAAAATGGCGCTGTGGCATGAAGAGATGATCCGCAATCTGGAGCGCTTCCGCCATGCGGCTGACGGCGTCCAATACGGTAAAATCTCGGGGGCGGTCGGAACATATGCCAACATCGATCCTTCCGTAGAAGAATTCGTATGCCGCAAGCTCGGCACGAAGGCAGCGCCGATCTCGACCCAGACGCTGCAGCGTGACCGTCATGCGGAATACATGGCAACCCTGGCACTCATCGCTACATCGCTTGAGAAGTTTGCAACTGAGGTTCGCGCATTGCAGAAGAGTGAGGTTCGCGAGGTAGAAGAAGCATTCGCTAAAGGTCAAAAGGGTTCTTCCGCGATGCCGCACAAACGCAATCCAATCGGTTCGGAAAACATCTCGGGCCTGGCGCGCGTCATTCGCGGTCACATGGTGTCCGCCTACGAGAACGTGCCGCTCTGGCATGAGCGGGATATCTCCCACTCCTCGGTAGAGCGCATCATCCTGCCGGATGCGACGATGCTGCTGAACTACATGCTGAACCGCTTCGGCAATATCGTGAAGAACCTGACGGTATTCCCGGAGAACATGAAGCGCAACATGGCTCGCACCTATGGCGTTCCCTTCTCGGGCCGCATCCTGACGAAGCTGATCGATAAAGGCTTCAGCCGCGAGCAAGCGTACGATACCGTTCAACCGCGCGCCATGCAGGCATGGGAAGAGCAGCGCCAATTCCGCGAGATCGTGGAAGCCACGCCTGAGATCACCGAGGTGCTCAGCGCTGAGGAGATTGAGGATGCATTTAATCCAAGCTGGCACCTGAAGCATGTGGATACGATTTTTGCCAAGCTGGGGCTGGAGTAAGGATGTCGGTATAAGAAGTTCTACAGCGGAGAAGGCGGAATTGTTTTGTAGAAGCGATAGCGGTCCCCTTTGCCCCCGGATTTTAACCTTTGAATCATATTCATGGAAATCTGGGGGCAACAGGGATCGGAAAAACAATCCGCATTCGTAGTGATGAACAAGCTAAAGATCTTTAGTCCACATGATACTGAGCATTCTATTTTTCATCCGACAGAAATACAGGGAGCGACAGTCTCAGATTGAGATATACGTCGCCCCAAGGGGAGGAACACATGACATTACCGGCATTATCGACCGCCACTCATCTGGTCAACGTACCGCTGCTGTACAAGGGCAAGGTGCGTGAATTGTACGACCTGGGGGAGCACGTACTCATCGTCGTCACCGATCGCATTTCCGCTTTTGACTATGTGCTGGAGCCGCCTGTACCGGCCAAAGGAACCGTGCTGAACAAGCTGAGTGCTTTCTGGTTTGGGCAAACGGAACAGCTTATCAGCAATCATGTTGTGCATACGGACGTGAATCTCCTGGGTGATGCCGTCAAGGATAAGGCGCTGCTCGATGGCCGAATCATGGTGTGCCGCAGAGCCGAGCGCATCGATATCGAATGCGTCGTCCGCGGATATATTACCGGCGGCGGCTGGAGGCAGTATCAGTCCACGGGCGAGGTTAACGGTATTAAGCTGCCGGAGGGCATGCGCAAGAATGAGGCTTTTCCCAAGCCGATCTTCACGCCGGCTGCCAAGAACGATGTCGGTCATGATGAAGATATTTCGCTTGATCGGATGCAAGAGCTTGTCGGTGAAGAGCTGGCATTGCAGCTGCAGGATCGCAGCCTCATGCTCTACAAGTTCGCCCGCGACTATTGCAGCAAGCACAGCATTATTTTGGCAGATTGCAAATTTGAGTTCGGTTTGATCGATGGAGAGATCGTGCTGATCGACGAGATTTTTACGCCGGATTCCTCCCGTTTCTGGGATGTGAACCATTATGCGCTCGACATTGAAATTGACAGTATGGATAAGGAGCCGGTGCGCACGTACCTCGCTTCGTCCGACTGGGATAAGAACAGTGAACCGGGTCCCCTGCCGCAAGCCGTGGTGGAGGAAACAACACGCCGCTACACTGATATTTACAGCCGAATCACGGGTGTCAGCTTGTAAGCTTTTATAAACCATTTCATTCATATATACCGAGGAGGAACAGGAAACAATGTTGAAAGCAAAGGTCTACGTCACGATTAAACAGAGCGTATTGGACCCTCAAGGGGTAGCGGTACAGGGTGCACTTCATTCAATCGGATATAAGGAAGTAGAGAGTCTTCGCATCGGTAAATATATGGAGCTTGAGCTGGGTACGGATAACCGTGAGGAAGCCGAGCAGCGTGTGAAAGAAATGTGCGAGAAGCTTCTGGCCAATACGGTGGTTGAGAACTACCGTTATGAATTGGAGGGCTAAACCGATGAGATTTGCAGTGCTGGTCTTTCCTGGCTCGAATTGCGACATTGACTGTTATAAGGCGGTAGAAGAGACGATTGGTCAGCCGGTGGATTACGTATGGCATACGGCAACCGACCTTTCCCCATATGATTGTATTTTGGTACCCGGCGGATTCTCCTACGGAGATTATCTGCGGTGTGGTGCGATTTCCCGGTTCGCCCCGGTTATGAATGAAGTGGCGAAGGCGGCGGAAGAGGGCAAGTATATTCTTGGCATCTGCAACGGATTTCAGATTTTGACGGAAGCGGGACTCCTTCCAGGGGCTTTGCGCCGCAACGATTCGATGAAATTCCGCTGCCATGACAGTGTGCTGAAAGTGAACAATAATACGACGCCATTTACGCGCGATTATGCAGAAGGGCAAGAGATTGTCATTCCGATCGCCCATGGTGAAGGCAACTATTACTGTGATGAAGAAACGCTTCAAAAGCTCCGGGACAACCGGCAAATCGTATTTACGTATCAAAACAATCCGAACGGCTCGGTAGAGGATATCGCAGGCATCTGCAACGAGCGCGGCAACGTAATCGGCATGATGCCGCATCCGGAGCGCGCGGTGAGCAGTCTGCTCGGCTCGGATGACGGCAAGGCAATGTTCACATCCATATTACAGGCATGGAGGGATACTCATGGCGCAGCAAACGTCCGTTAAGGAACCGACAGCAGAACAGATCGCAGAGTTTCAGATTTATAAGCAGATGGGAGTTTCGGACAGCGAGTATGAGCTGATCTGTTCCTTCATGGGACGCAAACCGAATTATACGGAAATCGGCGTGTTTAGTGTCATGTGGTCCGAGCATTGTGCTTATAAAAATTCCAAGCCGCTCCTTCGTCGCTTCCCGACAAGCGGTCCGCGCGTCCTGATGGGACCAGGCGAAGGCGCAGGGATCGTGGATATCGGCGACAACCAGGCGGTTGTATTCAAAATCGAAAGCCACAACCATCCGTCCGCGGTTGAGCCTTATCAAGGCGCAGCTACGGGTGTGGGCGGCATTATTCGCGATATTTTCTCTATGGGGGCAAGACCGGTTGCGATCCTGAACTCGCTTCGCTTCGGCAAGCTCGAGAGCGATCGCGTGAAATATTTGTTTGAGCACGTTGTATCCGGTATTGCAGGTTATGGCAATTGCATCGGAATCCCGACGGTAGGCGGCGAGGTTGTATTCGATGAGAGTTATGAAGGCAATCCGCTGGTCAATGCGATGTGTGTCGGCATTATCGACCATGACAAGATTCAGCGCGGTGTGGCAAAAGGGGTAGGTAATCCGGTCTTCTATGTTGGACCTCCAACCGGACGCGATGGCATTCACGGCGCGACTTTCGCTTCCGTTGAGCTGACGGAGGAATCCGAAGCGAACCGTACGGCCGTTCAGGTCGGTGATCCGTTCATGGAGAAGCTGGTCATGGAATCCTGCCTGGAGCTGATCGATTCCGGCATCGTGCTGGGCATTCAGGATATGGGCGCGGCTGGACTGACTTGCTCCAGTGCGGAAATGGCAAGTAAAGCCGGCAATGGTCTTGAACTGTACCTGGACCAGGTGCCTCAGCGTGAAGAGGGCATGACGCCTTATGAAATGATGCTGTCGGAATCCCAGGAACGGATGCTGTTCGTGGTAGAGCCGAAGGATGAAGCTCAAGCTCGCGAAATCTTCGACCGGTGGGGCGTGATCTGCGCCAAAGTCGGCAAGGTAACGGACGATGGCCGCTTGAAGCTGATCCATCATGATGAAGTGGTGGGCGATATGCCGGTGAAAGCACTTGTTGACGAGTGTCCGATCTATGATAAACCATCCCAAGAGCCCGCTTACTATAAAGAGCAGGCCGCCGTGGATACACTCCGTTATGAAGAAGTGAAGGATTTGGGCGGTGCCCTTAAGAAGGTGCTGGGCTCACCAAGCCTTGCAAGCAAAGCATGGGTATACAATCAATACGACTACATGGTTCGTACCAGCACGGCGGTTCGTCCGGGTTCGGATGCCGCTGTCGTGACGGTTCATGGAACACGCAAAGCGCTGGCGATGACAACGGACTGCAACGGCCGTTATGTCTATCTCGATCCCGAGCGGGGCGGCAGAATTGCGGTCAGCGAAGCAGCGCGCAATATCGTATGCTCTGGCGCAGAGCCGCTTGCCATTACGGATAACCTGAACTTCGGCAGCCCGGAGAAGCCGGAAATATTCTGGCAGATGGAAAAAGCCGTTGACGGCATGGCCGAGGCTTGTCGCGAGCTCGGAACTCCGGTCATTGGCGGCAATGTCAGCCTCTATAACGAGAACACGAAGGGCGCGATTTATCCGACGCCGGTTGTCGGCATGGTCGGTCTGATCCATGATACGGATCATATTACGACACAAGCTTTCAAGGCGGAAGGCGATGCGATTTATCTGCTGGGCGATACCCTTGCAGAACTGGGCGGCAGTGAGTTCCAAGCGGTCGTTCATGGGGTGTCGGAAGGCAGACCGCCGGAGCTTGACCTCGGTACCGAGAAGAAACTGCTTGACGGCGTACTGAAGGCGATCCAATCCGGTCTGGTTCAATCCGCGCATGACGTGTCGGAGGGTGGCCTTGCAGCAGCACTCGCCGAGAGCTGCATCAGCGGCAATGTCGGTGCAACGGTCGAATGGTCGACCGAGCTTCGCAGCGATGTGGCGCTGTTTAGCGAGAGCCAATCCCGGATCGTGCTGTCGGTATCCGCTGATCATAAGAACGCGCTTGAGAAGCTTCTGCAAGAAGCCGGCGTACCATTTACGGCACTTGGTTTCGTTGGCGGAAGCAAGCTTAGCATTAACATTAACGGTGCTTCTGCGCTGGAAGAATCCGTGGAGGCTTTGAAATCCGTCTGGGAGGATGCCATTCCATGTCTCATGAACTGATGCCCGAAGGACTGTGGACAGGGGATTACTACAATGAGGGAACAGGTCAGAGCGATATATTTGATACATTAAAAGAAGAGTGCGGCGTATTCGGGGTGTTTGGGCATCCCGATGCCGCCTCCCTTTCCTATTACGGGCTTCATGCCCTCCAGCATCGAGGGGAGGAAAGCGCAGGGATCTGCGTGGCCGATGGTGAGAACTTCAATTATCACCGCGGCATGGGGCTTGTGAAGGAAGTGTTCGACAAGGATAAGCTGGAATCGCTGAAGGGCGGGATGTCGATCGGGCATGTCCGTTATTCGACCAGCGGCGACAGTCGGCTGACGAATGCGCAGCCGCTTGTCTTCAAATACCGTGAGGGCAATCTGGCGATTGCCACGAACGGCAACATCGTGAATGAGCCGAAGCTTCGGCGTGAGCTGGAGATGGAGGGTTCTATTTTCCAGACTACGAGTGACACGGAAGTTATTGCGCATCTGATTGCACGATCGCCCAAGGATTTTGTCGAGGCAGCCAAGGATGCATTGAAGCGACTGGTCGGCGGATTCGCCTTCCTGCTCATGACAAACGACAAGCTGCTTGTCGCTTCGGACCCGAACGGACTCCGTCCGCTGACGATGGGACGTCTTGGCGATGCGTATATCTTCACGTCCGAGACGTGCGCGCTTGAAGTGATCGGGGCGGAAGCGATACGTGATGTCGCTCCAGGGGAGCTTCTTATTCTGGATAGAAACGGTCTGCGTGAAGAGCGTTACACGGAAGCCGGCCGCAAAGCGCTATGCGCAATGGAATACATCTATTTCTCCCGTCCGGACAGCGATCTGAACGGTTCAAATCTGCATTCGGCCCGTAAACGGATGGGCAGCAAGATGGCGTTGGAATCGTTCGTGGATGCGGATGTGGTCACAGGCGTGCCAGACTCCAGCATTTCAGCTGCGATTGGTTATGCCGAACAGACGGGCATTCCGTATGAGCTCGGATTGATCAAGAATAAGTACACCGGACGTACGTTCATCCAGCCGAGCCAGGAGCTGCGCGAACAGGGCGTGAAGATGAAGCTGAGCGCTGTACGGCGCGTGGTGGAAGGCAAACGCGTAGTGATGATTGATGACTCCATCGTGCGCGGTACGACGTCCCGCCGGATCGTCAACCTGCTTCGCGAGGCAGGCGCTACCGAAGTGCATGTGCGAATTACGTCGCCGCCATTCAAGAATCCTTGCTTCTATGGCATCGATACACCGGATCGCAGAGAACTGATTGCATCTGAAAAAAGCGTCGAGGAGATTTGCCGTGAGATCAATGCGGACTCCCTGTCGTTCTTGAGCCCGGATGGACTCATATCTGCTATTGGCGGTTATGATGAACACAGCCATAAGGGCGGCTTGTGTATGGCGTGTTTTGACAATGATTACCCGACGCAGATTGATTTTAACGGGGAAGAGAAAATGGGCTGCAGCTGCTAGATTTGCGGTGGACAGCCGTTTTCTTGGGAATACCCTTTAAGCTGATTATTGATTAAGGCCATAAATGTTGTGTGAACGGATACTTTCGTCATAACGAAAAAGGAGTGTTGAGCGCGTGTCTGATACTTACAAACAAGCAGGCGTGGATATCGCAGCAGGCAACGAAGCGGTAGAGCGGATGAAAAAGCATGTCAAAACGACTTTCCGACCGGAGGTCATGACAGATCTGGGTGGTTTTGGCGCACTGTTCAAGCTGAATAAAGACCAATATGAAGAGCCGGTACTCGTCTCAGGCACGGATGGCGTCGGCACAAAGCTGAAGCTCGCATTTGCGATGGATCAACACGATACCATCGGTATCGATGCGGTGGCGATGTGTGTGAACGATATTGTGGTGCAAGGCGCAGAACCGCTCTTTTTTCTCGACTATTTGGCGTGTGACAAGGTCATTCCATCCAAGATTGAATCCATTGTCAAAGGAATTGCGGACGGCTGCAACCAGGCCGGCTGTTCGCTGATCGGCGGCGAAACCGCGGAAATGCCGGGGATGTACAGTGAAGGAGAGTATGACATTGCAGGCTTTACCGTCGGGATTGTCGACAAAAGCAAAATGATCAACGGGTCGAATATCGCAGCGGGCGACACGGTGATTGGACTGGCTTCTAGCGGTGTGCACAGCAACGGCTTCTCGCTTGTACGCAAGCTGCTTCTGGAGGATGCGGGCTATTCGCTGCAGCAAGAGATTCACGAATTGGGAGGACGTCTTGGCGACGTGCTGCTGGTGCCAACCAAGATATATGTGAAGCCGCTGCTTGGTTTGTTGAAGGAGATTGAAGTGAAGGGCATGGCGCACATTACGGGCGGCGGATTCATCGAGAATATTCCGCGCATGCTGCCGGATGGCGTCAATGTCGACATCGAATACGGCGCTTGGCCGATTCTGCCGATCTTTAAGCTGATGCAGGAGAAAGGCAAGATTTCGAACAAGGATATGTTTACGACATTTAATATGGGAATCGGCATGGTTCTTGTCGTTAAGGAACAGGATGCTGACGCGACGCTTCAATTCCTTCGTTCCGCTGGCGAAGAGGCTTACGTGATCGGCCGAGTGACGGAAGGCGAGCGTATCGTAACCTTCACGGGAGCTGAGGTGTAATGAGTCCGTTTCGCATAGCCGTTTTTGCTTCCGGAAAGGGCAGCAATTTTCAGGCATTGGTGGATGCGCAGTTAAGCGGTGCCTTGGGCGGCGATATCTGCCTTCTGATATGCGACAAGCCGCAGGCTCCCGTGGTGGAGCTGGCGGCAGCGGCGAATGTGGATACCTTTGTATTCGAGCCGAAGGAGTATGCCTCAAAGGAAGAGTATGAACGGAATATTGCAGCAGAGCTTCAGCAGCGCGGTGTCGAATTGATTGTACTTGCAGGATATATGCGATTATTAAGTCCGTCTTTTGTGGAGTTTTACAGCGGCCGAATCATCAACATTCACCCTTCCCTGCTGCCTGCTTTTCCCGGTAAAGACGCGATTGGACAAGCGCTTGCCTATGGTGTGAAAATGACCGGAGTTACCGTTCATTTCGTGGATGGCGGCATGGATACCGGGCCCGTTATTGCCCAGAAGGCCGTTGAGATCAAGAAAGGCGATACCGCGGAAGTGTTGGCGGAGCGCATTCATCATGTGGAGCAGAAGCTGTACTCGGAGGTCGTATCCTGGTTTGCTCAGAGGCGGATTTCGCTGAATGGGCGGAATGTGACGATTGCCGAATAGCCTTTTGTAATAATAGCGGACAAGGTCTTGCGGCGAATCGACATGTTCGATATTTCTCGGGAAATAATTTGCAATTATGGATGTTCGACAGCATCTAAGGAATCAAGACAGGCTATTATGATTTTCATTCAATATAGGGGGTATGGACGTGGGTATCAAAAGAGCTTTGGTCAGCGTTTCTGATAAAACCGGCATCGTGGAATTTTGCCGTGAGTTGTCTTCATTGGGTGTAGAGATCATCTCGACTGGGGGAACCAAGAATCTTCTTGCTCAGGAAGGAGTACCTGTTATCGGTATTTCGGATGTGACGGGATTCCCGGAGATTCTGGACGGACGTGTAAAAACCCTTCATCCTGCGGTACACAGCGGTTTGCTTGCTATTCGCGACAGCGAGGAGCATAAGCGCCAAATGCAGGAGCTCGGTCTCGATTATATCGATATGGTTGTCGTTAATCTGTATCCATTCCAGGAAACGATTGCGAAGCCGGATGTCGAGTATGAAGATGCCATCGAAAATATCGACATTGGCGGTCCAACCATGCTGCGTTCTGCGGCAAAAAACCATGCTTTTGTAAGCGTGGTTGTCGATGCGGCGGATTATGGCAGTGTGATCGAGGAAATCCGCGGTGGTGGCGACACCACGTTGGAAACCCGCAAACGTCTGGCAGCCAAGGTATTCCGCCATACAGCGGCTTACGATACACTCATTTCCGACTATTTGTCGAATGTGATGGGGGATCCGCTTCCTGAGCGCTTCAGCGTGACGTATGAGAAAATCCAGGATCTTCGTTACGGCGAGAACCCGCATCAGAAGGCAGCCTTCTATCGTAAACCGCTGGCTCCGGCGGGTACCTTGACGACAGCGGAACAGCTGCACGGCAAGGAGCTGTCCTATAACAATATTAACGACGCGAATGCGGCTTTGCAGATCGTGAAGGAGTTTGACGAGCCGACGGTAGTGGCCGTGAAGCATATGAATCCTTGCGGTGTTGGCATTGGCACCAACGTATTGGAGGCTTATCAAAAAGCGTATAACGCCGATCCAACCTCCATCTTCGGCGGGATTGTGGCAGCGAACCGGACCATTGACGCCCCGACAGCCGATCTGCTGAAGGAGATCTTTCTCGAAATCATCCTTGCACCGGACTTCACGCCGGAGGCGCTGGAAATTCTGACAAAGAAGAAGAACATCCGTCTGCTGAAGATGGGCGAGTTCGGTTCTGCCAAGGAGCGTCAGAGCACGCTTGCCGTAACGACGATTGAAGGCGGCATGATCGTCCAGGAAAGCGACGTGCATTCTCTGGATGTTGCCGATCTGAAGGTCGTGACGTACCGTGAGCCTACTGAAGATGAGCTGAAGCAGCTGCTCTTCGGATGGAAGGTTGTCAAGCATGTGAAATCCAATGCGATTGTATTGGCTGCGGACAACATGACCGTTGGCGTTGGCGCAGGTCAGATGAACCGCGTCGGCTCGGCACGCATTGCGGTTGAGCAAGCCGGCGAGAAAGCGAAGGGGGCTATACTGGCCTCCGATGCATTCTTCCCGATGGGAGATACGGTTGAGCTTGCAGCGAAAGCCGGAATTACGGCGATCATCCAGCCGGGCGGCTCCATTAAGGATGAGGAATCCATCAAGGCAGCCAATGAACACGGCATCGCCATGGTCTTCACCGGCGTGAGACATTTCAAACACTAATGAGGATGGCAACAGAGTCTCTCTTGTTGCAGCCATCCGGTGCAGTTCAAGGGACCCCTTAATCCCAACACAGACAGAGGCGACGCAATGCTTAGCGGGCGCCGCCTTTAAGTTTAGGGGATGAAGTGGACGTTGGGCGTTGAGCTAGGCTGCTATCATGGCAGCGCAAGCCCCTTTTCGGGACTTGGAGCCTGGGAAGGCGGCCAAAGAGGTCGTACAAGTCCCTTTTCGGGACTTGGAGCCCGAGCAGGCGGCCGTCATGGTACATTTGATTTTGCACTATGAATCATTCATGCAATGAAACGATGTGAATACCCTGAGATGAACCGGGAGGGAAGATCCATGGATATATTAGTGATCGGAGGCGGCGGCAGAGAGCATGCCATCGTATGGGCACTGTCGAAGAGTCCGAAGGCTGGCACGATATACTGTGCACCTGGCAATGCCGGAATCGGGCAGCTGGCTGAGTGCGTGCCCATCGCGGTATCGGAGTTTGAGAAGCTGGCTGCATTTGCGGTAGAGAAGCAAGTGGGACTTATCGTCGTTGGTCCGGATGATCCGCTGGCTGACGGCATTGTCGATGCGTTCGATGAGACAGGCATTCCTGTCTTTGGTCCACGTAAAAATGCTGCCGAGATTGAAGGAAGCAAAACCTTCATGAAGGATTTGCTCCACAAGTACAGCATTCCGACAGCGGCTTATGCGAAGTTTGACGATTACGAAGCTGCACTTGCTTATTTGCGCCAGCAAGGCGCGCCAATCGTTGTGAAAGCGGACGGGCTGGCAGCAGGCAAGGGTGTTACCGTTGCACGCACGCTGGAAGAAGCAGAGCAGGCGCTCAGCGATATCATGCAATCGAAGGTATTCGGCGATGCCGGAAGCCGGGTCGTCATTGAGGAGTTTCTGGAAGGCCAGGAAATGTCGATTCTGGCTTTTGTCGACGGTGAGACCGTGAAGCCGATGTCGGCAGCACAGGATCACAAGCCGGCATACGATGATGATCGGGGACCGAATACGGGAGGAATGGGAACCTATTCGCCATTGCCTCATATTCAGCCATCCATTATTCAAGAGGCCATTGAAACGATTATCAAGCCGACAGCAAAGGCGATGGTAGCTGAAGGGCGGCCGTTCCGCGGGGTTCTGTTTGCCGGATTGATGATCTCACCGGACGGCAGGCCGAAGACGATTGAATTTAACGCCAGATTTGGTGATCCAGAGACGCAGGTGGTATTACCGCGCCTGAAGACGGATCTTCTGGAGGTGTTCCTGTCTGCTGTAAATGGCACCTTGGCTGATCTGGAGCTGGAGTGGAGCGATGAAGCAGCGGTATGCGTTATCCTGGCCTCTGGCGGCTATCCGGCATCGTATCCGAAAGGGATTGCTATCACGGGTCTGGAGGACGAGCAGGACAGCACCATAGTATTCCATGCAGGAACCGCACGCGACGCGGAAGGAACGTGGAGAACGAACGGCGGACGCGTACTCGGCGTTGTCGGTCTAGGCGCAGATATCGCTTCTGCACGGGCAAAGGCATATGAACGGGCAGAAGGCATCACGTTTGAAGGCAAGTTTAACCGGACGGATATTGCACTCAAGGCACTCAGATGATAACGGAAATGCTAAATAGCAGAAGTATTCATTAACGAACAAGAACAGCTATCAGAAAAATTTGAAGGGCTGCCGCAGATCTTTTTTTAGATCGGGATCGGTAGTCCTTCTGTTTTGTGTAATCATTTAGAGGAAACCGAAGGACTGCCTTGGATCTTTTTTAGATCACGATCGGCGCTCCTTCCGTTCCGTAACTGTGAGAGCATAAATGCTGGAGGAACGGTCTTTTTCGCAAGCAATAGATGTATGAGGAGCCTCATTAACGCCTATCGCATTAGTGTGCAAACGTTTGTTCAATTGATCATCATTTATTGCGAATTCTTGTCTTAATTAGCGAGCATAACTACAGGATTGCACAGCGAATGCACAACTATTTTTATGATAACTTACGAAACACAGCGATAATGGAAGATAATATAGGATTAAATGCCTATTTCGAGGAAAAATGATCTGTGCAAACGTTTTTACATTCGAGATTAAATGTTGTATGATGTTTTCAGTGAATGAAGCGCTTTCTCAACGGGATTTTTCCAAAGTATCTCGCCAGATGCTACATAAAAAAAGAGACACTGAAAATTTTCTGAAATCGTTTGCGCAGATTTCCAACATTTTCTGATCATTTATTTGAGAGGGGTAATCATGGAATGAAGATGAAGAAGTTACTCACGCTAGCTGCAACCTTCACGTTGGCGTTCTCCATTACAGCATGTGGAGGAAACACAGCTGCTCCTGCTACAGAGGCACCTGCTGAGAATCCACCAGCACAGGAAACGCCGGCTGAAAATACAGAAGCACAGGAACTTAAGCCAGAAGAAGGCGCTAAATTGATCGTATGGGAAAGCCGGGACGAAAGAGCCTACACGGACGCGGTGGCTAAAGAATTTACCGAGAAATACGGCGTTGAAGTGACCATCGAAGAATTGTCTCCCACCGATCAAGTAACCAAGCTTGCACAAGACGGTCCATCCGGATTGGGCGCTGACGTAGTATTGTTCCCTCACGATAACCTGGGTAAAGCAGTAGCTACAAACCTGGTTCTGCCAAATGACTTTTACGAAGAAAAAACAAAGAGCAGCAACACGGAAGCTGCCATCCAAGGTGTAAGCTATGACGGCGTTCTGTACGGATACCCGCGCGCTGCTGAAACTTACCTGATGTACTACAACAAGGACTTGGTAAAAGAAGTTCCAACATCGATGGAAGAAGTTATCGAATTCAGCAAAACGTTCACCGACAAATCCAAGAACAAATACGGATTTATGTTCGAAACGGGCAACCTGTACTTTGCATATCCGTTCCTTGCTTCCAACGGCGGATACATCTTCGGTAACGGCGGTGCAGATGTCAACGATATCGGTCTTAACAATGACGGCGCGGTTAAGAGTATGGAAGTATACGCTAGCCTGAAAGAAATTCTTCCCGTTAAATCTGGCGACATTACACCGGATATCAAGCGCGGATTGTTCACAGCCGGCGACCTGGCTATGGACATCAACGGACCTTGGGAACTTGGCGGATACAAAGAAGCGCTTGGCGACAAACTCGGCGTTGCTCCAATCCCAACGATTGGCGGACAGCCTGCCGTATCGTTCTCCGGTATCAAAGCATGGTACGTAAGCTCATTCTCGAAATATCCGCAAGCGGCTCGTCTGTTCGCTGACTTTGCAACTTCCAAGGAAGCTCAATTGCAGCTGAGTGCATTGGTTGGATCGGTTCCAACAAACAATGAAGCTCAAGAAGACGATCAAATCAAGAATGACGAGTATGTATCGGCATTCACGGAGCAGTTCAAATCTTCCCAGCCGATGCCATCCGTTCCTGAAATGGCTAACGTATGGTCTCCTGTAGGCGCTGCACTGGCTGAGATTTGGGATAACAACAAAGACGTTAAAGAAACACTGGATAAAGCTGTGAGTCAAGTTAAAGATCTTAACAGTGGTGGAGCTGCTAAGTAATAGCGTTCTTATATAATACGAGAAAGATGAAGAAGTTCACCCGCCGAACAACCGGCGGGTGATTCCTCGATTATATGGAGAGGAGAATGGAGGGAGCATGCGTCAACATCGTATGACAGCGGCCATATTATCAGCCATCTGTATGGGTCTGGGTCAGCTTTACAACCGGCAATGGATCAAAGGCGTTCTTTTACTTATCGTAGGTGTATTCAGTCTGTACTACTTCATAAACAACCTGGGTGATGCTATCTGGGGAATGATATCGTTAGGGGAACAGGGAAGTCATTTAGAGAAGGTGAACGGCTTAACCCAGATGGTTGCCGGAGATCATTCCATCAACCTGTTGATTGAAGGTCTTATCACTTTGATTTTGTTTGCGATTTTTCTGCTTGGTTACTATGCCAATATCAGAAACGCATATAATGCTGGAAAACAAAGGGAAAAGGGTGTGAAACCCAACAATTTCAGACAGACCCTTTATTATATTTTTGAGTGGAAATTCGCCCAATCATTCCTGACCTTGCCTGCCATCGGTATTTTATTCTTTACTGTCATGCCGATTATCTTCATGGTCTTGCTGGCGTTCACGAACTATTCTGCTCCGAACAACCTGCCACCGGCAAATCTGGTAGACTGGGTTGGTTTCCAAACCTTTACGAATCTGATTGCATTGAAATCGTGGAGCCATACCTTTTTCGGCGTCCTGACCTGGACGATCATTTGGGCGGTGCTTGCAACGGTAACCACGTATTTTGGCGGGGTGCTCGTTGCACTGCTTATTCAGCAAAAAGGAATTCGCTTCAAAGGCGTATGGCGCGTTATTCTGATCATTCCATATGCAATTCCGCAGCTGATTTCATTGCTCGTTATGCGTAATATGTTTAACGGGCAGTTCGGACCGATCAACCAATACTTAAGATATTTCGGTTTGGAAGGCCTGCCTTGGCTGACAGATCCGATCTGGGCAAAATTCACCGTTATTATCGTAAACATGTGGGTAGGTATACCTGTATCCATGCTCCTGGTCATGAGTGTCCTGACTACGATTCCGAAGGATCTCTACGAAGCCGCGGACGTGGATGGGGCAACCGGGTTCCAGAAGTTTAAAATCATCACCCTGCCGATGATCATGTTCTCAACCGCACCGGTTCTGATTACGCAATTCGCCGGTAATATTAACAACTTCAACCTGATCTTCCTCCTGACGAACGGTAACCCGGTTGTGGGAGATTATCAGTACGCGGGAGCTACGGACCTGCTGGTTACCTGGCTCTACAAGCTGACTTTGGATCAGCAGAGATACAGTATGGCATCGGCAATCGGTATTATCATCTTCATGATTATTGCGTCCTTCTCGATTTACAATTATCGCCGAACCAGATCATTTAAAGAGGAGGATATGATCCAATAATGGGAATTAAAACGAGAAATGCGATTCGCCTGACGGCAAGTTATATTACACTTGTTATCATCGCGATCGGCTGTATTTACCCGGCGCTCTGGATTGTTCTGGCTTCTTTCCGTCCCGGAAAGTCATTGTACAGCAAGACTCTGATTCCAGAATCATTTACACTTAGTCACTATAAAGAGTTGTTCACATCCCAAAGCTTCCTGTTTGGTACATGGTATATGAACACATTGAAAATAGCGGTATTCTCCATGATTATCGGGACCATTCTTGTATTGCTTACAAGTTATGCCGTATCCCGCTTCCGGTTTAAGGGTCGGCAAAATGCACTATCGACCATTCTTGTGCTGGGGATGTTCCCCGGCTTCATGAGTATGATCGCACTGTACATTTTGCTGAACTCTCTGGATCTGCTGAATACACATGCAGCTATGATTATTGTGTATGCCGCAGGGGCGCCTCTGGGCGGAACGCTGATCATGAAGGGCTTCCTGGATACGATACCGCGAAGCTTGGATGAAGCGGCGAAAATCGACGGAGCAACCAACTTCCAGATTTTCCGCAGAATCATTCTGCCGTTGTCGAAGCCAATGATTACGTATATGGGCTTGACGATGTTTGTTGGACCGTGGGTAGACTTTATCTTTGCCAGACTTGTGCTCCGGACTAAAGAAAACTGGACGCTTGCCGTTGGTCTGTGGGATCTCGTCAACTCCACCCAGGACAGTAACTTTACTCTGTTCGCAGCAGCCTCAGTGCTTATCGCGCTGCCGATCACCATTCTGTTTATCTTCCTGCAGCGTTTGCTGGTGGACGGTATGACGGCAGGTGCAAGCAAAGGGTAGCATGCAACGGACTCATCATCAGACCTAAAGATAGACAGAACAGCGAAGAGACACAGCCGGTAACCGCTTGCTGTGTCTTTTCGTATTTTATGAATGCTACGCAGGGGGTACATACATATGAACATGGCAAGGCGCTTTCAATTTAGGGCAGTCGGAATGAAGCTGTTTGTTATCTTTTTTGCAACAATTGTGCTGTTATCTTCGGCCTTGGGGTTGTTATCGTATTTCATATCCAAGGATACAGTTATGGATCAGGTGTCTGAAGCGACATCGGGTCAGATGATGCAGGCGGCGGACAAGCTGGATTTCCTGCTGTCCCAGTACGAAGCCACTTCCCGTCAATGGGCGCTGGATACGGTGCTTCGTGAGGATCTGGTTACGGTCAGTTCTTCAGACATCGGTATTCGGGAGAAAACAGAGGCTGAGAACCGTATCCGTGAGAAACTTAACGGGACGGCCTCTTCGGATGGTCGTATGCAGGGCATGCGCCTGGTGGCACCCAGTCTAAGTGCACAAGGCTCCTATAATTCTACAGGTTTGTTGGGATTGTCTTCTGCGGACAGCATCAAGTCCAAAATCGACCAGATCATTCAAGCTGATGGCGAGCCGGTATGGTTCCCTACGGAAACCAAAGGATTTATGGAGAATGAGAAAAGCCCCACCATGACAATGGGGAGATTGCTGAAAAACCTCAAAAATCCAAATGCGCAGTACATCCTCCTGATGGATATTAAGGATCAGGCCGTGGGAGAGGTGTTGGCTAATTTAAAAATAGGGCATAACGGGCAAATGCGAATTGTTGCCGCAGATAACCGAATCGTACACGATATGGATCCGGCGCAACTAATGCAGCCGTCCACCATTACGGTTCCTGAAGGTGCTGCAGAAGGAGGGACCTATTATACTGCGAATGAGCAGATGGTCGTGTATACGCCTCTGAAGACGGCTCCTTGGTACATGGTTGGCTTTGCTCCTGTCAGTGATTTCGTGAAAGCTACAGATAAGCTGCTGACCGTAACGCTTGTTGTCATTGCAGCTGCGATTCTGGTTGCAGTGCTGATCGGATACTATATGATGCGCACTATCGGCCGTCCACTGAATCAGATGTGCAGTTTGATGGAAGAGGGGGAGCAGGGAAATCTGAGGGTTCGGACAGATTTTCAGCGTGTGGATGAGATTGGCCGCCTCGGCCACAGCTTCAACCAGATGATGGAGCAAATCTCAGCCCTGGTTGACCAGACGAATGCTTCCGCGAAGGAAGTGCTGGCTACCGCGGAGGAACTGGCAGAAGCGTCAAGAGGAACCTCACTCACAGCTGGCGAAATTGCGGCAGCGATGGAGCAGATTGCGCAGGGCAGCGGAAGTCTCGCCATGGAAGCCGAACGGGAGAATCAGCTGGCCGAGAACATCGGGGTCCAGATGAGCAAGGTTTCAGATTCCAATCAAGTGATCGAGGCCGCAGCGGATCGCGTACTTCGGGTGACGGGAGAAGGTGCACTGCATATGGACAGTCTGGTAGAGAAATCCACGCGGATCAATCAGGTGAACCGGGCAATCGTTCAGAATGCGGAGAAGCTGAAGGATAATACCTCGTCGATTCACAGAATATTGGAACTGATGTCGGAGATTACGCACCAGACCAACGTGTTGTCCATTAACGCTACCATTGAAGCAGCCCGGGCCGGGGCAGCAGGCAGCGGCTTCATGGTCGTAGCTAATGAGGTGAGAAGCTTGGCGGACCGTTCCAAGGAATCGATCCAGACGGTGGGCGCCATGATCCTGGATATACGGACCGAAGTGCAGGGCTCCGTCGACGCGTTAACGTCGGCATCGCCGCTCTTTGACGAACAGCTGCATTCGGTACAGGAAGCGCAGGGGGTATTCGATAATGTGCGGCACGAGATGGATACCCTCTTAACCGAGATTAGCGAATCGACTCATGCCATAGAGGGCCTGATCGAATCCCAGCTCACCTTGACCGACTCCATCTCGGAGGCAAGCTCGATCGTACAAGAGACCAGTGCCGCCACAGAGGAGGTCGCTTCGATGTCATCCGAGCAGTTCAAGGTAAGCGAGAAGCTGGTTGTTCTGTCCTCGCGATTGGAGGAGCTGTCGGAGAGCTTGCGGCAGTCATTGGTGAAGTTCAGGACGTAAATAGCTTTGGTTAACCATGTGCATTGCATAATGTGAAGGCCGTGCAGCACTTCGCATACGGATCATGCTTCCGATCCCTGTTATCCCCGGAATTCTATTGAAATCATATCTAATGATGAATCCCGGGGATAAAGGGGACCACTTCGTTTCTCCAGCATGATTCCGCCTGCTCCGTCGAAGCCTCGCCTCTGTGTATGCATTTCGCTGCACCCTCATTGCAATAAAAGCAATTTACTCTCGGGGTGTGGATATAGAGGGTAAAATAATATCGAGCCGATGAAGGGAAACACCCTCATCGGCTCGTTTTTGTTGTCCGCGGTGCGCGTCGTTAGCTGCACGAAGACCGGCTCCGGGAATAATCCCGGAGCCGGTGGGCTTGATATGGAGTCTGCGAAAATAGCCTAGCCCATTAGGGGCTTACGGCTGCCAGTTCACGTTGACCGTTGCCGTGCCGCTGGCTGGAGCGGTGAAGCTGTGATTGCTTCCGCCCTCCCATGTTACCGTTGAGCCTTGTTTCTTCAAGAATTTGAATTCAATGGTTTTGCCGGCAGGTACGCTGACGTCATAATACCAGGTTGGGTACTGGTAGATGACCTGGTTGTACAGCGGGCCGATGGCCTTGGCTGGGTCCCAGTTGCCGAGCTCGCTTACGCTGCCTGAGAGGTACACGTTCTGCCCGAGAGCGGTTGTTGCATTGTTGATCACAAAGCGGACACTGACCTGATCTCCGGTCAGTACTTCGAAGTTGTCATACACATTACTTGAAGCGCCACCGCTGTTTGCGATTTTGATGTTATATACGCCACCGGCAACCGCTGGGATTTTCACTTTGATCTGCGTATCTTCCCAAGCTGTAATGTTGGCGCCTGTAACGGCTGTCGTTCCGAAGTACACGGTACCCTTGCTTGCGCCGAAGCCGCGGCCGTCAATGGTGACGGTTGCGCCCGGTTTTGCCATCATCGGTCCTACATGTCCAATCGTTGGAGCGGTAGTCGCTGTTGTGTACTGCCATACTGCCGTGCCGCCTGCTGCCAGCGTGAAGTTGGAAGCAGCCCCGCCGGAGCTGACGGTAAGTGAATTACCGTTCAGGAGTCCGCCCAATACATCCGCGTAGTTCCCGGCAGGAAGCGAGGTGGCCAATCCTGTAATCGAGGCTGGCGTGTTCACGTTACGGTTCACAGCGATGACAGCTGCGCTGTTGCCGAATTTGCGTTCATAGATCAGCACATCGTTGTTGATCCAACGCTCCTGCGTCGTTCCATAAGCGATAGCCGGGTTTGATTTACGCAGAGGCGCAAGCATTTGAATCACTTGGTAAGCTGTAGTCGTTGTGGAGAAAGAAGGGATCCGTGCCCGGTTGTTGGGATCGTTCCCGCCGGCCATATATTGTTCAGTTCCGTAATAGATGGCTGGCACGCCACGGGAAGTGAGTGTGAAGGCCAGGGCTTGCTCCAGCTTCCGTCGGTTGGCATTGCTGTCGTGGAAACGCTCCATGTCATGGTTGTCGATGAACGTTACCTGATCCTCCACTTGGGCATAATCGGTCGCTGAACCCTCCAGCATGGACTTCAGACCGTACATATTGTCCGTGTTGTCTCTGAATACCTGACGAACCTTCTGGGCGAATCGGAAATCAAGCAGGCTCATGCCGGATTCGTTAGCGAATTTGTGGTTTTCGGCGCTTACTTCATTCACGCCCAGGAACCATTCCCCGAAGGTGAAGACTGGCTTGTAGTTGTTGACGGTGGCCATGAAACTCTTCTGCCAGCCAAACGGCATGTGCTTCACGGCGTCCATCCGAATGCCGTCAATGCCAAGATCGAGCCACATTTTGACGGCGTCCTTCAGATAGGTGTCCACCGTGCTGTTGTTATGGTTCAGGTCAGCAAGGTCATACAGGTTTTTGTAAATCCCGTTCTCTGTCGTGGAGAAATCGGTGCCTCCGTTATGGTGGAACAGATTTTGCGTATCGCCTGTGTATCCCCCGAGCAGGGTGCCATTGTTGTACAGCTTGCCGTTTTCTGCGAATGAAGGCTGGTCAGAGGAGGCGGGAGATGTATGGTTAGGAGCAAAGTCAATGATGACTTTAATGTTCTTGGCATGAGCGGCAGCGATAAGATTCTGGAAATCGGCAATCGTGCCGTAAGCCGGGTTGGTCTTCTTGAAATCTCGGGCCCAATAGCCGTGATAAGCGGTGTTGTTAACACCGGAATAATTGATGACGCTGTAGATATTCTCAACCGGCTGGGAGATCCAGATGGCGGTAACGCCCATTCCGGTAAGATAGCCGTCGTTGATCTTGTTGATGATTCCTTGCCAGTCACCGCCGCAGTACAGTCTAAGGTTGGTGCAGGTACCGTCAAAGGCAGACCCGGTCGGGTTGTTGGAAGCATTGCCGTCGGAGAAACGGTCTGTAAAAATCTGATAGATGACATCCGTACTGAAATTCTGCTTGTTGGATACCGAGGTATCCGGGGCCGCGTATGCTGGGCCAAACAGGCTCAAGGTAAGGGATAAGCTAAGGGCTAACGCGGTGGTCAGTTTGTAAAACTTCTTCATTGTATACCTCCTATGTAATTGAGAATGAAATCTTGGTTCATCTTGCTAACTGGCTGCTTCAGCATCACCTCCAACAAAATCGGGCAACAAAAAACCCCCGGAATCTCCTGAAGAGAAACCGGGGTTGTTCCATACCGGTGTGCGGTTACGGAATGCATGGCCCTTAAATTATGCGAGTGTTTGATTTCAAAATTATTGTAATTGAAAGCGGATTCAAGTGTCAATATTTAATATCCAATTCAATGGAAATATTTAATGATCCACCATGAAATTAAATTTTATAATTTATATTTAATATTGAAACAAAATTTTACAGGCTCTATAATAAGATTTAGGAAACGTTTACATTTATAAAGGCTTCTCCGCTTCTGTTTGTATGTCATTAGTATAGATTTTAGAGTTGGATATCTTTCGTTCGGTTGTTTTGATTATAGCTGGTTGTTCAATGGATTTTGTCGTAATGGAGGGGAGGACTCGGTGATGAATGTGGAAGCTGGCGCAGCGAAGCTAAGATTGGGCATTAGAGGATTGAGAGCGGCATGCGCTGCCGTAGAGCGTGAGATTGCTGCAAGTACGACACCCGGCGCGGTGCTCGGCGTTCTCCACCAAGAGAGGGACTGGTACTACGCAGCAGGTTATGCCAATCCGAAGCGGATTCAGGGTCAGCCTGTATCTACCCGTGAGGAGACGTTATATGATTGCGCATCCTTGACCAAGGTGGTAGTCACACTCCCGTTAATTCTGCAACTGATCGATGATGGCGTTCTGACCTTGACCACAAAAGTGAGTGATATTCTGCCTTCATTCGGTTCGACCGGTAAAGAAGGGATTACGGTAGGGCAGCTGCTGACACATACTTCCGGGCTTCAGGCCGATATGAACCTGCATGCCCAGGGCTGGAGCAGAGAGCAGATGTGGGATGCTGTTCTTGCATCGCCGCTCGCTGCCAAACCGAATATTGAAGTGATTTACAGTGATCTGGGATATCTCACCCTGGGCCGCATCATTGAGAAGGTGCTGGGTATGCCACTAGATCAGGCGGCAAAACAGCGGGTTTTCGATCCGCTGAATATGCGTCATGCGACATTGACGCCTGATCCGGAACAGACCGGCTATGCTGCAACGGAATATGATGAGACCGTACAAGGTCATCTATGCGGAATCGTACATGATGAGAAGGCCCGGGCCTTGGGCGGCATATGCGGCCATGCCGGATTGTTTGCGACCGCAGGCGATCTGCTGTTGTACGCCCGTATGTGGCTTGGACAGGGGACAATCCCGGCAGCCCCGCATACGGAGGTGACAGGCCATGTATCACGGATTTTATCTCAAGCTGCGGCTGGTACCGCTGTACGTACCCATACAGGGCATATTCAAGGATCGAACCGCGGTTTGGGCTGGGTTCTGAAAGGGGATAAGATGGATGCTTCCGGGGATTGGATGAGTACGGGCTGTTATGGACACACCGGATTTACCGGTACCAGCCTGTGGATCGATCCCGAGTTTGATCTCGCGGTCGTTCTGCTCACCAACCGTGTATACGGGGGAAGGAGCACAAGCGTGGCTCAGCTGCGTGCCCAGGTCCACAATGCCTTGACAGGAGCCGTGGCTAAGTAATCAGCGGTAAATGAAGGATAATAATGACACCTTATGGACAGCTGCCAAAGTTTGATTAGCCTGGGGAATATATATCCAAATTCCGCGAACAAAAGATTGGATTATCCGGTCCCGTTTCGCTTCACGTTAACCGGAACGGGACCTATAACGAGAAATTGAGGAGGGAACACGCTATGACGACCCTAACCTACAGGTCTTATCGGCCTGGAGATGAAGAAGGCATCACAACCTTATGGAATGCCTGTGTGCCGGGAGATCCCATCACCCGTCTTCGCTTTCGGAACTTGGTGCTGCTGGACCCGAACTTTGATCCGCAGGGCCTGCGGGTGGCCGAGCTGGAACATCGAATTGTAGGCGTCCTGTATGCGGTGCGCCGGAGACTCCCGATGATCGGAACCGAGCTGGAGCCGGATCGGGGCTGGATTACCTTCTTTTATACCGATCCGTCGCTGCGAAGACAGGGCGTTGGGGCGCGGCTGCTTCAGGAAGGTGAGGATTTCCTTCGACGCCATAGACGCCGTACAGTTTTTTTCTCCTCTTATGCCCCGAATTATATGGTCCCGGGTATCGATGGCGAGCGGTATCCTGAGGGCCTTGGATGGCTGCAAGCCAGCAGTTTTACCCGGAATTACACGGCGGTTGCAATGGATCGCTCCCTGGTTAATTTCCATATGCCGCTTGAAGTTGCGGAGCTGAAGCAGCAGCGCGAGCAGGAGGGCTTTACCTTTCAGCTGGCTCAGGACGGCGATCTGGTGGAGCTGATTGATTTTGCAACGGACGTGTTTAACCCTGATTGGGGCCGGGCGATTCGTGAGGGATTGCTGCAGCAATTAAGAACGGATCAGATCCTGATTGCGCGCGAGCAGGGGAAGCTGGTTGGATTTTGCCTGCATGGCGGATACGAGGGCGTTGCTGAACGATTTGGCCCGTTTGGAGTGGACCCGTCGATGCAAGGGAAGGGCTTGGGAAAAATTCTGCTGTATGACTGTCTCGCCCTTATGCGGGCTCAGGGGCTGCATGGTGCGTGGTTCCTCTGGACGGGCGAGCAAAGCCCCGCAGGACATTTATACCGAAAAGCCGGGTTTCACGTGACGCGCCGGTTCGATATTATGAGCAAGCCGCTTCAATAAAATAGATTCTACGACTTTTTCTACAAAGGAGAGATCAAATTGACGGAAGCAAAGCAGCATCACATTTTGGCGATTGGCGGACATGCGGGGGATATGGATCTTACGGCAGGAGCGGTCATAGCAAAATACACGCAGGCCGGGCAACGAGCAACGTTTCTTCATTTAACGCCGGGGGAGAAGGGGCATCCTCGGATGACGCCGGAGGATTACGCGAAGCAGAAGATTGACGAAGCTCATCAATTCGCCGAAATTGTTGGCGCGGATGTCCGATTTCTTGCTTATAAGGATGCGGAGCTTCCGCTGGACGAGGAAGTGAAGTATCAGGTAGCCGATGTCATACGGGAAGTGAAGCCGGACATTATAATCACCCACTGGAAGGAGAGCATTCATAAGGATCATGCCAATACACACTATATCGTGGAGGATGCGCGATTCTATGCGGGGCTGAAGACCATTGAGCGAGAGCTTCCATCCCATTATGCCCAGCATTTATACTATGCGGACAATTGGGAGGATCCGTATGATTTTCATCCCGAGGTATTTATCGATATTCCGGAAGAAGCCTATGAAACTTGGGTAAGAGCCATGAATGTATATGCTTACGCACGCGGGGAAACCTATGGCTTCCCGTTCATCGAATATTATAAGGCACTCACGATTGTACGGGGAGCGCCGATGAACTTCAAGCGGGCACAGGCTTTTGCGGTTCCGAGAGGCGTATTGACCAAACGATTACAGTTTTTCTAAATATATGGTTTCACATCCAGTCATCTGGAATAATACCTAATGAAATCGCAAAAAAATTGTGAGAAATCCCAAAACATACACTGACATTATAAACATCTTTTGATATAATGAGTGATGTTACGGGGGAACACGTACGGAATCATATAGAGAATATACATGAGAGAGGAAGACTTCCATATTGGAGGCTTCCTCTCTTTTCATGCGCGTAGAAACCGGGCGGGATGCAGAAGAAGCGATGTTGCATTTTTTGAATTCCATGGTATGATGTATTTGAAGAATCTTAAATTAAAGATATATAAGCTGGATATCAGGGCAGACTTTGATGGAATTGCAGACTGTTTTCTGATTAGATTATTTAAATTAACGAAAAGGAGACGGAATCCATATGGAACATACACATATTTATCGCCAGGGAACATCTTCCGAGGCACCGACCTTGCTACTGCTGCACGGCACCGGAGGCAATGAGGAGGATTTGCTGCCGCTGGCCGAGATGATCTCGCCAGCTTCGAATGTGCTAGGCGTCCGCGGGAACGTGCTGGAGAACGGCATGCCCCGGTTCTTCCGACGTCTGGCCGAAGGCGTGTTTGATGTAGAGGATCTGGTGAAGCGTACGCAGGATCTGAATGAGTTCTTAAACTGGGCAGCAGCCGAGTACGGTTTTGACCGCAGCCGCATCGTAGCGGTTGGTTATTCGAACGGGGCCAATATCGCCGCGAGCCTGCTGTTTCACGAAGGAGATGCGCTGCAAGGAGCTGTACTCCACCATCCGATGGTTCCGTTGCGGGATAAGGCCCTGCCTGATCTGACTGGCGTTCCGGTCTTCATCGCGGCTGGCCGGCGCGATCCGATGTGCACTCCGCAGGAGAGCGAGGATCTGAATGCACTCCTGAGCGAGGCTGGCGCGGATGTCAAGCTGCACGTGGGAGAACGGAGGGCATCAGCTCAGCCGTGCAGAGGTTGGCATGGCAGCTTCCTGGTTTAAGGAGAAGTTCCAGTAATACCTTGGATGCCATGATGTGCAAGTGCTAAACATTTCTTACCTATAGAAGGTAAAAATGAAAGTGAATATGATCAAAATACCGTCAACGACTTGACGGTATTTTTTTTATACTTAAGCCATCCAAGATAAACGAGGTGGTCAGACATGTCACAGACGATGGAGACAGTGAAGAAGCCTGGTCGGCAGATGACCGGCAGGCCCAAGCCCCGGGGCTCCTTGCGGCGGGGGGAGAATCTATGGGGGATTTTATTTGTAAGCCCGATGCTGTTTGGCGTCATCATTTTGGTGCTGTTTCCGATATTGGCTACGCTCGTGCTGGGATTCGCCGATTGGAACTTTGTGCAGGGCTGGGACGGAATCCAGTGGGTCGGGTTTCAGAATTTCCGACATTTGCTGGAGGACGACATCTTTCTCAAGTCCGTGCGGAACAACTTGATTTTTCTTCTGACGGTTCCGATCTACATGATGATATCGATGCTGCTGGCTATATTGATCGACCGGTTTGTCTATATGAAGGGATACTTTAAAGTAGCCTACTTCATGCCCTACATATCCAACATCGTTGCGGTTGCTGTCGTATGGCAGGTACTGTTCCAGCCGTCCTACGGGCCTATTAACGAAATCCTCCGGACAATCGGGATTTCCAATCCGCCCAAATGGATTGCAGATCCGAACTTTGCCCTGATCTCCATTATGCTGATATCGATTTGGATATCCATCGGCTTCAATCTGATCATCTATATTGCCGGGCTGCAGTCTATACCGAAGGATCTGTACGAAGCAGCGGATATCGATGGAGCAAACGGCTGGACCAAGTTCAGGCGCATTACGCTTCCCTTGCTGTCACCGACGTCTTTTTTTCTGCTGGTCACGGGGGTTATCTCTACATTCAAGGTGTTCGACATCATCGCCGTCATGACACAAGGCGGACCGATCGGCTCTACGACGATGATGGTCTGGTATTTGTACGATACGGCGTTTGTTAACCTGAAGGTAGGTTATGCATCATCCATTGCCGCGGTTCTGTTCGGGTTCGTCATGCTGATTACACTGGGGCAGTGGGCAGCTCAGAAGAAGTGGGTCAACTACTAGGAGGAGGGCGTTATATGCAGACACAAGCTGGCGTTGACTGGCGCAAGCTCTTCGTAACCATCGTGATGTTCGTTGTGAGTATGCTGTTCCTCCTTCCGTTCATATGGATGCTGGTCACATCCTTTAAGGTGGAAAGAGATGTGTTCGTGTATCCGATTCAATGGATTCCGCGGGAATGGAACGCGATCCAGAATTACAGGGAGGTATGGTTCGGTGATTATCCCTTCTATCTCTACTATTGGAACTCGATCAAGGTTAGCATGCTCACAACCCTCATCTCGGCAATGGTATCCGCGCTGGCAGCCTATGGGTTCTCCAAAATCCAGTTTGCCGCCGGGAATTGGCTGTTCATCATTGTGCTTGTGACCTACATGATCCCGGGTCAGGCCATTCTGATCCCGCAGTTTATCCTGTACCGCAACATTGGGCTGTTTGATAATCATCTCGGCCTCATTATGCTTGGGAGTTTCAGCGTGCTGGGGACGTTTATGCTGCGGCAATTCTTCATGGGGGTGCACCAGGAATTCATCGAATCCGCCAAAATCGACGGTGCGAGCCATCCGCGGATATTCTGGTCCATTGCGCTGCCGCTGGTAAAGCCCGCTGTGGCTACCTATGCGATTCTGCGTTTTATCTGGACATGGAATGACTATCAGAATCCGCTCATCTTTCTTCGAACGGATCGGCTGTTTACGATTCCGCTGGCGATGCAGAAATTTACGTCTTTAAGCGGTGAGTTTTATTCGCTGATTATGGCGGCGGCCGTGTCGGCCATATTCCCGCTGCTGATTGTTTTTATCATAGGTCAGAAGAGTGTCATCGAAGGAATTGCACTGGGCGGGGTCAAGGGATAGTCACAAGGACATCCCGGAGAATCGCGCTTCTTATAGAATGATATGATTGGGGAGGGCTCGATAACGATGATGAACAAGAAATGGTGGGCAGGGATACTAGCAGGGACGATGGCATTCAGTCTGCTGTCCGGCTGCGGCGGAGGCACGAAGGAACCGAGCGGTACGGCAGGAGAAGGAGCCGCCGAGGGTGGAGAGACGGTCAATCTGAGGCTGTATACGCACGGTACGGAGGAAGCCTACAATTGGAGCAAAACGATTCAAGCTTACGAGGATGCAACACCCGGTGTGACCATTGAGCTGGTTCAGCTAAGCGAGAAGGGAGACAGCCAGGAAGCGATGAAGAAGATGGACCTTGAAGCCGCGTCCTCGGCGCAAATGGATATTCTCATGTTCAGCGATCCGGCAGGGTATGCCCAGCGGGTTGCGCTTGGCATGGCCGAACCGCTGGACGAATACATCGCCAAGGACGGCTACACCGTGGAGACTGACTATAAAGTGGATACCCATCTGGATGGAAAAGTGTATGCGCTTCCCGGAAAATTCAACCCCTGGTATGTGCTGCTGAATAAGGACCACCTGGAGGAGGCGGGCCTTCCCGTTCCGACGGATTGGACCTGGGACGACTATGCGGACTATGCGAAGCAGCTGACTCAGGGCGAAGGGGCAAGCAAGCGCTATGGCACATATTTTCACGGCCCGCAAGGGGGTGGCTGGATGGAATTCCTGAAGCTGAAGATGGCTAACCAGCCGCAGGATGCCGACTTCCTGAAGGCGGATGGGTCTTCCAATCTGGATAACCCTACATTTCGGGAGACGCTGGAGCTGAGAGTGAAGATGGAGAAGGAGGATCAGTCTTCTGTTCCCTATACCGACATTATCTCTCAGAAGCTGAATTACCGGACACAGTTCTTTAACCAGTCGGCAAGCATGATCACGATTGGAAGCTGGATGAATACCGAGATCGGCGGAACCGACAAGGTGCCGCTGGATTTCCAAGTGGCTGTCGCCCCGTATCCCAAAAACAAAGAGAGTGACCCGATCGGACTGACATCAGTCTCTACGGACTATGTGGCCGTTGCTGCCAAATCGAAGCACAAGGAAGAGGCTTACAAGTTTGTCCGCTGGTACACAACGGAAGGTCAGATCGTACAGGGCAAGAACATTCCTGCCTGGCAGCAGGTGAAGAGCGAGCAGGTGGAGGGAATCATCGACACCATCCTGGCAGGCACCAAAAGTCCGGAAAAGGTAGACAAAAAATCGCTTGTCGACACACTTGTTATATCGAAAGCCTCGGCCATCGCTCCGCCTTCCTCCTATCAGGCCGAAGTGTACGAGGCGGTGAATGAGGAGTATGAGAAGCTGATCCTCGGCAATCAGGATATAGCTCAGACTCTTAAGAGCACCCAGGAGCGTGTGAACAAAATTATCGATTCCAACAAAAAATGATCTGGTATAATAAACGAAAAAAAGGGGCGAGCCTTCGTCCCTTTTTTGCCATCGTATCTCGAAGCGTATAGGTAAGGAACACTCCGGGCTGAGGTGAAGGATATGCTTGAACGGCTCAAAAGATATGTGCCCAGCTCCATTCGTCATAAGCTGATTCTGGCGTCCGTCATGTGCATTATCGTTCCGGCAATTGTCAGCTTGATTCTGTACAATTCCTTAACGAAGGAAGCTCTGCGGCAGCAGGCAGTATCCAATGCCAATGATGCGCTGCAGCTGGTTCGCGGGTCCGTCACGAACCTGCTCCTGAGCAAGCTCAATATCGCCAACTACATCCAGGTGAATTCCACCTTGAATTCCTATTTCAAGCAGGTGGCTTCCGGCAATGAGGATGAAGATCCGTACCGCCGATTCGTTGAATCGCATCGCGTGCTGGAGCTTCTGGACAGCTTGACGGTGGTGGGCGAGCACAGCTATGTTACCGTGCTGCTGACAAACGGAGCTTATTATATGAATTATTCCGTAAGCGATTACAATCCGCTGGATTACAGGCGGCAGTCATGGTTCAGGCAGGTCGAGCAGCTGCGGGGACTGGAGTCGCTGTGGACAGGGCCGGAGCCCACGGTGTTCCGTTCCGATCGGATCGATCATCCGAATCAGCTGTCCGTGGTGCGCACCCTTCGGCTTCTGGATTCGGAGGTTTACGGTTATGTTATCGTGACATTTACCGAGGATCAAATCAGCAGGATCTTTAACTCTCTGTCCGAAGGCAGCGATGTGCTGATGATTGATGGGCAGGGGAACATTGTGTCGAGCACTCATCCGGACAGCATCGGCACCCCATTTGCCTACCTGAGCGAGACCGGAACGGCTGAGCCATACTCCATCGTTACGATGGACGGAGAGAAATATTTGATGGTGCAGCAGGACATTCCATCTGCCGGATGGCGGCTTGTAATGATGCAGCCGTACAAATCGGCAATCGTGAACATCAATGCCATTTTCAGCAGGGTGTTTCTGTTTCAGATGGGCTCTTTCCTGGTCTTCTTGCTGCTGCTGATTGCACTGGTCCGGACCTTCACGAAGCCGCTTGTTCGGCTCGGCAAGGTAGTGACGAGTGTGCAGCGCGGCAATTTGGAGGTGCGGTCGAACATCGAAGGCAATGATGAGATCGGCCGTTTGGGGCATCTATTCGATGACATGCTGGACCGGTTCAAGCTGATGATTGCCGAAATATCGGATAACCAGACCCGCAAAAGAAAGGCGGAGCTGAGGATGCTCCAGGCCCAGATTCACCCCCATTTCCTGTTCAACGTCCTGAACTCCATCCGGATGAAGGTTATGAAGCGGGGAGACCCGGACAGCGCCAAGATGATAGGCTCCTTATCGATGCTGCTGCGCATGACAATCAGCCGGGAAGAGGATGAAATTTATCTTCACGAGGAGATCGATCTGATCTCGCATTACGTGGCCCTGATGAATCTCAGGCAGAAGGAGGACGTCCGGCTGGAATTGGATATTGCCGCAGAAGCGTTCCTGTTTAAGGTACCGCGCCTCTTCCTGCAGCCGATTGTGGAGAATGCGCTGATCCATGGGTTTAATCAGCATGCGGGAACGATTGCCATAACAGCGGTTATGGAAGGCAGGCATATTATATTGAAGGTGAAGGATAACGGGATCGGCATGGAGGTCGCGACAAGGGAGTCCATCATCCGGAAAATAAGACAAGGAGCAGCAAACGCCTCGATACAAGATGAAGCAGGCAGCGGGAGTTTCTCCCGGATAGGTCTGCAAAATGTGATGGAGCGGATGAGAATGGTGTTTGGCGAGGCTTTTCAGTGCCATGTTTACAGTGAGCCGGGTCAGGGAACGGTGATCGAAATGCATATACCGGAAAGAGGGAATGCCGATGTATAACGTGATGCTGGTAGACGATGATTATCCGGTCATCGAGTTATTATCCGAGACGATATCATGGAATGAGCTGGGTCTGAACCTGATGGGAAGTTATGAGAATGGAATGAGTGCCTGGGAGCATGCCAGGACTCAACCCCCGGACATTCTGATCACCGATATCGGTATGCCCAAGATGAACGGACTTGAGCTGTCTGCACGCATAAAAGAGGTCAAGGCCGATGTCCGAATTGCCATTCTCTCTTGTCATAATGAGTTCCAATATGCCCAGCAGGCCATGCGCCTGAACGTGCAGGATTATCTGCTTAAGGACACGCTGGACCCCGAGGAGCTGGCACAGCTGCTGAGAAGATTCAAGCAGGCGATGGACGAGGAGGTCCAGAAGGGCTGGGAGCGGTCTCGCATGATTCATCTTGTGGACGAATCCCGGGAGCTGCGCAAGGAGCAGAGTTTTAAAAATTTCATCCACCAGCCCCTGCTGTCTCCGGAAAAATGGCAGCATGAGCTATCGGAGTACGGCGTGCTGCGGCCTGGCCATCATTGTCTTCCCGTTATCGGATACCTGGAGGACGCACGGGATATCAAGCATCGCTTCGCCTCCAACCAGACGCTGCATTTTGCTCTCTCCAACGTGCTGCGCGAGGTGCTGGACGACCTGAATCCGGATGCGGTGCATGTCGGATATGATGCAAAGACTTCATTGCTCTTGTTCTCCTATGCTCCCGGATTGAAAAACAACATATATGATGAAGTCGCCGCATGCCTTCAAGGAGTCCGGGCTACACTCACGCGCGTGCTTCGAATTCGAATGTCGTTTCTGGTTGGCAGTGGGTGCGCAAGTCCGGAGGGGCTAAAGCTTGGGCTGAACGAACTGCTGGCTTGCGAGCATCAGCGATTTTATCTGGAACCGGGGGAGGTATCCAGATCTCTGGGAAGACAGGAAAAGCCGGGACTTGGCCGAGCATCCGATCCCTTCGTCCATTATGAACAGGCCAGCTCGGAGCTGCGGGAATCGCTGCTTAGCAAGGATGCGTTCGATGCAGTCCGCGATACGGCGGCTCGATGGATTGCCTGGATTCAAGAAAACCGGTTTGCGCCGGAATTGGTGAAGGACTGGGTCTTGAAGCTCCTGCTGGATATGAAGCTACGGCTTCATCTTCTGCAATCGCTTTCCCCCGCTTATACGGCAGATGCGCTGCATAAGGAGATTATGGACATGGATTCCTTGAACGAGCTGCGGTCGTGGTTATACGCGCATTTGGAATCCACGGCACAGGCACTGGGCGGAGGATTTGGAGGCAGCCGAAGATCAGAGGTAGCGGATGCCTGCAAATATGTGTCCCTCCGGCTGGACCGGAGGATCACGCTGGATGAGGTAGCGGGCAGCCTGCATCTGAACCCGAGTTATTTCAGCCGTTTGTTCAAGAAAGAAACCGGCATTACCTTTATCGAATACGTAACCCGGATGAAGATGGAGCGCGCCAAGGATCAGCTGAGACAGACGGACCGCACGGTTGGGGAGATCTGCGAAAGCCTGGCCTATGACAATGTAAGTTATTTCAGCAAAATATTTAAGGCGTATGCGGGCGTAACGCCCATAGAGTATCGGAGTGGTTGATGGTTTAGATAGTAATCAGATTAACATCTTACGCGAAGCCATTATTTTATCAAGAAAAGAGCAATGGGGGGTACTTGATGAGCAGGGAGCAGGAGCTGAAACCGGCCGTGACCCGCTGGGCTTCGGTGGATCTACGATTGTATTATCCGAATGGAGACCAGAGGTCGTTCTGGGAAGATATCCAGAGCAGCGGGGCTTACGAGGAGGACATTGCCCAGATTCGGCGGGAAGGGGAACGGCTGCTGGCGGAACCGATCCCGCAGCTGACCTATGATTTATTCGCGCGGTTCGCCCGGCAGGGAACGAGACTGGAATACGAGAAGGTCTACTTCGAGCGAAGGCGGCGGCTGAATACGTGTGCTCTTCTGACCCTGCTTGAGCCAGGCAAGGAGGAGTATCTGCTGGCACTTCAGGAGATGATCTGGACAATCTGCGATGAGTATACCTGGTGTTTGCCGGCCCATCTGAACGGTGAGTCCTCCGCTAATATTCGAAGCACGATCGACCTGTTCAGTGCAGAGACAGGGTTTACCCTCAGCGAAATCCGCTTGCTGCTGCAGGATCGCTTGGCGCCGCTGCTGATCTCGAGGATGGAGGACGAGGTTGCAAGGCGCCTGTTCACCCCATTTCTCAGCCATGAGTTTGGATGGGAGACCGCAACACACAATTGGTCTGCCGTCTGTGCGGGCTCCATCGGCTCTGCTGCCCTTCTGATGATGGAAGATACGGGTGAGCTGGAGGAGATTTTGTTGAAGACGGAGCGCTGCATGGCTTATTATCTGCAAGGCTTTGGTGCTGACGGAGCTTGTCTGGAGGGGCTGGGATACTGGAACTATGGGTTCGGTTATTTTGTGTATTATGCTGATTTGCTGCTTAAGCGCAGCCAAGGCGCAATGGATTGGTTCCGTGATGAGAAGGTGAGCCGCATCGCCTTGTTCCAGCAACGCTCTTTTTTGGGCGGGAGGGCGGTTGTCAACTTCTCCGACTCGCAGCCGGAAAGCGCGGTACATATCGGCTTGTCTCATTATTTGGCTGGATTATATGAAGACTTCGAGACACCGCCTCCTTCCCTGCGGTCCGCGTACGGTGACGATCATTGCAGCCGCTGGGCTCCGGCTCTGCGCAATCTGATCTGGAGGGACCCCGGGAAGCCGGGAAGCGAATGGGGGGAGGCAAGCTATTACTTGCCGGATGCCCGGTGGCTGATCTCCAGAGTCTCGGATGGAGAGGAACTCTATGCATTTGCGGCCAAGGGCGGCAGGAATGACGAGCCTCACAACCATAATGATCTTGGTCATTTTATTCTGTATGGTGCGGGAGAGGTGTGGTGCTCGGATCTCGGCTGCGGCGAGTACACGGCGGATTATTTCGGCGATGGACGATACGATTATGATTGCAACGGCTCACAGGGCCATTCCGTGCCAATTATTGATGGGCATGTCCAGTGCGAGGGCGCGGACAGCGAAGCAATTGTATTGGAAGCTGCGACCGGGGAAGAAAAGGAAATGCTCACGGTCGAGCTGACCTCGGCCTACCGCGCTCCGGTGCTTCGGGAATTCGTTAGGTCCTTGGAGTGGAACAAGCAGGAGGAGAGACCGGTATTAACGCTGCGTGACCGTTTTAATTTTCATTCGCCGCCGGGCAGCCTGGTAGAGCGAATTGTGACAAGGGTACAGCCCGAACTGAAGCAGCTGAATGAGTGCTGGATGGTTGTGCTGCGGGCAGCGGGTGCTGATGAGCAGGGGGAGATTAGGGAGCAGGAACAGGTTCAGAGGAAAGAAGAGGCTGCGGAAGGACTAGCAGCAGATGAACGAACCTGGAAGCGGACAGCCGTTCAAGATTCGGAATGTACCCGGGAGCCGGATCTTTCCATGGACGACAGACCGAGTCTGGCGATTCATTACGATCCCGAGCTGATGGAGCCTGAGCTGAAAGCTTATACGTTCCGTGATCATGATGGCAAGGATGCGACTTGGTATGCCATTGATTTTAACGTGAAGGACCCGGGCTTGTGCGTGAATATAGGGCTTGGATTTCAATTCATATGAATCGAGGAGTGAAGAGGCATGGGAACAGAAACGGCATTAGATTGGTTGACGGAGGCCTGGGAGAAGGCGCTTGTAAAAACGCAGCGAAATGCAGTGCGGATCGGGGCGGGCTTTCCGCATGCCAGCCAGAACGGGGTTTATCAACTGGAGGCGCCGCATTGGTGGACGGCCGGCTTCTGGCCGGGGATGCTGTGGCTTCTGTACAATGACAGCGGCGATGCGGCATTACGAAGTTTAGCCGAGCAATGCGAGCTCCGTCTGGACGATGTGCTGAACGAGTATGTGCGTCTGGATCACGATCTCGGCTTTATGTGGATGCTGACCAGCATGGCCTCTTACAAGCTTACCGGCAATGAAGAGTCGAAGATCCGGGCGCTGAAGGCAGCCAATTACCTGACTGCACGCTTCAACTTGAACGGTCGGTATATTCGAGCCTGGAATCCGTGGTCGGAAGGAGAGGACAATGCAGGTCTTGCCATTATCGACTGCTCCATGAATACGGCGCTGCTGTTCCAGGCATCCGAGGTCAGCGGCGATCCGCGCTATCGTCATATTGCCGAAGCACATATGGATACGGTAGTCAGGGACTTTGTCCGTCCTGACGGGTCCGTGTATCATATCGTTCGTTACGATCCGGTATCCGGTGAGCGCATCGAAGGCATCGGAGGTCAGGGCTATGCGCCGGAATCCGCCTGGTCCAGAGGGACGGCATGGGCGATTTACGGCTTGACGCTTGCCTACCATCATACAGGTAAGCAGGTTTACCTCGATACAGCCAAAACGGTCGCGCATTTCTTTCTTGCGAACCTGCCGGAAGATCATGTGCCGTTCTGGGATTTCCGCGCACCGGACGAGGCACGCATATACCGGGATTCTTCCGCCGGTGCCTGTGCGGCAAGCGGACTGCTGCTTCTGGCCGACAAGGTAGATCAAGGGCAAGCTGCCTTATACCGGAAGCCTGCGATCCGGATTCTGGAATCGCTGTACCGGAATTACGGCACTTGGGACAACGATGAAGAGGAGGGTTTGATTCTGCACGGCACAAGCCACTACCCGCAAGCTCAGAATGTCGACGTGCCTCTCATTTATGGTGACTTTTTCTTTGTGGAAGGTCTCGCGCGGTTGCGAGAGAAGGGTCCATTTTATTGGGAGTAATGGAGAATGAGGGGGCAGTCTCGGTATTAAGAACAAATGAAGGAAGTTATAGAGGAAATACCAGCTTTACGGAAACATGAAGAAACCGAGGAAGATCAGAAGAGATAGGGAAAGCAGGCAGATCAGACAGAGGATCGAGATGAGGAGATAGGGAAAGCAGACGTTTCAGATAGAGGCCGGCCCGGAAGATAAGAGCAGAGAACCCCCGGAAATGGAGTGAGTATATAAGATGAGCATAGAGGGTGTTGGAAATCTCGGGGGTGGCTTTACACATCCGGTTTCCCAGAATCCGCTGAAGACAAGACTGGATGTGCAGGAGGCGCTCTCGCAGCTATTGGAGCCTTTGAAAGGGTGTTACAGTGCGGGGCATTCCAGATTAATCCTTGGCAGCTCAAGTAAGGATGCCTACGCCAATGTCGCAGGGATGGAAGGCTTCTCGCGGATACTGTGGGGACTCGTTCCGGCCATCGCGGGCGGCTCACACGAAGAACTATGGGAGCTCTGTCTTCAAGGGATACGTTCGGGAACCGATCCGGGACATGCGGAGTATTGGGGGGAGGTACGCGACTATGATCAGCGTCTGGTGGAGATGGCGGTATTCGGATTAGCCTTTGCCTTGGTTCCGGACCGGATTTGGCAGCCGCTGAGCGATAGAGAGAAGTCGAATCTCTATCAGTGGCTGGATCAGATTAACCATCATCCTTGTCATGATTGTAATTGGCTGTTCTTCCATGTGCTGGTGAACGTTGGCTTCCATAAGACTGGACTGCCTTACGATGCAGTTCGGTTGGAGAAAAATCTTCAACGGATTGAGGATTTCTATCTGGGTGCTGGCTGGTATAGCGATGGAGTTGGCGGACACTGCGATTACTACGTGCCGTATGCCTTTCATTTCTACGGCCTTGTATATGCAGAGCTGATGGGGGATGAGGATCCTGAACGTGCCCAGAGTTACCGGGGGCGGGCGGCGGTGTTTGCCCGTGATTTTGTCCACTGGTTTACTTCCGATGGGGCGGCTATTCCATACGGACGTAGCCTGACTTACCGATTCGCCCAGTCGGGCTTCTGGTCGGCTGCTGCCTATGCCGGACTGGAAGGGCTGAGTCTGGGATCGCTGAAGGGGCTTGTCCTGCGAAACCTCAGATGGTGGTTTCAGCAGCCTATTTTTGACCGGGACGGTGTATTAACGGTGGGTTATGCCTACCCGAATCAGATCATGTCCGAGAATTATAATTCGCCAGGCTCCGTGTATTGGTCATTGAAGACGTTTCTAATTCTGGCCTTGCCAGAGGAGCATCCTTTCTGGTTGGCCGAGGAGCTGGAGATGACGAAGACAGAGACGGGGATAGGGACAGGAACAAGGACAGGCACAGGAAGCATGTCGGTGCAGGAGCCGGCACATCTGGTCATTTGCCGTGAGGAGAAGGCTGGTCACGTGGCAGCTTTTAATACGGGTCATCCCTCTACGAACGAGCATACACATACATCCGCCAAATATGAGAAGTTTGTTTACTCTACCGCCTTTGCGTTCAGTGTGCCAAGAGCCGAATGGGGACTTTCCCAGGGGGCTTTTGATTCCATGCTGGCGCTTAGCGAGGGTGATCATCTGTACAGGGTGAAACGATTGTGCGAGGAGACACGGATACAGGAGCATGTATTATATGCGAAGTGGAAGCCGTGGAGAGATGTGGAGGTTCAGACGTGGATTGCTGCAGGCCTGCCCTGGCATATCCGTATTCACCGGATCAGCACGGTCAGGACACTGGATGCTGCGGAAGGCGGGTTTGCGTTAGGTTTAGGATCTCTGAGCAGCTCCCGGGCGGGAGATGGAGCAGCTTCGGCTTCCGGCACTTTCGGCACCAGCGCCATCTATGGCATGCTCGGTTACGATACGGCAGAGTTCATCTATCCGCAGTCGAATACGAATCTTTTGCATCCCCGGACCGTCATTCCTACGTTGAAGGCGGCGATGGACCCCGGGACGCATTGGCTGATTTCTGCGGTATATGGCACTCCCAGCGCTCCCGGCACTCACGCTATTGAGGAGCCTTCCATGGAAGACGTGAAAGAAAGGCTGGGCGTGGAGATCTTGCAACGTCAGATTACAATCACCACGCAGACGGGGAACGTGATCGTGATTCCGATGACTAACAAGCAGGTGGTCTCACCCGAACAGGTATGAAGCAGTGTTTGTCAGAATTAAAATAGATCATACAGATAGACACGCGAAAGCCGGGGGCATTAACCCCCGGCTTTCAATATCATGGCCTTCCGCCCGCACGAATCATCGCAAGGACTTATTTTGTCAAATAGGAACTGGTCAGAGGAACAAACAGGGAAGTGCCCGGACCTTCATCAACGATCTCCACAAAAATAAAATCGGCAGCCGATACATCGACGTCTACGCCGACCAGGCCATCTTCAGCAGTCAGGGACACCTTTTTGAGCGTTGAGTTGTTGTGGTCCATAATTACGATTTCTTGCGCACCGCCAGTCACGGCCAGCTCGAGATGCAGTTTGGCATATTTTTTACCCGTCATGATCTGGAAGCTGTTGCCTTGTTTGGCCGAATTGGTATGTAAATAAACGTCTTTATAATCCTTGCCTTTGTAGACCGTATCGCTGGAATCTTTGGTGTGCCAGGCCGATGTCCCCAATACGGAGGCTCCGAGTGAGCTTAATGATAACGGACTGGAGGTTTCGGATGGGGATCCCTGATTGCCGCCAATCAGTACTGAAGAAGTTGCGCTATCATAACGAATGTCGATATCCATCAGATCGCCTACAGCTCGCACAGGCAAGTACGTCGTGCCGTTATAGGTGATCGGCAGCACGGTTTTGCCGTTTGCGTCTTTTGGCGTTACCACCGTACCGTTTAACTTCAGGGAAATCTTGCTGTTCAAATAGGCTTTGATTGGCTCCAAAGCTGACGACGCCATAGCGCCTGTACCGATCCCCAGCGTGAGCGTACCCGCCAATAACCCATACAATACTTTCTTCCTCATTTAAAACCCCTCCCAAAATTTAGGTTAACTTTCATACTTTATAGTAGTAAAGTGTCAGAAGGAAGTCAACCTCTTGAAAGGGAAGGTCCGATCCTTCATGGACCTATCCAGGGTACCGGCTGTGCACCGGCTTATACTTGTTGTGAAAATGCCCTTTTTTCCGAAAGCATGTCAGAAAAGGGCGGGATATTTTCATGAAAAGTGATACAATGATAGAAATACGTAACGAAGGGTAGCGGAGGGATATACGCAAACCTGGCAGCGAAGTGGGAGTGTGATCTTAGAGAATGGAAGAGACGTATACGACAAAACGAACAGTCAGCATGGAGGACATCGTACGCGCACACCACGTGCTTCGCGAAGTGATCGTGCGGACACCGCTGCAGCGGGATGCTGTGCTGTCAGCCAAATATGACTGCGAAGTGTACTTGAAGCGCGAAGACTTGCAGGTAGTTCGATCCTTCAAGATCCGAGGCGCTTACAACATGATTCGCAGCTTGACCGAAGAGGAACGAAGCGAGGGCATCGTGTGTGCGAGTGCTGGAAACCATGCGCAAGGGGTGGCTTTTTCCTGTAATGCGCTGAATATTAAAGGCAAGATTTATATGCCAAGCACGACCCCGAATCAGAAGGTGAAGCAGGTGAAGCGTTTTGGCGGGGGCAGCGTGGAGGTCATCCTGACAGGCGATACCTTTGACGATGCTTATGCCGAAGCGATCAAGGCTTGCGATGAATTCGGCATGACCTTCATCCATCCGTTTGATGAAGCGAAGATTATCGCGGGCAACGGTACGATCGGCATGGAGGTAATGGAGGAGCTCGATACGCCAGCGGATTATATATTTGTAACGATTGGCGGCGGCGGTCTTGCTGCAGGGGTTGCAACTTATGTCAAAACCGTAAGCCCAACGACGCAAGTCATTGGCGTTGAACCGCTCGGCGCAGCATCCATGATCGAGTCCAAGAAGCAGGGCGAGGTCGTCACCATGAACGAGATCGACAAGTTTGTGGATGGCGCTGCGGTGAAGCGTGTCGGGCAGCTGACCTACGATATCTGCAACGAGCTGGTTGATGACATTGTGACTGTCCCGGAAGGAAAAGCCTGTACTACCATCCTTGAGCTGTATAACGAGAATGCCATCGTTGTTGAGCCTGCGGGCTCGCTGGCCGTTGCTGCGCTGGATATGAACCGGGACCGCATTAAGGGAAAAACGGTGGTATGCATCATCAGCGGGGGCAATAACGATATTGACCGGATGCAGGAAATCAAGGAGCGTTCCTTGATATACGAAGGATTGAAGCATTACTTCATGATTAACTTCCCGCAGCGTGCAGGTGCGCTCCGCGAGTTTCTGGAAGAAGTGCTTGGTCCGGATGACGATATCGCCCGCTTTGAATATACCAAGAAGCATAACAAGGAAGATGGGCCAGCCCTCGTGGGCATCGAGCTTCTGAGACCGGAGGATTATGGTCCGCTAGTTGAGCGAATGCAGCGCAAGGGATTGGATTATACAGAGCTGAACAAAAACATGAACCTGTTTAATCTGCTGATTTAAACTTCAGAATCAGGCAGCGCCCAGGTGTGATAAAAAAGGCCGGAACCCCTGTTACCATCGGGAGTCCGGCTTTTTTAACATAGTTAACATTTAATTGGATGCTTGCCCTGGTGAATAGAGGCCACTGCA
The DNA here is from genome assembly GCF_000193415.1 of Paenibacillus vortex V453. Taxonomy (NCBI): domain Bacteria; kingdom Bacillati; phylum Bacillota; class Bacilli; order Caryophanales; family Paenibacillaceae; genus Paenibacillus; species Paenibacillus vortex. The sequence continues at coordinate 74,586 of NZ_ADHJ01000013.1, forward strand.
TTTGCATGCTCACCATCAACTGTTTCTAGTCAACGACCGGAACCGCCTTGGCACGGTATTGTTCCACTTCCTGTGTCAGCTTGTCCTTGTTGCTCTCAAGCACATCGGACCAGGCTTTCAGTTTTTTGTAGAAGGGCGCTTTTGGATACGGCGTCGCTGTTCTTCAGGGCTTTATCGAAGGCTTGCCGCACTTCCGGATCCAAGAGGTTGTCCTCGTATTTAATAAGCGGTGTATTGTTATACCCATAAAACAGACTTAGTTCGGTAAAACGAAGCTTCAGCTTCATGTCAGCAGCCCGGTTGGATTTGGGATAAGCCGTGAGAAAGGCTTCCAGTGAAAGCCCCCGGTCGATCACTTCGGACCAAGAGATAACCAATGCCGCATCACTGACCGCAGGCTTCTCGGATTCTACGACCATAATATCGATGTATGCCTGAACATCCTTATTGATGTAGGGTTTGTAAGGCTCCAGCGTTTTATAATCTATAATCGGGAATATCACGCCTTCGGTTGTGTACAATCGGTAGCCGCTGTCGCGCAGGTTAATGAGCACCTTCCGCAGCGTTTCGTCTTTGGCTTTGCTGATGGTGGTGTTAATCGGCTCCCCGTACTTGTAGAGGTTCATCAGCTTATCCTGAATGCCGATTGTGTACACTTTATCGGTTTTTGCAGGGAGCGCGTCGTTCATTGCGTTCTCCAGCTTGAGTATCAGCATGGTGGCCTGATACTTGGTCACACTTCCGATATGCTTGGTGATATAAGACTTGGCGTAAGCCACGTCTGAATCCTTCAGCAGTTTATTGGCTTTGTTGTACACCGCATTGCCGAAGGCCGTGGGTTTACTTGAAGCTGCGCTGGAATCAGCTAGAGGTTCAGAAGCGGGTGCTGCGCTTGCGATGACACCGGTCTGGATGGACAGAATAAGTGCAAGGATGGCAGCAATCGCGGATTTTTTGGATTTTGACATATATATTCCTCCCTTACCACACATTACCCTTATCCTATCATCTTCTTCAGATCCGTAGTTTACAATGTACTAAAAAATATTAAAGATTTTGTTATGCTTCCGTATCGAATTCATGACGAGTTTGTATCATTTGCTCGAAAAAAGAAATTTTGTCCCTGCGATCCCGATCAGGAACAGCACGAGACTGATCCATGGCGCAATCGTGAGTACCGGCAGCAGCCGTCCCAGCCACACACCAGCTATAAGAATCAACACCGTGATGGCCATATAAATCCCCATGCTGCGCACGTTGATCTTGCGCCGAGCTTCATCGGGCTGAAAGGTATCATTCTTCATCCATCTCATCAATGCGTGGATTAGCACATAAGAGCCCCCGGCAATCAGCACCAGGGTTGAAATTCGCACCTGCGTCATGCGTTCTACCGGTCCGCCTGTCCACGTTGTTATAAATCCGACCAGGGCCTGAACGAAGAAAAACCACGTTAAGGCGATCCACGGAATCATGAGATGGTATTGCAGACGGTTTAAGCCTTTCATTTTGGGCAGCTGCTCGACCAGTTCCTTGCAGTAGGATTCGGGATCGCTGCCGAATACCTCCTCGGCTGTTTTACCTTTGGCCTGGGCATCCAGCAGATGCTGGGCGATCTCAAGCAGCAATTCCTCGCCTTTTGATTCCTCGACGGAGCTGCTACGAATATATACAACCATGTCCTGATAATAACTCAGATTGTCTGGTTTCATGGCATCCTGGAGCCTGTTGTTTTCCTTGATCATCTGTTTGGTATTCATCTTTATTGTCCTCCACGGGTTAAAATATGGTCCACGCTATCTTTAAGCGTTCCCCAATGTTCCTTGAATTGTTGTAGAATGTTCCGGCCTTTGTCGGTGAGTTTGTAATATTTGCGGGGTGGCCCGCCGGCTCCGGGCGCAGGTCGGATGGTTCCTTCAATAAGCTGTTCTTTCTGCATGCGAAGGAGCAAAGGATAGATGCTGCCTTCGCTTACAAACGTAAGCCCGCTGTCTTCCAGTAATGTACCAAGCTCATATCCATACACCTCCCGATGCTCCATAAGCGAGAGAATGCAGCCTTCGAGAATGCCTTTGAGCATTTGACTTTGGGTGGTCATGAATCCGATGATCCTCCTCTGGGTATGTTGTTATGCAAGGTACTGGGTCGAAATAAGATTATTATTCTGAATGTGATAGACCTCAAAACCCTATGCACCCTGTATAAGAAGTGCTATCTGCCAACTACCTTGTTATGCAATATATCATATCAGCAGCATGCTTGCAATGCAAGGTAGCATGAACAATCCATGTCGTATTCATGAAACGGGTATAATTCCGCGCCTCCTATTTCACAATAATAAGCATTCTGAATCTATACACGACTCCCTGCAGGTGCAGGGACAAGAAGGAGGAAATCACAGATGAGCGCTAACTTATATGATGATGAATTAAGCGGGGGAGAATCTATACCGGCTAACGGGCAATGGGTTGTCGACGACAGTTCAGCTGAAAAGACGGTAGGTGAGTTAGAAGAAGGATACACTTCCGGCAGCGATGAGCAGGATTCTTCGGCTTCCACCTTATGGGGGAATGAACCGAGTGAGGAAACCTGGATGAATGGTTGGAGCGGACGTAAGGAGACGCATGCCATGTTTCGCCAGAGCTATGAGTAGTGCGGGTTTACGTCTTCTGGCGTAGGCTTTAGTCAAGCAGGTAACGGAATCGCTGAATCCATGTTTCTGAGCTAAAGCTCCATATCCAATAGATGTAAACGGCCTCGTTCCCATTGCGTTGACAAATCCCTGATCACGATGCTAAGATAAGTTTAATTAATTCATATTAATCTTATCGGAATTATTAATATTAATGATAAAGGCGCGTTATCGCAAGGAGGAGTCGGCATGGAGCGGCAAATTACAATTCGTCATAACCAAGAGGAGCTTACAGCTACGATACATTATCCGTTAAAAGAAGCGGCAAAAGGTGGCAGATGCCAGCGGGTTCCGCTCGTCGTTATCTGCCATGGGTTTGTCGGAAGCCGGATCGGCGTGGATCGGTTGTTTGTCAAAACGGCACGCGAGTTTGCCGAGGACGGATATATGGTCATCCGGTTTGATTATATCGGATGCGGTGAAAGCTCTGGGAATTATGGCAGCGAGGGCCTCGATTCAATGATTGCCCAAACGCGTTCCGTCTTGGATTATGGCCTCAGCTGTGCCGATGTCGATCCTACGCGCATCACGCTCATCGGACACAGCTTGGGCGGCGCGGTGGCCTTGCAAACCGCCGTTCGGGACCGGCGGGTGAAGAATTTGATTCTGTGGTCGGCGGTAGGTTATCCATTCAATGACATCGTCAAAATCACCGGGCGCGGCGTATATGATACCTCCGTTAAGACAGGTTCCGCTGATTATTTGGGATACTCGTTTACACCGGTATTTTTCGATTCCTTGGCTCAAGGGCAGCCATTCCAGGAAGCGATCAAGTTTACGGGCAATGTGCTGGTGGTGCATGGCACCTCGGACGAAGTCATCCCGGTGGATTATGCTTTCCTGTATCAGAAGGTGTTCTGGATGCGTCCGGAAGGGCGCTGCGATAAGGAAATCGTGTTCCAGGCGGATCACACCTACTCTGCGGGACCACAGCGGGAGCTGCTTCTCCAGCGGACACGGGATTGGCTGAACGAGCAGGAGCATATTCAGCAAGAATGGCAGAACTGGAGTATTTAAGGGAGTTATTTGGCATATTGGGCGGTTTAACGTTACAATAGAGTTGTCCCTTGATTTTGAAGCTGGAGGTGGCATCGATGACGTTACCTGCTTTATTTATTGCCCACGGTTCGCCGATGATGGCCCTGGAGGACAACGAGTACATCCGCTTCCTGGAGCAATTGGGACGGGAGCTGCCGACACCTAGAGGCATAGCGGTATTTTCTGCTCATTGGGATGATCCGGATCAACGGCTGACTGAAGACGCCGAGCATGGCACGATGCATGATTTTTATGGATTTCCGGAGGAGATGTACCAGATCACGTATCCTGCTAAAGGAAGCGTGGAGCTGGCGGCTCAAATCCGTGAACGGTTTTCGGCAAACAATCTGCATGCCAAAGCCGTAACCGGCCGTGGACTGGACCATGGCATATGGGTCATTCTGCGCAAAATGTATCCCGATGCGAATATTCCTGTGGTGGCCTTGTCCGTGGACTCCAAGCGCTCGCCACGCGAACAATATTCCATCGGTAGGATGCTGTCCGATCTGCGGGAGGAAGGCATACTGATAATCGGCAGCGGCGGCTTGGTGCATAATCTGCGGATGGTGCACAAGAGTGATGAGCCGGATGCATGGGCGGCTGCGTTCGATGAATGGATCGCAGAGCAGCTGTCGGAATGGAATCTGCACAATCTGTTTGCGTACGACAAAAAAGCGCCTCACGCGAGCGACGCGGTACCCTCCTATGGACGGGAGCATTTTGTTCCTCTGTTCTATGCGATGGGGGCTGCGGATAATGGCCGCAAGGCGAAGCGATTGTTTCAATCTTACCAATATGGCAGTTTGAGTCTGAACTGCTGGTCATTCGAATAATGAGAAGCCGGGCCTGGATGACAGGCTCGGCTTTTGTTGTGTATTGGCGGGATGCCTGAGCTGGGAGATGTCTATGTGTGCGAGTCGGGTAGATGTCGTGGGGAGAACCTCTCATGTTGCACCGGACGCAGCGTTCGGTAGGGTCGGCCGGGCAGGGTCGGGCTGTATCAGACCTCAGATCCGCTATTATTGCTTTTTGCTCGCAATTGGGGGATCTATCAGACACACGATAGGATCGGGCCGGGCTGTATCGGACCTCAGATCCGCTATTTTTACTTTATGCTCGCAATTGGGGGACCTATCGGACACACGATAGGGTTGGGCCGGGTTGTATCCGGACCGCAGATCCGCTATTATTGCTTTTTGCTCGCAATTGGGGGATCTATCGGACACACGATCCGTTAAATTGCGGATATCACGTAAAATGAGGGGCTAATTCGATGAATAACGGATCTCTGGTCCGTTAGTGTTAAAGAAAAGGTGGTTTTGGTCAAAATAAGGTCCGCTGAGTCCGCTAAAATTGAAGTAACTAGTCAGTGCCTTATAAAGTAACGCTCGAAAGAAAGTACAAGCTCGTATGCAAAACTCGAACGTATGCTAAACCTCGAACGTATGCTAGACCCCGAATTATGCTAAACCTCGAACGTATGCTAAACCTCGAACGTATGCAAATGCTCAAATGTATGCCCCAACGCATGCCAGAACAAAAACAGCCCGGCTTGATTGCTCAAGTCGGGCTGTTAATCAATAGGTTAGATCCTTTAAGTTTTAGTTGGTTACTATATTAAGCCGTTTGTTTTTTTAGCGGTGTAGGGTTGTTGCCGTCGCCTTTGGTTGTTTTGTGCGTTACTTTGTTCCACAGGCCGCGAAGGTAAGGGAGTACCCAACGATCGAGACCGATTTTACCGGCATTGGCTGCTGCGACGATGATCAGTACCTCTAGCAGTAACATTTGGGCGTTGGTGCTCACCGTGCCCGAGAAGAGGAACGCGGCATTCATGACAAGTCCCATCAGTGCGGCGAAGGTAGTGAAGGTACCAAGGATCAGCCCGACCCCTACGAGGAACTCGCCCATCGGTATGATGAAGTTGAAGATTTTCACGCCTGGCAGTGCTGCATGTTCCAGGAATGCTGCCCACCAGCCTTGCACGGCTGGATGATCTCCGGTTGCCTTGGCAATCGCGCCTTGCAGGAACCCGCCTGCTTCAAAACCGCCCGTCAATTTCCCCCAGCCTGCGACCATCCACTCATAACCGATGTAGACCCGAATGAAGGTCAGAAGCCACATTGCAATTTTGTTTGTTCTCAGCCAGTTGTTAAACATATAAACCACTCCTTAAAAGTATGATTTCTTTTTTATGAAAGCTTCCTTGCTGGTTCTCGGATGTGTTGAAGTTGTGCGCTGGTGTTGATTTAGGAAGATGATCATCTCTTTCATGTCTTTATTATAAGTGAAATAAATCACAATATATGTGATAAAAATCACATTTGTGATTAATATCATAAAAAATAATCATCTTGGAAATGGAAGCATGTGCAGGAGTAAGAGTATGAGAACTCAAGAGCAGTAGGATAGAGGAGTAGGAGTGGAGAGCAGCAGTATGCCAGGATGGAGAGCAGATGTAGAAAGTAAGTGAAGATGCAGCATGTTGGTGTGCAAAGGGCAGTAGTCGGAGGGAGCATGAGCCGGTGCAGAAGTGTGGTGGAATAGAAGGAGTAGAGTAGAGGTCAGTAAGCAGAATGAAGTTCAAATGTAGGAACTAGTCGAAGGAGCAGGGAGTTGATGTGCTTAGGGCAGTGTCAGGAATTGTACATGAGCAAACAGGGCAGCGGTGTACAGGAAGATGATTAGGGGAGTTGTATGTTGGATGAAGTTAGATGTAGAAAGTACTTGAAGGTGATGTGCAAGGTAAGGGAGCAGGAAATTGGTGTGCAAAGGGCAGTGGCAAGAGTGCGGATGAGTAAGGCGGTAGTGTAGAGGAATAGGATTAGGGACAACCGTACGTAGGATGAAGTGTAGATGTAGCAAACGTAAGTGAAGGTGCTTGAAGTTGGTGTGCTAGGCAGTGGCAGGAGTGCGCTCATTAGCAGGAGTAAGCAGGAAGTCGTAAGTTGTGGGTGCATATGTGCAGAAATAGTCTAACATGTGAATGCGGTATAAATATAGATCAAGGGTCGTACGGAGAGCAAGGATTGCCTAATAAGATACGGATGACCGGGATGGAATGCCGCAGTCACCCGTTGGTGTGAGTGGAGCACAAAGCTGTTCCGTACTGTGCCTGAAACTAATGAGCAGAACAACTGCGTATCAACACAGCAGGAGCAAGCTCTCAGGCTCCAAGTAATAGAAAGAGCAGGTATCAAGCTAAGGAGTAGTCGTAATGATCAGAACGACTGCATTTTCCAGCCTAGCAGGAGCAGTACATTCATGTTTTAAGCTGGCAAAGAAGTGGTTCACTGCTGTAAGCGACAGAGGGGAAAAGCCCGGACAATATACTTAAAGTTAATCGAATGAGTCGACTCAGACAGCAGAGGAAGCCAAACGCCACCTGATCGAGGAAAAAGATAACCACATTAAAACTGGAGTTAAGCTGGTATTACGTAATCTATTGATTCTGTTCTGCTGAATGCCATTGGTGCACCATAGGGACTCCTTCTACTCAGACGGTTTGCTTCTGAAGAGTGGAGGGATCGCTGCTGATTTTGACCCGGCGTGTGAATTTCTCCTGGAGATATGGCATAAGCCAGCGGTCAATACCGATCTTGCCGCCGTTGGCAGCAGCGAGAATAATGAGGAATTCCAGGAGCAGGAGCTGACCATTGATACTGATGGAGCCCGAGAACAGGAACGCTGAGTTCATCACAAGTCCCATAAGTGCCGCGAACGCGGTAAACGTGCCGAGGATTAGACCGAGCCCAACGAGAAATTCACCAAGGGGAACGATAATGTTGAACCATTTGACGCCCGGCAGTGCGGCATGCTTCAGGAATACGGCCCACCAATCTTGAACCGCGGGTTGTTCTCCTGTAGATTTGGCAATCGCCCCTTGCATAAATCCGCTTGCATCAAAACCTCCCGTTAACTTGCCCCAGCCTGCCGTCAACCACTTATACCCGACATACACCCGGATGACCGTTAGCAGCCACATTGCGATTTTGCTTGATTGCAACCATTGAATAAACACCAGCACCACTCCTCCATGAATAATCATTCTCTTTTTTGTTTTCAGATTTTTGCAAATTTGAAATTCGTTAAAGCGAAGATCACCGAAAAAAACAGCAACGATCTATTTAATGTCGTCTCTAAACAAATTATTCATATTTGCAAAAAACTGTATTTAAATACAGTATTCGCGTAAGGTGCGATTTGGCCTGGGTTCTTGGCATGAAAAAAAAGATGACGGGAACCGAAGTTCCCATCATCTTTTCTGGTGAATCAGACTATGTTAAGCTGTGCGCTTTTTAAAATTTGTTGTCGTTGTTTCAGGCTCGCTGGCGCGGTGCGTAATCCGGCCCCACACACCACGGAGGTAAGGCAGTACCCAACGGTCAAACCCGATTTTACCGGCATTAGTAGCGGCTACGATGACCAGTACTTCAAGCAGCAGCATTTGGGCGTTGGTGCTTACCGTACCCGAGAAGAGGAACGCGGCGTTCATGACCAGTCCCATCAGTGCGGCGAAGGTGGTGAAGGTACCGAGGATCAGTCCGAGACCGACCAGGAATTCACCGAGTGGGATGATGAAGTTAAACAGGTTCACGCCCGGAAGTGCCGCATGTTCGAGGAACGCTGCCCACCAGCCTTGTACCGCCGGGTGATCGCCGCTTGCGTTGGCAATCGCGCCTTGCAGGAAACCTCCGGCATCAAAGCCGCCGGTTAGTTTACCCCAGCCTGCCGTCATCCACTCGTATCCGAGGTAGACCCGAATGATGGTCAGCAGCCACATTGCAAATTTGTTTGTTCTCAGCCAGTTGTTAAACATATAAACCACTCCTTAAGTGAGTTTTTGATTTTTGGATAATTGCTGTGTTTTCGATGTCCATGTTGTGGGTTCTTGTTGTCTAGAAGTGATCACCTTCTCTATGTCTTTATTATAAGTGAAAATATTCACAATATATGTGATAAATATCACAAAGTTGTGAACGTTCCAGAATAAGCCGCTCGCAGCGGATCCTTGGTACTGCGTGAGCACTATCTCTGAGCATCTACTTATCTCGTACATAACATGCCACCCGACTCAAGCATCTTGTGTCATTAGATCCTGTGCAACATGTGGACTGTACTCTGTACATCTCGAACACTGCACTTCATACATCTCGAACACAGCACTCTATACATTGCAAGCAACGCATCACCCAATGCATCTTGTGTCACTGCACTCCACACCTTCACGAACGCAGCACCCTATACAATACGTGTACTGGCAATCTCTACATCACGAGTCCTGCACCCTTGTATCTCGTGCACACCGCATCTCGCACACTCAGTACATGTCCGGGCCTGCTTGAATGATTGCTCAATCGCCCATCTGCCTCCTGCGGCAGAGAGCCATAAAGCGCTGCCAAGTCAATCGCAACAAGGGTATTTTTTAGCCGATTGTATCCCTTGTATATACAGACAAAGCACGGATTTTGTGATTAAATGTAAATTAAAGTTGAAACGTCGGTTGGAAATTTCGGGTAAAAGGGTTGGAATATTAGGGTAATAAGTAACGGGAGCGTTCATAGGGGGAAACAATATGTTTAGCAAAGGGTCTTTGTCTTTCAAGAGGTTTGCATGGAGGACAAGCTTGTTGTCGATTGCGGTTGTTCTGCTGCTGTCAGCATGCAATGGGGATAAGAAGGCGGAGCCTGCTCCGACACCGGAGGTGGAGGCTCCAATAGAGCAGCCGGCAGAAGAAACGCAGGAGAATACGTCTTCTCCTTATCACGCACCTCTGACGGGATTGCCGTTAGAAGCGTCACTGACGCAGAGGCCGCTGGCCGTTATGATCAATAACGCACCAGCTGCTAGGCCGCAGTCGGGTCTGGGACAAGCGGATATGGTATATGAAGTTCTGGCGGAGGGAGGAATCACGAGACTGATCGGCATCTTTCAAAGCCAGTCCGGGATCGAGAAGATCGGACCGATTCGCAGTATCCGCCCATATCTGATTAATCTGGGCGAGAGCTATGGCGGCGTTCTTGTGCATGCAGGAGGCAGCCCTGAAGCTTATACGATCATTCAACAGCAGCGCAAGCAGGACATGGATGAGATCGGAAATGCAGGGGCCTATTTCTGGAGGGCCAACGACCGCAAAGCTCCGCATAATTTGTATTCCAGCGACGAGAAGCTCCGCGAAGGAGCGGCCAAGCTCAATTACGGCAACGATGTGCAGGTGCCGCAGTATACGTTCTATCCGGAGACAATCGCTGCAAGCGGCGACGGGGCAGAGGGCACTGAACCCGTGGAGGGGGTTTCCGGCGAACCCGCAGAGAAGGTCGAAATCAAATTTTTACTGGACAGCTATGTGGTGGATTATCAGTATGACGGCTCCTCGAATACGTACAAACGGTCGGTCAATGGATCTCCGCACGTGGATCTCAACGATAACGTTCAGCTTGAGGCTGCGAATGTAATTGTCCTCGGGGCAGACCATAAGGTGCTGGATGATGTGGGCAGACTTGCCGTGAACGTGGAAGCTGGCGGGGAAGCGATGCTGTTCCAGCGTGGAGAGGTCATTACGGGCCAGTGGGCAAGAGCTGCGGGTGATGCGATCCGTTTTGTGAAGGATGGCAAGGAAGTGCCGCTGGTTCCGGGAACGACTTATTTCAACATTGTGCCGAATGCGCCTTCTTTTGAAAGCCATGTAACCATCTCGAATCCTTAGGTTCTAAGTTCGGATAATCGACACGGTTCTGGGATAATTTGCACGCTTACGGAGATGTTAATAGGCAAGGGAAATGGAATGATATCCATACATTAACTCAGCTGTTGTTTTCTCACATTTTTGAGTGTTACTTTTCTATACACACCCTGCCATGGATGTGATAAGATATTCAAGGTTGTCTTATCTTTAAGGACGTTCGCGGCAATTTATCGAAAAAAGGGGTTAAGAGTATGAAATTGAAGAAGAAGGATATATTCTTCCAAACGCTGGAGAATATGGCCGATACGGTGGTACAAGCCGCAGATTATTTTTCGCAGCACGTTTCCAATCTTCAGGATGTGCTTGAATTCGCCAACGAAATGAAGAGATATGAGTCGCAGTGTGATACCTATACACATACAATTATCACCGAGCTCAACAAAACGTTTATCACGCCAATCGAACGCGACGATATTATGGACCTGACAACCAGCTTGGACGATGTGATGGACGGACTGGAGGCTACGGCATCCCGATTCTATATGTATCAGTTGGGTAAACCTGATGAATACATGGTGCAGTTTGCGGAAATTCTGCGTCAATCGGCTTATGAAATCCAGAAAGCCATTCATTTGCTCTCCCAGAAAAAACTTCTGGCTATTCGTGAGTACACGATTCGCCTGAACGATCTGGAGAACCAAGGCGACGAACTGCTGCGTATCAGCATCAAGGATCTGTTCGCTACGGTATCTGACCCGATTCTGCTGATCAAGAAAAAAGAGATTTACGAACGACTTGAGACAACCACGGACACCTGCGAAGACGTGGCTAATATGCTGGAATCCATCATTATGCGCAACTCGTAAGGGAGTCCTGAACTATGGATACAACGATGGTAGTACTAGTAATTGTTGTTTTTTTGGCGCTTGCATTTGACTTCATTAACGGGTTCCACGATACGGCGAACGCCATAGCAACATCGGTATCAACCCGGGCCTTGAAGCCGCGTGCGGCAATTTTACTTGCAGCCGGCATGAACTTTGTCGGTGCGATGATGTTTACCGGCGTTGCCAAGACGATAGGGGGCAGCGTGGCGGATCCCGCAGCACTGGATAACGGTCTGCAGGTTGTGATTGCAACCCTGCTGTCAGCGATTATCTGGAACCTGGTCACCTGGTGGTTTGGTTTGCCGTCATCTTCTTCCCATGCTCTGATCGGAGCTTTGGCAGGGGCGGTATTCGTTGGAGCGGGTAGTGATAAGCTGAATTATGGCGGATTTACCGATATTGTGCTTGCGCTCATCCTGTCACCCATTATCGCGTTTGTTATCGGTTATCTGGTGATGCAGCTGCTAAAAGTCATCTTTGCGAAGCGCAGTCCGCATACGGTGAACAAAGGCTTCCGTACTATGCAGATTTTTACCGCGGCACTGCAATCCTTCACGCACGGTACCAACGATGCACAGAAGGCGATGGGGATTATCACCTTTGCCCTGGTTACGTCAGGTCAGCTGTCCGAGATGGAAGTTCCATTCTGGGTTAAACTCTCTGCAGCTACGGCGATGGCCCTTGGGACCTCGGTAGGTGGCTGGAAGATCATCAAAACCATGGGCACGAAGATTTTCAAAATCGAGCCGATCAACGGATTCGCTGCTGATTTCACGGGAGCTTCCGTTATCTTTTCAGCTACGCTGCTTCACTTGCCAATCAGTACGACGCATGCGATCACATCGGCCATACTCGGGGTAGGTTCAGCAAAACGCTTCTCCGCTGTAAAATGGTCGCTGGCAGGACGTATTATTGTAACCTGGTTTATTACCATTCCGATTACGGCCGTGCTGGCAGGCATCATATTTAAAATTCTTTTCTAAACCAATTAACGCTACATTACACATAGATTATGGATAGTTGTGGGGCCAATCAGGAATCGATTGGCTTTTTTTGTTTAAAGAAAACAGCAGGTGCAGGGAAGGGGAGAATGCTATCATGATTCGCACATTAGGCATTACGCCAAGCTATGAAACGGTCACCGGGCTTTCACTCGAAGAGATCCGGATGGAGGACTACGCCTGGATCTGGGCGGATTTCAGCAATCCCACGCCGGAGGAAGCGCGGATGCTGGAGAGTTATTTTCATTTTCATCCGCTGGCGGTGGAGGACTGTCTGCACATTCTGCAGCGGCCCAAGCTGGATTATTACGAACAAACGAAGTTTTTTGTCCTGCATGCGCTTCAGCCGGATACGCTGCAGGCGGTGGAGGTGGATCTGTTTCTGGGCCCTGCGTTTGTGGTCTCCTTCCACCAGCAGGAGCTGTCCGAAATGGATGATGCCTGGGAACGGGTGACCTCAGTCGCCGGCAAGGGACCGCTCGGTCAGGATGGTCCAAGCTTTACGGCGTATACCATTATGGATAAGCTGGTGGATCAGTATTTCCCAAGCCTGTTTGCCATAGAGGATGAGCTGGCCGAGCTGGAAAGCCAAGGGGAGAAGGATTCCGTTGAGGACCTGATGAATCAGGTGTTTGCGCTTCGTTCCAGACTGCTGCGCCTGCGGCGGACGGTCGTGCCGATGCGGGATCTGCTGTACCGGATCGTGAATTCGCAGCATATGGAGCATCACGCGCACCATGCCTATTTTTCCGATATCTATGATCACCTGCTGAAGCTGGCGGACATGATTGAGGCGGACCGCGAGATGACGGCGGATCTTCGGGACAGCTACATATCGGTGAATTCGAACCGGATGAACACGATTATGAAAACACTCACGGTCATCACGACCATATTCATGCCGCTCACCCTGATCGCCGGGATTTACGGGATGAATTTTGAGAATATGCCGGAGCTTGGGTGGCATTATGGATATTTCCTTGTGCTTCTGCTGATGTTTGTGCTCGGCGGAGGCATGGTGACGTGGTTTATTCGGCGAGGCTGGTTTAAATAAGAGGGTTCGTGGACGTGAAGTCGTTAAGCTCTTCTGAATCAGACGGACTTCCTTCCAGTGTCTCTGCCGTTCCAAGTGTTAGGTAAATGTTGATCGGATTATCGGGAAGGGTTGTCCTACATAAAAAAGGCCAATGCTGAATCGCTGTGGTTCTTGTTCTTCCGTAAGGGGTATAAGCTTGCTGAGGGGGGACTGCATATGAAGCCTGGGCTCAAACCACATCCCAAGAAGCGTACATCGCGTCACCAAGATGAGCCTGTTCGTAACCGGCTCCTGCGCCGGATGTTCCGCTCGGCCTGGAAACGAAAGCGTAAGCTGGCCGTTACGAACCGTTACGAGGTTGGCATGGTCATCAGCGAAATTATGACAGGGCTGCTGTTCATTGCGGGCAGCATTCTGATGTTCTATCCGCAGATGAAGCGGATTGCGACGGTGCTGTATCTGCTGGGCAGCATTACGATGCTGCTGCGTTCCGGTCTGCGCGGCTCTTATTGGTTCCGCCTGAAGTCACTCGAGAGCGACGAGCAGCAAGAAGCCGGTCCCGAAGGGGACTGGACGCGCTGAATAGGATCATATTTTAGGAAAAAAGATAGGGCTCCAGTCTGGAATTGACAGACCGGAGCCTACTTCGTCATGTATGAGCTTACTATTTATCCCGCCTGTTGTTCGCTAAGGCGCAGCTGCGCTGTTGGTCAGAGCAGATCGTCTCAGCTGTTCAGAGGCTGTGGTCTTGCTGAAATGCGCGGTGCTGGTGCTGATGCCGAGATTTCACTTCAGATTAACGACGACGTCTGCCTTTGCGTGATCCTGAGCTTTTGCGCGAGCCGGAATGTCGTCTGCCCCCCGAGGACCGGCGTTTCCGCGGTCTGTATTCGTAGTCGTCGTTCTGGTCCGTGTATGCCGTGGATGATCCGCGGCCGCCCTTCTTCTTCGTGAACGCGCCTGCAAGCAGGGAAACCATGGGCGCAAGCTGCTGGAAGCCCTGCATGACCTTCTGTACCTTGCCGATGTTGTTAACCAGCCCGTCGATGCCCCCCATCCGATCGATGAGGCCCTTGACGTCACTCAGATTGTTGACCCCGAGGCCGCCAAGGAGTTTGCTTATTCCGCCTCCACTCCCGCTGCCGCCTCCGCCGAGGAGACTTGCCAGACCCCCGCCGCCAGAGTTGCTGGATGGTGTTAGAGCCGAAGCCGAAGCCTCCATGCCCGGTACAGGCAGCGTATCGTTTGAAAGAGCGTCAGCGTATGGATACAGATTGGATTCGCCGACTTCTGGAAAATCGCTGTATGGAGAAATACCGGGGTATGACGTTGGCTCCTGCGGCAGTGAATCATATTCGCTTAGCGAGCGCTTAGAAGAGGAAGGTCGGCGATGATAATAGTGAGAATGACCAGTCATGATATCACTTTCCTTTGTGAGTTAAGATACTATACTGTATGATACGGGCGGGCGATGGGTTTAGGCGAATACCCCTATTTTCGGGATAGGAGCGGAATCGGGCGATGGCCCAGGAAGGTTTTGGCGTGTCCTTCGTTAGGTTAAAATAAGAGAGTACATCAGGGTGAATGACCTCTCGTAATGGTTGTCCTGCAGTGCGTGAAATCGTTAATGCTTGAAAAGACTATATCCGCTCGGGTACAATGGGAGTGCGAGTGTTATACACAGTAACAATAGGGGATGATCATCCAGTGCAATTAAAGAAGTTAAATGATAAAAGCATCGATCAATTATTCGAAGCTGTATTAACCCTGAGCAGTGTGGAAGAATGCTATGTATTCTTCGATGATCTCTGCACCGTGAACGAAATCCAGTCCTTGTCACAACGGCTCGAAGTAGCGCGTATGCTTGGCAAGGGTTGCACATACAACCAGATTGAAGCAGAAACGGGAGCAAGCACCGCAACCATCTCGCGTGTGAAGCGTTGCCTGAATTACGGCAATGACGGTTATAAAATGACGCTGGAGCGTTTAGGGCGTTAAAATCATGACGAAGCCGGGTGTGCTGGTTATTAGTCATGGTTCGCGTGAACAGAACTGGGTATCGCTGGTGGACGAAGCTGTCCACGAATTGGCGTCCCGACATGGATATACCGGTCGTATCTTCCTATCTGGAATTGGTAGAAGGCCGTCTGATTCAGGACGGCATTACGGCCTTGGAGGATCAGGGTGTCACTGACATCGTGGTCATTCCGTTATTTGTCTCGTCCGGCAGCACACATGTTGACGAAATAGCTTATGCTATAGGAGCGAAGGCTGTTCCGGACATGGAAACCAACCTTGCGCCGTTCAGGGTACGATCCCGGATTCACTTCGGTGCGCCGATGGATGACGACCCCGAGATTGCCGCAATGGTATGGGATAAAGTAAGAGAGCTGTCCGTGAATCCGGCGAAGGAGGTCATTCTTCTTGTCGGACACGGCAGCAGGCATGATCTGTTTCGCCGCCGCTGGGAAAAGGGTATTAACTCATTGGCACGGCGAGTTAGCGAAGTAAGCGGTACAAGCGCGGATTATGCCTTACTCAGTCCCGGCGATGTGCGGGACAAAGTGACAGCATGGATGGAGCGCGGCTGCGATGTGATCGTAGCTCCGCTTTTTTTGAGTGAGGGGTATTTTACGGAGAAGGTTATACCCGATCGGCTCGAGGGGCTTGAGTGCCGGTATTCCGGCAGGACTTTGCTTCCACACCCGCTGCTTCCGCAGTGGATGGAGTCGCAGGCCAAACTTCTTCTTCAATCCTTGAAATCATAAGTAGGTGGCGTATCGTTAATGAGAAGTGCAAGGTTAATCTATAATCCAACCTCCGGCCGGGAGGAGATGAAGCGTCGGCTTGCTGATATTTTGGACCGTCTGGACAGTGCTGGCATTGAAACCTCCAGTCATGCTACCAAGGGGGAGGGAGATGCTACCCGTGAAGCTGCAGATGCTGTAGAGCGGGGGTACGATCTTGTGATTGCCGCCGGAGGCGACGGAACGATCAATGAAGTCATCAACGGGATGGCTGGCAGGGATAACCTTCCGCCGCTCGGCATATTCCCTATGGGGACCACGAATGATTTTGCACGGGCACTCGGCATCTCGAAGAACTGGGAGGAGTACTGCGATCTGGTGATTCGAGGCGAGACACGTCCGATTGACGTGGGCAAAGCCAATGATCGCTACTTCATTAATATAGCGGGCGGTGGTACGCTGACCGAGCTCACCTACGAGGTGCCGAGCAAGCTGAAGACGATGATCGGGCAGCTGGCGTATTATTTGAAGGGGATCGAGAAAATGGTCAGCCTTACGCCGCAGGAGCTCATCATCAACGCCAGCGGTCATGAGGCGATCCATGACGAATTCATGGTATTCCTCATTGCCAACAGCAACTCGGTCGGCGGCTTCGACAAAATCGCGCCGGGCGCGAGCATTGACGACGGTCTGTTCGACGTCATTGCGCTGCGCAAGTGCAATCTGGCGGAGTTCGTACGCGTCGCTACCCTCGCCCTGCGCGGCGAGCATATCAACGACAAGAAGGTCGTGCATTTCCGCACCGACTATATGGAGGTCGTCTCTCCCGGACCGGTTCAGCTGAACCTGGACGGCGAGTTCGGTGGCGTCCTGCCGGGCACGTTCCGTGTCCTGCCGCAGCATTTAAGGATTTTTGGGTGAGATGGCGGTTGTGAGAAATGGCGTTGGTGTGCGTAGGGAGCGATAGCTGACTGTTGGGCGATAGCATCGAGTGCATAAGACACGGTGGTCTGGCCGATAGTTGGGAGTCAGATCCGAAATGCTAACTAAGCAATAACCCAAGGCTAGAGATAGCGCCGAGTGCGTATATGACCCATGGTTGTTTTGTCTGAGTCAGTGTAATAGCCAGGATATCAGGGATAGGCAGGCGATTGAGGCAATGGGCCATTGGAAGAGATGGAACAGGCTGCGAGTCGCCGTTAAGACTCCAGGCTGTTGTAAGTAAATGATTGGATTTGCAGGTTCTTGGATTGAATAACATAGGAAGCTCCCGTATAATGATGGACGAGAGCTTGTGCGATAAGCTCCCTTGGGGGAGCTTTTTGTTGTTTAAGTGAAGGAACAGTAACGGAGAGCATCCGCTTTTATAATGGATGATGATCCGATGGGGAATATAGAGTAGCAAGAGACAAGTTGAACGGAAAGAAGTGAACAGCACATCATGAAGAAGAACCGCAAGGGAAGCGACACGCGCCGCAGCGGCAAGCCGGCGGTGTCTTCGGCCGCCCTCCTCGACCTGCCGGTGGCCAAGAACGACGAGGTCGTGATCGATATTATAGGAATGAACCATGACGGGGAAGGGGTCGGCCGTGCCGACGGCTACACCCTGTTCGTTCAGGGCGCCCTGCCGGGCGAGAAGGCCCGGGTGAAGGTGCTCAAGACCAAGAAGCAGTATGGCTACGCCAAGCTGCTGGAACTGGTCGAGCAGAGCCCGAACCGCATCGCGGCACCGTGCCCGATCTACGACCAATGCGGCGGCTGCCAGCTGCAGCATATGAGTTACGCCGGACAGCTGGAGTGGAAGCGCCAGTTGGTGGTGGACAACCTGGAGCGGATCGGGAAGCTGCGGGTGGTGCGTGAGGCGGCAGGTGCTGGAGAGACGCGTGTGGAAGATGGACAAGATACTGGCAATTCAGATCGAGAGGGAATCCTCGTGCGTCCGACACTCGGCATGAGCGAGCCTTGGCGCTACCGCAACAAGTCCCAGGTACCTATCGGTGTAACGGAAGGTGGCTTGGTCGGCGGCTTTTACGCCCGCGGCAGCCACCGGATCGTCGACATGGAAACGTGCCTAATCCAACATGAACAGAACGACGAGGTCGTCAGCCGCGTCAAAGCCATTGGGCGGAAGCTAGGCATCACCGCCTACAATGAAGAGACAGGTCAGGGCTTGCTTCGCCATGTCGTGGTGAAGATCGGTTTTGCTACCCGGGAGATGATGATTGTACTCGTGACCAATGGCGAGCGGATTCCATGTGTTAACGAGTGGATCTCTGCTATTCGTGAGGAGCTCCCGGCTGTTGTGAGTGTTTGCCAAAATGTTAACACACGCAAAACGAACGTTATTTTCGGGGATGTGACCCGCGTCCTGTGGGGTCGTGAGGTCATCCATGACTATATAGGCGATGTGAAGTTCGCCATTTCCGCGCGTTCCTTCTATCAGGTGAACCCTGCCCAGACAGAAGTACTGTACGGTAAAACGGTGGAGTATGCAGGATTAACCGGAGCGGAGACCGTGATTGACGCCTATTGTGGCATTGGGACGATATCCCTGTTTTTGGCCCAACATGCCAAGAAGGTGTATGGGGTCGAAATCGTGAAGGAAGCGATCGAGGATGCGCGTGCGAATGCGGAACTGAACGGTATGAAGCATGTAGAGTTTGAAGTCGGCGCGTCCGAAGACGTGATTCCGCGCTGGAAAGAGCAGGGCATCGAGGCCGATGTCATCGTGGTTGATCCTCCGCGTAAAGGGTGCGACCCTCGCTTGCTGGAGACGATTCTTGAGATGAAGCCGGAGCGCGTGGTGTACGTGAGCTGTAATCCGTCTACGTTGGCAAGGGATCTGCGGGTGCTGAAGGATGGCGGATATCGCACGGTAGAGGTTACGCCGGTGGATATGTTTCCGCATACAGTGCATGTGGAGAGTGTGGCGGTGTTGATGAGGGATTGACGCAGGATTTTATCACCTCACATGAGTGGTATGCGATGCTCGAACAAGTTAGCAATTCATCACGATGGCCTGTAAAGGTTGACGTGAACTCGTCTTGGCTCCTTTACAGGCGTGGCTATTCCCAAGGGGCGTGATGAAATGAAAAATAAGGGTAGAATTAGTATTCGATAGTATTACCGTCAATATGCATAATGTTCTAATTGATAGTCAGTTAGGAAGAAACGAAACAATTGGTAATAATTCTGATTGCCAACTTTGAAATTCTAAAGTGCGACAAGAGATTTATAAGGAACAATCAAATCATTTTTCCATAATGCCAAAACAACATCCATTTGAAAATTATGAGACTTAGGATTTCCATTCATAAGAGTTCGCCACAATTGAAGCGGTTTAAATGAAGCATATGCTTCATTCTCTGAAAGTAGTTTAACAGCTTCTACTGTATGGTCTTTGTTAGTGGAAGCTTTAAGAGGCTGTTTGATATGTGTCTGATACACATCTTTTATCAAACCTGCCTCGCATAATCCTAGAAAAGCACTTCTGGGACATGCCTTGGTCTTAATTGTAAAAAATTCTCTAGTCGCTATTTCCCATGCTTCTTCTGTATAGGAAACTTCACCAGAATGAATGAGTTCTACTGAACGAATAGCAGATTTACCATAATTGTTCAATTAAATAACCTCCATTTTTTCAACCAAGTTATAAGGAAAAAGTGTTCATATAATTATTCAACTTAAAGCAGAAAATTCCTCTCTCAATATTTTTTTTAGCAGAATGAGTCGAAATTTGTAGTTTTATTTTGTTTGGTGAGGGTAGCTCGGAACAAAAAGTGGTGTTATAATTAGAGGGTGACCGGACTGAAGAGGTGATGTAATATTAAATACTTTACGATATTAGCTTATTTGCTTGCTATTGTTTTATCAAATGTCGTAACAGCAGGAGTACCCCCATTTTTTATTGGACCTTTTATTATTCCGGCAGGGACATTTATAATAGGGGCAACATTTATATTCCGCGATTTTGTACAAAATTTTGTTGGTAGGCGGAAGACCTATTTCCTCATTTTAATAGCAATGGTTTTATCAGCATTAACATCATATTTACTTGGTGATACACTTTGGATTGTATTTGCTTCAATCATTACATTTGCGGTATCTGAGACCACAGATACCGAAATCTATTCGCGCCTTAAACTACCTTTTCATATGAGGGTAGCATACAGTGGTATTGTTGGTGGAATACTAGATAGTATTATTTTTGTTATTGTGGGACTATCCCCACTGGGAGCTAATATTCTTCCCTGGAATGCTGTATTTCTGGCGATTGTTGGTCAAATCATTTTTAAGACATTGGTTCAAATACTTGCTGCAATTATTGTTAAAAATTTTTTTTTGAAACACACAAAAGCTGTTTAGAAATAGGGCGTTCTCGCCCTATTTTATATTGTGTTGATAAGGGATGTGATGATTTTGTCAAAACGTATTCTTGTTGTCACTTCTTGTACTGGAGAGAAGTTACACAAACCGATAAATCAACTTGTATTTGATGATTTCAAAAATGAAAATGTATTGAAACAAAGAGAAGCAGAATTGTTGGAGTTCAAAGAACGTGCTGATGAAATGTATACAGGGAGTCAACACCTTGCGCTAATGAGTGGTATTAAAGAATACCGGAAACAAGGCGGGGAAATTGATCTTTGCATTATTTCAGCGGGTTATGGTCTTTTGAATGAAGATGCGCAAATTGTTCCGTATGAAGTGACTTTTAATACAATGGACTCGCAGACTATAAAAAAATGGGCGCGTCAACTTGAAATTACACAAAATTTACAAAAGAAAGTTGCCGATTATAATCTTGTTTTTTTCTTGCTTGGAGACAAATACTTGCAAGCGGTGGAGTGGCCATTAAAGTTACAAAGTAATCAAAAAGCGATCTTTTTTGCAGGAGCATCCAGTCGTTCTCGAATTCTAAACTGGGACGATTATCATGTATTAACTATTGGAGAAAAAGAAGCTAAAACGTTAAAATATGGTTTGATAGGAATCAAAGGGTATCTTTTTGCACATTTATTAAGGAATATTATTACATCTAACATAGATCAGAAGTGGAGTACAATAATGAATCATCCTGATCAGGTTAGAGAGTTTATTTTGGATTCAATTGATTCAACAAAACAACCTGAGTTATTTAGTGATTCATCTGAAAAAGAAGACTTATTACGGTTCTATAATGAAATGTTTCCTGTACCAGATGAGTTAGTGGCTATAAATTGCATTGAGGAACCCAGATTTTATCTTCCAGAGAATGATGATAGAGTCGATCCAAATTATGACTTTATGGCTGATTTCTCTGAAAAAAACAGGAATCCATTAGAAAATGATGTGTATGCTCATCAGATTTTTGAAAGACCTCAGTTTGATGGACTGCTTGTTTCTAAAGTGAATATCGATAATGCTACTAAGCAAAAAAATCTGATGATTAATGATATGGGGTTACACGATTTTTATCGACTACCTAGGGAATACCCGATTATGGGGGATTGTGGTGCCTTTAGTTATATTGATAAAGAAGTACCGCCGTATACGACTCAAGAGATTATAGATTACTATCACAACCTGGGTTTTGATTATGGGGTGTCAATTGACCATCTAATAGTGGGTCCCTTCCAGAGAGATGAAAATATTAGAAACCGGCGTTATGAACTAACCCTTACTATGGCGGAAGAGTTTATACGCATGTATAGGGAAAATAGGGAAACAAGTAACTATCAATTTCATCCGATAGGTATAGTCCAAGGATGGGACCCGCCTTCTTTCCGAAGAGCAGTAGAGCATCTTATTGGACTAGGCTATGACTATGTTGCCTTGGGTGGATTGGCTAGAGAACAATCCGAAAAAATATATGAAATTCTTAAAGAAATAGCACCTGTTATTCCTGATCCTACGTTTCGTATGCACTTGTTTGGGGTTGCACGAGATATGAAAACAATGGAATCATTCCATAAACTGGGTGTTACTTCTTTTGACTCCTCTTCCCCTTTGAGAAGAGCGTGGTTAGGAACAGGGCATAACTATCATACCTTGAGTGGTAAACATTACACAGCGATCAGAATACCCGAAGCAAAAGAAACGTCCGGAAGAGTAAAAAAAATGATGCAAAATAATGATGAGATTGAGTTTGATGATTATAAGAGGCTTGAACAGGGGGCATTAATCGCTTTAAGGGAATTCAGTGATGGAGAAAGAGAAATATCATCTACACTTGAAGCTATACTAGAATACGATAAAATTCTAGGGGAAAACCGTGAAGTGCATGAGGATCTCTACAGAGAGGTTTTGTCTGAACGTCCATGGGAACAATGTGATTGTAATATATGTAAGGAAATTGGAATTGATGTGATTGTATTCAGAGGTAATAATAGAAACAGACGGAGAGGGTTTCATAATACACATGTCTACTACAGTCAAATCCAGGAATTGAAAAAACGGTGGAATAAATAGTGCGCAGTTACGCCTTAGTGTGGTACACTAAGGCATATTTGCGTTGGGGGAAATTCCATGGTTTTTACTTTTGAAAACGTAAGCAATTTAACCAGAAAGAATAATGACGTTTATTTTGCGGTAATGCCATTAGGTGCGATTAAAGACTGGGGTTTTCCTATAATTCAGTCTGATGTAATTGGTGAAGACGTCATTTTAGTAAATTATGATGCTGTGGTAAGTTTAATAAACAATAAGTTACAAGTGACGAACCCCCGGTTTACTTATAAATTGCCCAGCGGCAGTATAAGTGATGAATACGTCGTTCTAATTGTATCTGAAGCCCAGTATTTTCCTAGTTACTGTATGCATCAATTAATGTCTTTTGAGCGTTTCGAACGGTTGATTGAGAAGGGGGAGAAAATAAGCAGCAATTCCACTAAATTAATGACCACTAGATCACTGCATGATATTTTTAAGGATTTTCAAAGGTATCGAGTTGAACGGAGTTTATGTCCTCGATTAGCTAAAGATTTAATTAAGTATGTTGACTCAATAATGAATGATTATCCTGTACTAGGGTATCTTCCTGTAGCACAGAGGAAACAGTTCCGAAAAAAATCCATTGCCGACTCAGCCATTGCTTGGTATTGCTATATTAGATATTTCATGGAGCAATGGACTGAGGATTCTCAGTTAACCAATCTGCCGCTGCCCCTACTCTCAAAAGAATTTCATTATGAAAATTGGAAAGGTCAGTTTTTTGACAGAGACAACCCAGTGTTATTTGTTAATAAAGGAAGTTATAAATTTAATGATGCACAACGCGATTTAATATATGAAATATGGAGACAATGGATAAAAGAAGCCTGATGGCTTCTTTTTTTTATTCCAAGAGTAGATGAGAGATGGTAAACTGTGCTAAAATCAAATTATCACGTATGATCACGTAATATTTTTTGTGAAAGGAGATAAGAATATGGAATTTTATATTGGTTGGTCACACAGTGATGCTGTATTTTGTGATTACTTTCCTCAATGTCCAGTTTTAATTAGTGCTATACCTGACAATAGAGGTGGGGTAAAAAGGTATAAAAATAAACCTAGCAAGCTAATACTAGACTGTGGATCAGTGTTTTATGTTAAACAAAAAATTAGGCCTCCACTAAAAGATGTTTTTGATATTCAACTCTCGATCTTAGAAGATTGCGAAAAAGAAGCAAATGTTCAAATGGTTCATTTTGATGAACCATTGTTAAATAAGTCCTCTTTATCTGAACGTTACATGGCGATAGAAAGAACGCTATTTAACGCTTATGAGTATTTCAATATTTTTCATAAGTGTAATCTTCCGAAATATGTTCAACCAATGGGAGTCATCCAAGGTTATGACCAAGCTAGTATTGAGTTCTCTGCATATGAACTGATCAAGATGGGGTATACCAAATTTGGAATTGGATCGTTACTTTTTAAACATCAGACGCACCAAATTGAAATGATCAGAAGTGCTGCAGATGTTGTTGGGTCTTCAAACTTACATGTCTTTGGAGTAACAGGGATTCCCCAACTTAGTGCAATGGTTGATATTGGTGTAAATTCATTTGATTCAACACGACCAACGATGGCAGCTGCGTTCTTTCAAGTGTTCTACAGCAGACCATTTAGAACCTTTTTCCTCTCAGAATCTCGAGCTAAACCCACAAGTCCACGATTGGAAAATCCGCTTAATTGTGAATGCCCTGTATGTGAAAATGATGCAAAACAGATCTTAGTCCCATCCCCAAGAGAATATATGAAGTTAAGATCAATCCATAACTATTACCACTTACTTAGAACGTTTAACGATATTTTAGAAAATAAGAAGAGGAGGAGCGAGCATGTTGTTTCAAATGTGCTACGGACCGGAAATTGAAGTGATTTACGAAAATTTAAGAACTAATCCAGGACTGGATTTAAAGAAGTTAAAAGCAAAATTTCAGCATGTGGACAGCGGGGACATCACATCTTTAATTGAATGCGGTTTGACCGTATTAGAGGATTTACAGTTTGTATATAAAGACAAATGTAAATATTTTGTTCTACAAGACAAACCATGGTGCAACAAAGAGGTTTTATTAAAATTAAGGAAACTTTCAATTTCTGAAGATCTACCTAGCGATTCGCTTGATAAAATATTTGCTTCCCTATTTGAACAATTATTTGTCAAGCCGGATAGATTGTTTGTTAGCAATATTCACTACCAAATCAATAGCCAATTAATGAAAACATTAGTTGGGCATGAGAAAGTTAATGCATGGAAGCGAATGATGGAATGCTGGGGATTGGGTAGACGTATATATTCAGGCTTCTATGCACTTCCACAGCTTTCGTTAATGAAAAGTATCATTAAGGGGAATGAGGCATGGGAGGGCGGATTGCATCCATTTTGTGAAAATATTATTCATCCGGTCATACCATGTTTAACAGCGGAAGGAAATATATACAGAGGGGTTATCTTTTCTTTAATGGCATTACATCAAGAAGGGGTGTTGGAACTGAGTTACATGCAAGATTTACACTATAAGTCATATGGTCCCAAAAATGAATTAAATTGGATTAAGGTGGAGAGGAGATGTGATTTAAATGATGCCCTGTCTCAACAAAAATTCGCTTAAACTTTTAGTAGGAACTGCAGACGAGCGCTATGACCAATCGCCTGAGTATTTTAGAAAGACCCATTTCCCTCAAGTAATGCATAGATTTAATGACAATCAACTGATCGCCGAGGTTACGGAAGGCGAATTGCTGGAAGAACTCAAGGAAGTTGATTCTGATGGCAACAGGGTTTATTTAGTATTTGGTTCGACGGGATCAGGGAAATCTGAACTGCTTCGTTGGCTAAAAGATAAATGGTTAGTGGAGGTATCTGAACGACCGGTGGTACGAATTTCACGGACAGAGTTAAACCCTCAGACACTAATCAAAAAATGTTTAAACGCATTAAATTTGTCTTTAGATGTTTGTATTGACGAAGATAAGTGGGGGCTATTACTTAAAAAGCCTATTACGCTTGTTAACCAAATGGTCTGGACGGCACTTGCCGAATCGCTAGAATCAGATGAGGAAATTGTTCCAGCAGCACTATTGTTGAGATCAATAATTGAGAAGAATATTATTGAATTTACTTCTCAAGTTAAACGAGGAAGAATCAAAAAACCACTAGAAGTTCTACATCGTGAGCAATTCGAATCGTTACTTGCTAACACGACTGTTAATATCCCCCTGGAGTATGCAACATTTCGACAAACACTTTCTCGGAAACTGGACCATTTTCTGTTTGAAGGACGGGACATTGGAACCCTGTTTAAACAATTATCCCAGCAGATAAAAAGCAAGGGTATCCGTCCATTGCTACTCATTGACGATCTTGTTCAATCGGTTAATATTTACGCAACCAATATATTGGATCAACTTATTACATTAGAAGAGGGGAATTGGGATGTAGTAATTGGTCTAACGCCTGGCGCGGTTCAGGATACAGAACAAGGATTCAGTCTTACACAAAGAATCCAAAATCTTGACACCATAAATGACCGGGTAAAAAAGTTATGGCTATCTGACGAATCAGGGAAAGACTTTTTCAACCTAGATCGTGGACAAGTAATACCTTATATGGCTAAGTACCTTACACAGTTGAAAGCAACACAAGGCTTTAAATGCGCTCCTGAGTGTCCGTACTACGACCAATGTTCAAGTATTACCACAGAATCAAGTGAGATTGAATCTAAATTAAATGATATTGAAGTTCAGTTGCTTCCATTTAATAGCCATATGTTAAGGAGAACGTATGATGCAATTCCAATGGGAAAAGGGAAATTACGTTACATGATTTTGAATAGTAAAGAAGTTATTCGCTTTTTTCTAAGAGGTAAGAAAGATATTAGTAGAATACTTCCTATAATAAGGAGGGAGATGTTCGCTGAGCATTCGGATGTTTTTATCAAAACTCTCGCAGAATGGTATGCCTCTGAAGAAGCGGAGAAGATTACAATTTCAGAACCTGTATTAAGGTATTTTGGATATAAGGATAATCAAATCACTGTGAAACTAAATAGTGTTGGAAGTAGCTTAAGAGAGGAGCAGCAATTTCTTGATGAGCCGAAAAAAGATAGTAATAATGGTTTCAATGAAAAGGCAGTGGTTAGAGATTGGGTAGAAGGAAGAGATGTAAATGAAGAATTATTATTGCCGGTTAGATCCGGGGTAGCTGCATTGGTTCATGATGCTGTAAAGGGAATTCATATGTCCCGTTCATTCACATCCAAAACTTCATCATCCATTCAGCGAAATGAAGTTGTGAATCGAACAAGGTATCCGATTACACTCCAGAATAACAAGGATGAGTCTACAATAAGCGTCAGCAGAGGATTTACTGCTATTCAAATTGCCAACTTTCAAACCATGAAGTATTCAGAAAAGGTAAGGATATTTCAGAAAAATTCCAATGAATATGAAATTGCTAAATGGATACATCAAGCAGAGTCAATCCATGATGAATGGCTTAATTCTCTTGAACAGGCTCTTGGGTTGAATCTTCCTGTATTTGTGTACGGTATGAAAAACTGGGTTCAAAATGCTCAAATATACAGCAAATCATCTTGGGCCTCAAATGTAATTGAATATTCTCCATTCCGAACAGAATTATTAGCTCTTCTTGAGGATTGTTATTCAGATTGGTACTTGTTACGTGATAACTTTTTTCAGCCGCCTAGTAAAGCGGTTTTGACGAATGAAGAATTTGATTATTGGTTTATGAATCTTGTGCCATCGAAAATCTTAGAAAACTACCAAATTGGAGATACTACTCTAAGGGTATTTCTATCCCAATTGAAAGAAAGTTACCATAAATACTTTGAATTACTTCAAGAGAGCTTTAAGCAGTCACTCGAAAAAAGGATGAACATGATTCCATTTTTACTTGGTTCCAATAATTTGAAATTGATAGAACTTGCTGAACAAATTAAAGCTTTTAGCGGGAAGAAGAGTATTACACAACAAGACTTTGTTGCTTACACTTTGCTGGAACAAGAATTGGATGATCAAGCACTCGCCGCTCAATATAAAAGTGCTACTAATTTATTTAATGAGTTAAGGCAGTTGAGTAAACATTTTGACGAGATAATGCTTGAAGTTGCAAATCTTCTCACTGAGAGTTGTGCGCAAACAAACTATAGACAAGAAGAAGCGAAGATCAATGAAAAGGACGAAGTAATCTGGTCTGAATTAGAGGCGAGTAAAGCTAACTTAATAATTATTATTCAGGAATTGGAAAGTTTGAAAAACTGCCTTGCTCTTACTCCACGAAATTTAGTGAAGTATCTGCTGGATCTTCAAATTAAGTTAGGGGATTTAGAGCATATAAAGAAACTCCTGATTAGATTGGGGAATGGTGTAAATCGTCTAGGGAAAAAGAAACATATTGGTGCTGAGTTGAGTTCCTTAATTGCTGAATGGCAATCTATAGATTTCTATGAATTAAGAGAGCGGGTCGAAAGAAAACTTCAACATGAGCAGACCAAATTGCACCTTCTTCAAGTAATCAGAAATGATTTTGATTGTGAAGATGTTGAAAGTATCTGTCACCTACTAGAAAAAATCAACGAAAGCCCACAAATTAGGCCCTCCATAAAACGGCATATCCGATTACTTATCGAAAATGGATATAGTACACTTCCTCCAATACAATGGAAGCGTCTGCTGGATGAGATTAAAGAAAAATTCCCCAACTTGTTTGATGTTGTAGAGATTAGATTAGTTGTTGGAGACGATAAATAGTCAACTTTCGATAAGGTAGCACATCTGTTAACATTAAAATGAGACTGGTAAGAAAGTAGGTTAAGCAAATGGATAAAAAAAACAAAAAAGCCGTTGTAGTATTTAGTGGCGGTCAAGATAGTACAACTTGTTTGTTTTGGGCAATGAAGCAATTTGATGAGGTGGAGGCTGTCACCTTCAATTATGGTCAAAGGCATGCATTAGAAATTGAATGTGCTAATCAAATTGCTGATGAATTAGGAGTAAAATGGACTTTACTTGATATGAGCCTACTCGGCCAATTAACTCAAAATGCGTTGACACGTGATGATGTAGAAATTGTTCATAATGATGGCGAATTTCCAAGTACATTTGTAGAAGGACGAAACCACTTGTTTTTAAGTTTCGCGGCGGTCTTTGCTAAAGGAGTAGGGGCTCGACATATTGTAACAGGTGTATGCGAAACAGATTTCAGTGGCTATCCCGACTGCAGGGATGATTTCGTTAAATCTCTAAATGTAACGTTAAATTTAGCGATGGATCATAACTTTATCATTCATACTCCGTTGATGTGGATTAATAAAGCAGAGACGTGGGAGATGGCTGATCAGTTAGGTGCTTTTGAATTTGTACGTAAGAAGACATTAACCTGCTATAACGGGGTTATCGGGGATGGTTGTGGTAATTGTCCGGCTTGTCAGTTGAGAAAAGCTGGTCTGGATACTTTTTTACAGACAAGAAATTTGGAGCAAATGTCATGAATAAAGTACCAGGACAATTTGTCATTGTAGATGCATTGCAAAAGTTTGGAATGGATATTACTGAAAATCAGTTAAAATATCATCAGCGCAGAGTATTGGTCAGTAAGGAATTCACCTTTGACGCCGCGCATCATTTACATGCTTATGAAGGCAAATGCAAAAATCTACATGGCCATACCTATAAGGTGGTTTTTGGAATAAGTGGCTATACAAATGAGATTGGCCTGACGATAGACTTTAGCATGTTGAAAACAATTTGGCGTGAGCAAATTGAACCATTCTTAGACCACAGATATCTAAATGAAACATTGCCATTAATGAACACGACTGCGGAAAACATAGTTGTTTGGCTGTATGAGCAGATGGAAGCGGCACTAAGTACGGAAAAATACTCATCAAAAGAAGTGGACGCAAGAACTGAGTTTGTAAGGTTATTCGAAACGCCAACCAGCTATGCTGAAGCAAGACGGGAGTGGATGGCAGATTGACTCACAGAGAAAATTCTATCCCGGTTTTAGAAATATTCGGGCCAACTGTTCAAGGGGAAGGCTTGGTAATCGGACAAAAAACGATGTTTGTTCGGACGGCTGGCTGTGACTATTCCTGTTCATGGTGTGACTCCTCCTTTACATGGGATGGTTCTGCAAAGAATGAAATTAAACAATTATCTGCTCAAACGATTTACGATGAATTGAATTCTCTTGGTGGAACTACGTTCGAGCATGTAACAATTTCTGGCGGTAATCCAGCACTTATAAAGAATATTGGATATTTGGTCGATTTGCTTCATGATAAGGGGATTCGAGTTGGGTTAGAAACACAAGGAAGCAGATGGCAAGATTGGATGGCGGATATTGACGACTTGACGGTTTCCCCAAAACCACCAAGTTCAGGAATGATAACCGATTGGGATAGATTAGATGGGGTTATCAAGAACTTGAATAATAGTCCGAATGAAATATGTATTAAAGTAGTCATTTTTGATGAAGATGATCTTCAGTATGCTATAAAAGTTCATAAGCGCTATCCTCACATGAGACTGGTTTTGCAGGTCGGAAATAGCGATGTAACGACAGTTGATAGAGAAAGTTTGGTATTTGCTTTATTAGAGAAATACGAGTGGTTGATTAATCAAGTCATGGTATCAACGGAGTTGAAACAGGTTAAAGTTCTCCCGCAGTTACACACTTTGTTGTGGGGGAATAAGCGTGGGGTTTGAAGTAATTTGTTTGGAGAAGACGTGGTCTCCTAGGGAAGTAATTCAAAAGAAGTTTCATCCGTATTTTTACAATACAGAGATTGACAATCATTTGGTATTTGGTATGATTATACTAACAATAAGGGCGTAGTGGCACTTGAAATATATTAAACTATAATTTGGACTTAGAGAGACCCTACTTTTGTAGGGTCTTATTTTTTTAATCAGATCGTCAGTACTTACTAGAGTTCAATTTCTACTTGGAGGAGTTCAATGTCTAGAATCTATGTAGGTTCATTTGTTACAGTCACTTCTAACTCAATGGGAATTGGAAGTTTATCAACCATCTCAGCAGACAAGAAAACAGTTGAGGTAACTTATTTTCATTCAATTAATAAACAAACGAGTGACTGGTTCTCTATACTTGATATTAAATCGGTAGTATTGGAACACCAGTCGAGATGTTACTACTATGATGTGGAAAAAGACGAGTGGAAGATGGGAAGGGCTCTTCGCAAACTTGATGACGAGTATGAAGTAGATTTTCCAGATACATATTCTCGTTATATTTCTCAAAAGGATCTTTTTGTCCGATGTGCTGATTCTACTACTAATCCTATGGAAGTGTTGTCAATTCTAGGGCAGGAGACATCTTTTTTTTATCAGAGACGCAATTCATTTTTACAGATGCTAATAGAACAGCGAGCAGTAGCTGGCGGAATGACGGGACTGATCTCCTCGGGCATTGAAATACTTCCTCATCAAGTTGAGGTGATTCGACGCGTCTTAGAGGATCCTGTTCCTCGATACTTACTTGCAGATGAGGTCGGAATGGGCAAAACTATCGAAGCAGGAGTAATTCTTCGTCAGAAGCTATTGGATCATCCAAATCATCAAGCAATCATTTTGGCTCCTAAATATTTGTTAACTCAGTGGGAAGAAGAATTAACACAGCGTTGTTTAATTGATCAATTCCCTGAGCGAATTCATTTTGCTGGGCTAGAATCTATTGATAATAAATACAACAACATACCAGACATTATTATTGTAGACGAGGCACATGAACTAGCAAGAATGGCCTTCTCTAAGGACCCTGTTGAACAAAAACAATATGACATTTTAAAGAGTATATGTCATAGTGCCAAAACATTGCTTTTGTTATCTGCTACTCCAGTGCTAAACAATGAATGGGAGTTCTTGTCTATGCTGCATATTTTGGCTCCTGAGCAACACCGCTTAGAGGACATTGATGCTTTTAGGTATAAGCTAGATAAGCGACAAGAGGTAGGTAAAAGTCTCTTGTCATTCCGAGAGGAGACGAAACCGTTCTTAATCCAGCGACGAATTGGAAATTTCCGAATTCTCTTTAGTGAAGATAAATTACTACTGTCATTATTAGACGAATTGGAAATTAATTTGGATTCAAAGTATGAAGAAAAAAGGAAGGAATTGATACGCCGGATACGGATACATATATCAGAAACCTATCGCTTACATCGTCGGATGCTTCGTAATCGAAGGGATAATGCTACATCCTTGTTTCAACATCACAGGGGAGAGCTATCGGTTATGGAAGAGTGGGATCTGGATGAGAGAACGGAAGAACTTCATCTTATTTTGGATGATTATCGTATAGAATCGTGGGCAGCAGAGAGGGAGGTATGGGAGGATGAAAGTGCAGTCACTTCCCCTCGGCTTAGTATTTGGAGGTCTTTTCTTGAAGCAGTATGCACCGATGAAAATTTGCTTCGTGATCTAGTTAAAATTCGTAAAGAACAAAAACTGATAGAAGATATGTCTGAAATCTTCAGTAAAATTAATTTGCAGTATATTGTTGAGACTCCGCATTTTGAGGGAGAATCAGAAATGTTGGATCGCCTATTGAGAGTATTTGCTTACCCTAGTGAAATGGGGGATAAAAATCAATTACTAGCGACAATGATTCAACATACTCAAATACGGGCACAACAAAAAAAAATGTCCCCTCAAAAAATTATAGTATTCACTCAACATACTCGTGTCTGTAAGCAGGTTACTCAGTTTCTGAAAGAAACGTTTGGTGATGAGGCAGTAGGCGGATATTATATGGGATTGAATAGAGAGCAAATTGAGTTAGTTACAACTAATTTTCGTGATAATAGCGAGTGTCAGATACTCGTATGTGATAAAACTGGTGAAATAGGTCG
Source organism: Paenibacillus vortex V453 (assembly GCF_000193415.1). NCBI lineage: Bacteria > Bacillati > Bacillota > Bacilli > Caryophanales > Paenibacillaceae > Paenibacillus > Paenibacillus vortex. Next base: position 107,033 of record NZ_ADHJ01000013.1, read on the forward strand.
TAATTTTCAGTTTGCAGATGAAATGATTCATTATGACCTGCCGTTTGCTCCAAATCAACTGGAACAGCGAATTGGACGACTTGATCGTATAGGTCGTAATAAGCCATTTCGAATATCAGTTCTAACTGGCCCAGATGCAGAGGTCAATTATCAGTGGGGATGGCATCAATTTTTGAAAGAAGGCCTAAATATTTATAACGATTCAATATCATCTTTGCAATTTTTCATTGATGCTATCCTACCCGACGTTTTACGCGATCTTTATATTGATGGGTTACCAGGGTTAGAAAAAAGCATAGAGGGAATGAGGGTTAAAATTCATGATGAGAAAGTGCGGATTGCTGAACAACAGATTATTGATGAAATCGATGCTCATGAGCAACAGGCAAATGGTTTCTTTGATCAGTTAGTTCTTCACGAAAGCAACCCAGAGAGAATACAGCAATCACTTGAGCCTTGGGTATGTGAAGCTATGAGATTTAAAAAAATTGAAAAAGAAGGCCGAATTATCTACAAGCCCGCTTTTGGCACGCTTTTACCTACGCAACACTTGGTTGCTCTTAACGAGCAGATGGAAAGACCAGGTTGCTTTGATCGCGAAATTGTGATTAAAAACAACAACTACAAATTGTTTCGTCTTGGTGATCCATTCTTTGATATTCTTAGTGAATATTTACGTAAGGATGATCGAGGTCAAACTTATGCATTTTGGAGAAAAGTAAAGTCTTGGACACAAGATACAGATTGGTTAGGATTTCGCCTCCATTACATTGTAGAGGGGGATCTTAAACCGTTATTAAATCTATTGGAGGTAAGGGGTCTCCAAGTGGATTCAAAAGTATATCAACGACTATTGGATAAGTTCTTCGAGCCTACTTATGTCGAAGTTATACTTGATTATCAAGGCAATAGAGTAGATGACGAACTTGAATACTTGCTGGCTAGGCCCTATTGTGATGTGGAAGACGGTGGAACGGATACGAGTATAATAAAAGATAGATTAAAAGTAATACGTGACATTTTTACAACAAAGCAATGGCAAAAAGTATGTGATTTGATTTCATCCCAGTCACGCCAATATTTAAATGAGGATCCTAAGTTTATTGAAAAATGCAGAACAAAAGCAGAAGTTGCAATCAACCATTTCAATTATTTAAAAGTTCAAGTGGAGATGAGAAAACTTTTCGAAGGTGATTCGGTAACATATGATGTATTTGACGAGGAGCAGTATGAGGCTCTAGTCCAGGGTATAAAGCAACCCAAAGTTCAGTTGGATTCGGCAGGATTTATAATTTTATCAGGAAGGGACTTGTTGAAGTCAGTGCGAAGAGGAGGAACCACATTTTGAATGAATTTGATGAATTGCAGGAATGGATTCTAAATGAAAACTTAATCTTTAAACCAAGCAATCCTTTTATTAGTAGATTTGTTGAAGCAATTCAGAGTGGTGCCATTGGGATGGATTTAGCAGCACTGATTCGGGGCGTTTTACGTTATGAATCTGAAAGAAGTGGAGGGGAGCGCATATTTCTGCGTGTCCCTCGCAGAGCCAATTGGCCAAATGAATTAATGTATAAATTAGTTGGAATAGTTATATTGGATGAAGTTCGGGATTCGTATTTATTGTGTGCTGAGACTTGGTTGCCTAATTGGCTCCCACAGGCCGATAAAGAAGGTCCTGAAAGACCACTTTTTGCATTGAAACCACGTAATCAAATGAAGGAAGTAGAAGGAGATCCATTTTTAAAGGAAGTAAATAGACTGAATTACAGATGTAATGCACAGCGTGCTGCAGTGCGCACTGTGCTTACTTCACCTCAAGATGCAACAATATTATTAAACCTTCCTACTGGAACTGGAAAAAGTTTGTGTGGACAATTGCCAGCGCTCCTGTTCTCAAGACAAGAAGGCGTTACGGTCGTCGTAGTTCCAACCGTTGCACTAGCTTTGGATCAGGAACGTGCATTAATGCCACTGATTAATCGGCCATCTGCATATTTTTCCAGTAGTTCACGTCAAAGAGAAAATAAAGAAATTCAAGAATCGATAATGAATGGAACGCAGCGTATCGTATTTGCCTCTCCAGAAAGTGTTCTTGAATCTTTAGATTATTCGTTGCAGATTGCTGCTGAGCGTGGTTATTTCAAGATGTTAGTCATTGATGAAGCGCATATTGTTTCTGGCTGGGGTGAGGGGTTTCGTCCTGCTTTTCAAGAACTTGCAGGATGGCGTAAAATGATGTTGCGTCATTCAGTTACTCCATTCCGTACGTTACTACTTTCTGCAACTGTGACCGAAGATTGTTTGGAAACATTACAAATTCTATTCGGTAGTCCGGTACAACTTAAGATGTTCTCATCGGTAACTCTTCGACCAGAACCGGCTTATTGGATGAGAAAGTGTTCAAGCAGAACGGAGAAAATTAATAAGATGTTGGAGGCAATCCGAAGTCTACCACGTCCTCTTATCGTTTATACCACCGAAGTTAAGGATGCCGAAGAAATATACTCAGCAATTCTGGCGGATGGGTACAAACGAATTCGTGTTTTTCATGGAAATACGGGACAAGATGATAGAGAAGCAATTATTCAATTATGGAGCAAAAGGCAGTTGGATATTATTGTTGCTACATCAGCGTTTGGACTTGGTGTTGACCAAGCGGAAGTTCGTGCCGTCATCCATGTCTGTATTCCTGAAAGCATAGACCGTTTTTATCAAGAGGTAGGTCGTGGTGGGCGAGATGGGAAGGCATGCCTTTCTCTTCTTATTTATGATGAAGAAGATGTTAGTCGCGGAAGAAGAATGAGTGCTGCTCAACTGATTGGAGTAGAAAAAGGGCGTCTTCGTTGGGACCGGATGTTTGCACGAAAACAGCAACTTCCAGGGCAAATAGATACTTTTCTATTCCCGATTGGTAAGCGCTCTAAAAGAATTAATGGTAGAAATGATTATAATGAACAGTGGAACCTACGTATTCTAACAATGATGTCGCGTATGGGGATAATTGAATTTGATTGGGGAGTAAGGGGACAGATTTCAGATTCAAATGATAATATTACACGAGTTGTACGGATTCTAAAACACCATCATCAAGAAGAAAGTTTCTGGAATGAGGTGGAGAAATATAGGAGGTCGAGCAGGGGGAATGATAGAGAAGAGTTCGATCTTATTAATAGGTTACTGAAAGGTGAAGAATGTGTTTCTGATGTGTTGAAAGATCTCTATTCTATTAACGATCATTCTGAAGGAATATACACAAAAAATTCTGTTGTTGCTGTACCAGCTTGTGGAGGATGTCCAGCATGTCGAAGAACGAACAAACTTCCTAGAGGAGTTCCTGGCACATCGTACCCCCTTCAATGGCCTGCTGAAAATACTACAACAGAATTACTTGAAAAGTACTTAGATCCTGTCCGACATCAGTTGTTATTGTTTAGGGAAGCAAAAGGAAGTATGCAAAATGCTTACAGTATGCGAGAAAAACAAAATATGTTTAGGACAATTCAATGGTTTCTACATCAAGGAATCCGGCATATTGTTGCAGATTCAAAATGGATTCAATGGATAAAGGAACATGAAGCATTGTCACAACGACATATATTCTTTACATCTTCTTTAGGTGAACATTCACGTCGTGCACGTGTAAAGTGGCAAATACCTACATTGGTTATTAATGAACAACCAGAAGATTCAGTAAATGTTTTTCGTTGGATGGAGCATCCAACTACCAAAGAAAATCCTGTTATCTTTATAGTTTCTAGTACAATGGCGAATCCAATACGTCCTGAAACGTTGTTGCAGAATACCTCGAATATACGATTTTATCAGTATGAAGTTTTTAAGCAGGAGGTCGGAATATGAGTTTAATTAAAACACCAGAAGCTTCTCCAGCACGTATATATGCCATTTATGCACTGATGGCTCAAATGAATGGACAACGATTAGAGATTGATGCACTTAAGAAGATGATTATGCCATCTGTTTTTGCTTCTCAAAATCTGGAGCGTAGTGAAACGGATTTTATTGGGAAAACAATCCCTGAGATGATTTCATTTGGACTTATTCAGCAAGAGAATAACTTCTTGGAAATAACCGATACAACGATTCCAAAGGGATCAATATCTTCCCAAATAGCTATGCTTCTGCCACATACCATTAGAAAAAGAGCATTAGTTCCAGAGGAAGGGCAAAATGATGATTTAGGAAGAATCATTGCATGGTACTTGTCACAGAACCCATATCGAGCACCTGGTAATTGGAAAGAAGTTGAAGAAGCACTATTAAAGCAATTAAACGACAAAATGGAATGTTCTAGTGATGCTCGTTATGGTCAGTTTGAAGATTGGTCTCTGTATTTAGGTTTTACTACTCGTATATTGAAACAACTGATACCAGACCCTACAAAAGTAATTAGATACTTTCTACCTGAACTATTTCATGACAGTCAAACTCATCTTATAGATACGATTGTTCATAGATTGGCAAAGTTATGCCCGGTATTTGAGCATGGTAGTTATCGGAGAAAAATGAATGACATATATGGAACAGAAGAACTGCTTCAGAATCACTTATCACAGTCAACCTCTTATGCTTGGCTGAGGTTGCAGGACGAAGGCATTGTTGATTTGAAGATGAAATCGGATGCAGACGTTTACGTTTTAACGGCACAAGAGAAAAAATATCGTTATTCTGAAATAACATGGAATGGATAGGAGGAAGAGATTTGAAGCCATTGTTGTGTTGGCAGACAGAGCAAGTATATAAAGTTATGGATAAGGATGCGCTACATGTTCAGCAGCACTTATTTCTTGCTACTCACCATCCAATTAAGATGTATAAACAGACGGCAAGCCCAAAAGTTCACGACAAAGGTGCATCTTACGATGAGACAACTTTCTTAAATAACTTTACATCTGGAAAAGATCAAGTTTTTGTTCCCATTCTTGGAGAATCAGGAACAGGGAAATCACATCTTATTCGCTGGTTACATGCAAAGATAGATAAAAGAGGACGTAAGGTCCTGCTTATTCCAAGGTTAACAAACCTTAAAGAAATCATCCTTATGATATTGGAAGATCTCGAAGATCCATTGTTTGAAGAATATCGGCAACGTGTCCGACATTCAGTAGGTAATATAACGTCCGAACAAGCAAAAGAAATATTACATAACAACATTACTCTTGCCATCGGTAAGAATGGTAACCATGTGGTTGAACGCTTAAGTGATGCTGAACTGTTTCTCATGGAAAATTTACCTCATCTATTCCGCGATCCAGCATTCATTCACGAGTGGTTTAAAGAAGATGGGATTATCCATCAGTTGGCGGAACATATTGTTGGTGGTAACGGAGGCCGCTTAAATGAACGTCGAGAATTCACTATTCAGGATTTACCAATAAATCTGACATATATTAACCGTGCAAGCGAAGATGCTCAGTATGTTTATAGTGAACTTGTAGCAGATTATCAACTACAGCAAGAGGCAGTTGAATGGATCAATCGAAATTTGGATCAAGCGATTTCTACAATGCTTAGCTTGTCTAGTACCGATTTGGTAAAAATCATGAATCAGATACGTATTGAATTAGCAGCCAAAAATATTGAACTTATTTTACTCATAGAAGATTTCACTGTACTACAAGGCATTGATTATCAACTACTTGATGCGCTTATCTACACATCCGCTAAAAATAATGATACCAAAACATTAGAAGATGAAGAGGAAAAAGACAAACTATGTAATATGCGCGTTGCTCTTGGCTGTACAACTGGATATTTCCAAAGGTTTGAAGATACTGTCCTAACAAGAATCTCCTTTAGGGTGACGCTTGATGTTGGAGAAGATTTAGTGCCCCCAGAAGAGATAGAGAGATTTTCTGCTAAATATCTAAATGCTTTGCGTACTCCTGAGCAAGAAATTAGGCAGTGGGCTTTAGATAAAGAGAATACTAAACCGTTGAGGTCTGCATGTGAGGACTGTTCTTTTGTTGAATCATGTCACGAAGCATTCGGACAAACAGATGGGATTGGATTATATCCTTTTAACAAAAAGGCACTTCAAATAATGTACAAAAGAGGAACCTCAGAGGAGAATTTCAATCCTCGTCTCTTAATAGGAAAAGTATTGCGTTATATTTTAGAGAATTACGCAGAACCAATATGTGAAGGACAATTTCCATCACCGGCGTTGTTCGACCATTTTGGTGGCAAATCCATAAATCGACTTTCCGTAATAGCCCAAAAGGAAATAGAACGCCTTGATCCAGTTCATTATGACCGACGATTAGCTTTAATTGAATTGTGGACAGAAGAATACGATGTAGTTGATTTTCATCCTTTTATTCATGAAGCATTCAACCTTCCACCTTTACATGATCGAAGAGTTTTCTTGCAAGAGGCAGCAACTAGTCAACAAGCAAACGGAGAATTAGTTATTGATTATACGTCAAAAGATCAGTTTTCAATAAGAGAGCACTCTCCAGAGAATAAGCAAAATTTAAAAAATGAAATTGAGTCTACCTCAAGGTCGCTTGATGATGAATTACCGCAATCCTTGATGGAACGTATACAGATCCTAGATCAATGGGCTAACGGGGGTTCTTTAAGTCAAAGTCATTCACAATTTATGCGTGATATTTTGTTTGAGGCAGTTAATGATTATATTAACTGGGATTTTGAGCAAATAAATCAGAAATGGTTCCAAGATAACGGCCTATGGTCAAAACGAAGTATAAATTTTGAATCTCAATCTACACAGCAAAAGCAAGCGTTAGGTCAAATTCGTTTGAATTTACCATGTAGGGAAAATGAACGAAAAGATACAGCACTTACTCTTCAAGGGTTGATCTACCATCAATACTATAAGCACTGGGAATTTAACAAAGGATCTGAATTTTTACGTTACTCTGCCCGTTATCTTGAGCAATGGTGTTCCATGCTAATAAAGCAGATGCGTCAAATTCCTTTAAATAATGAAGCATTCGACCCTCTTCCACTGGCTTTAGATGTGCTTGCAATAACTGCCGCAATGGGGGGGGGAGTTAAGAATAATTCTCCTGAAGGCATAACTGAAGTTCTTTTTAACCCTATCGCTTTACCAAGTGGCGTAAGGACATCAGAGTGGATTAAATTATTTGAATTATTACTCCTTCATAGAGAAGAAATAAAAAGTATAGCGCTAGCAAGGTTGTCTATCATTAAAGGTGAAACCAGAAATCGTGTGAGAATGGTGGATGCTTCAATAGTTTATAATCATGTTATGAATTTGAATTTGAGTAATTTAACCTTACCTCCAGATGATAAGGTGGGTGCATTTGATAAATTAATTAAATGCTCGGATATGTTACGCATGCAAGTATGCCAGGTGATGGAGTCTGAGCATCAAGATAAATTGAAGTGGACGGAAAAAATGAAGGAGACCTTTGGGGATACGTTAGACGGAAAGGCAACTGCTATGCAAGTCAACGAAGCACTAAAAACTGCTGTTTCATCTGCAACATTACGAGGAGATCAACATGAAATTCAGGCGGCTACTGCTACTCTAGAAGCTAGATCAATTAGTAACATAGTCCGAATTATTAGTGATAATGAAAAAAAACATGGTTTAGAACTGGCAGTTTCTTTAGGTAAATTGGCTACAAAACATATAACAGATATTACGAATAGCTTAACAATAATAGAAAAATTTTTAGAGCAGTCTACTAAAAAAGTTGAAAATGATCTGGTTCACCTACAAGGCAATGAAGCAGTACTGGAACTCGAAACAATTAGAAATGATATACAAAAGGATTTGGATTTAGTTGAATTAGCTTTTAAATCTTTTTAAAGGAGATGGGAAAATGCTTGCTGTAAAAGCGGCAACATTCATTGAGTTAGTAGAGAAAAAAAAGCTATTAGAAAAAAATAAAGAACAGATTCAATTGTATAAAACACGTCAGGGTGAACTTCGTAATGCTCTTATCGAATTAGCAAAGATTCGGTCTAAATACTTGTTAATGCGAGATGCTGGGATACCTTGTCCAGAATTAACAGAGATGCTTAGCCCTGTAGAAGTAATAGCAAACGATAAGGCGCAATTATTTATTGAGAATCCGCAGGTGGTTTTGGAGAAGACATCTTTCCATGCATTTATAAAGGTCATTAGTACTACTGTGACATCAGTTGGCCAAGAGTTATTGCAAGAATGGAAACTATATATCGAAAGTTTAATGCCCAATATACAGCAAGATACTTTAAGTATATTTAAGAGAGTGCCTGCTTTCAAACGGGAAACTGAACTTATAGAACAACATATGGATTCATTACGATTTCATAAGAGTAAATTACCGAATGATAGTGCCGAAATTGAAAAATTAAGAGAAGTGAGTAAAGTGCTACATCAACTTTGGATTAAGTTTGGTCAAGGGAATTTTCCTCCGAACATACTAGAATTTCTCAGGTTGGCAGGAAGTTCGACGGGAGCACCTTTGTCAATTTTAACGGAAGATGTATTGAAATGGCTTAATGAACATGGGATTTATAATGATTGCACTATTCGGATTTAAGCGTTAACTGCTTATAGTATGATGTATTGAATTGAGGGGACCTAAGATGGACTGGAAGCAATTATTCTTGAATGAGTTGGAAGCAGAAGAAGCTAAATATCTTTCTTGGGGATATGTGGAAGGATATTTCACTGATGAAGAATTGACAAGTTTGGCCGAATCTTTTATTGAGAGGCATGAGATTCATGATCTCTCAGCAGAGGAATTAATAAATGCATTGCTTGAAGACTTGCATATCTCGATGTTGCCATCTAGAGATGGTGAGGTATGGCGAACGCGCATGGCGGAAACGGTTAGATTAATCGCACGTTTGCGGCAGTGGTTTCCTACAAAGGCATGGCAATCCTCTCCAACTTTGGTTGCCGATTTTCGTTTTCAGGAGAGGTTGCGTATTTATCCCAAAAGACATATCAAAGCCCAATCACTAATCGACACCACTAAAGGATTATTAAATTCATTAGAGGTTGATGTGCTTCGTTATTTCTTGGAAGGCAAGGGCTCTGATTATAAGTTGTCTGACTTTCAGCAAGAAGCTGCTCTTCAAATGTTTAAAGATCTTCAAGATGAACAATCTCGAGGCTTTATCGTGACAGCTGGCACCGGGACTGGTAAGACATTGTCGTTTTATTTGCCAGCTTTAACGTGGATTGCTGCGCGCATTGATATTACAAATTGGATAAAAGCAGTTGCTTTATATCCAAGAAATGAACTTTTAAAAGATCAGTTTATGGACACTTTTAAAGAGGTTCTCGAATTAAATAAAATGAAATCTTTGGAACGTCCTATCTCAATCGGTGCAGTTTTTGGAGACACACCTACTAATCAAAATCAGGTAAAAAGTAAATGGAAAATGACAGCGCAAGGCTATGTCTGTCCATTCCTGAAATGCCCTGGTTGCAAAAGTGATCTAATTTGGAGTAAGTCAGATCATGATAGTAATCTCGAACGACTAATTTGTGTTAAGAGGGAATGTAATACTGTTATTGAGGGTGAAGTTTTACCGTTAACCCGAAACAAAATGCGAAGAAACCCACCAGATATTTTATTTACAACAACGGAAATGATGAATCGTTATATGAGTGATCATAATTATGGTTCGCTTATTGGAATTGGTACATCTCAACCTCCTCGAATTGTGTTACTTGATGAGGTTCATACCTATACTGGAACCCACGGTGCACAAGTTGCACTATTATTACGCAGATGGCAGCATGCTCTAGGTGGAGTGCCGCTTCAATTTGTTGGCTTATCCGCAACATTGCGGGATTCAGGTGACTTTTTTAGCCAGTTAACAGGGCTGGCACGCTCCAAAGTTGCTGAAATTGATTCATCATATGGTGATTCTGAAGAAAAGGGAAAGGAGTACCAGTTGTTAATACGTGGAGATCCGGCATCGGGTACTTCGTTGCTCTCAACAACAATTCAGACAGCTATGCTACTGCGTCGAATGTTAGATAGAACACCACCAGATGGGAATGGGACTACATTTGGTTCAAAATTGTTTTTATTTACGGACGACTTGGATGTTACCAATAGACTATTTCACACACTTCTTGATGTTGAAGCTAGAGATAGCAATCAGAACAATTATCCAATAAAACTTGACCGAGATCCACTTGCTGCTTTACGGAGTCATAATAATGATGAGACAAAACAACGAATGCAGAATGGGCAATCATGGTTATTTGCTGAAGATATCGGTCACGACTTGGCCCAATCTTTAATTGTTGGAAGGACCAGTTCACAGGACACAGGTGTGGATCCAAAAGCGGAAGTTATTGTAGCTTCTCCCTCACTTGAAGTGGGTTTCAACGATAAATTAGTTGGAGCAGTTATTCAGCACAAAGCCCCACGTGATTTGGCTTCATTTGTACAGAGAAAAGGACGTGCTGGTCGGGGCCCAGATATGCGTCCATGGATGGTCACTGTCTTATCTGACTTTGGCCGAGATAGATACATGTATCAAAGTTATGAAACACTGTTTCAACCTGTTCTAGAGAGACAAGAGTTACCAATTATGAATCGTTATGTGTTGCGGATTCAAGTTGTTTTTGCTTTTATGGATTGGATCGCTTATGAATTAAGGCAGGAAAAAATTAAGGTAGGAAGCCTGTGGCAAATGTTTGCACAACCTCTTGATCAAAGCCATCAAGATCAGTATCAAAAACCACGGGGAGAAACACGTAAATTAATTAAGAAAGTGATAGATGATAGCTCATTGCGGGCTAGAATGGGAACTTATATTCGGAAAGCATTGAGTATATCCCAGCAAGATGCTAGAGCTATTTTATGGGATCCTCCTCGTTCACTTATGTTAGAGGTTCTTCCAACGCTGCTTAGGCGGTTAGAAACGAATTGGGGGGTAGTAGGAGATTCTCGCGCTAAAGAGACACACATATCTAATCATCCACTACCAGAGTTTGTGCCATCGACGTTATTCAGTGAACTTAGCCTGCCAGAGGTCAGCATTGTTCTGCCTTCTGATAAAGTTGAAGATCAATCAATGGATATTCTACAGGCGTTGAATACTTTTGCGCCAGGACGTGTATCTAGAAGGTTTGGAATCGATCATAGTAGAGAAAGTCATTGGATTGCCCCACCTACGCTTAAACCGAGTGAAACTGGAGAGTCATCAGAGTTAATGATCTCAACTTTTTGTAATGAAGACGAATATCGAATTCTTGGCATATTTTCATATATTAACAAAGACGGTAGTGTTGTTGAACTGCCAGTAATCCGACCGTGGAAATTGAAACCTGCACAATCTAATTTTAATGTTGATACTAAATCTAATGCTCATTTGGTTTGGAAGTCTCAGATTTTTCCGTCTGTACAAGCATTTATTGAAAATGAAGAAAAAACACCCTCTGATGATGGCGAATACGGTAGAGATGTAGAAGTTCCTACAGGACTGTATTGGTCATCTCTTTTAAAGGATATTCGTTTTTTTACACATGATACATTTAGCGCTGTTACAGTAAGAAGGTTTGCTATCGGTTCGGAAGCATCTGTAAGATTAGTTACTCAATCGGATCCGGTGCAACTTTCTATTCGATTTGGTTTAGAGCCTGGAAAAGCGGCGGCTTTAGGATTTGTCCAACAAGTTGATGGTATTCGCTTCGAATTGATGAATATTCCAGATACTATTATTTCATCTGCTGATTTAAATACTGCGAAACTTCGATCATTTCGGACAATGTATTTTCAGCATTCTGTTATGAATGATCCATGCTTAATGGAACAAGGGAACATGTTTGTGCTGGAGCGTATGGCGGAGATCTACCTGTCTGCTTTGTTACAAATTGCACTAATCAATGATCTCTCTTTAACAGAAGCTTGTGACTATATTCATTCAAATGATTTTCCAAAGATAATGAATAATGTGATGCATATTATTTTTCAAGTATTAGAAAAGGAAGAGATCTCTGATATTGAAGAGGAGGCTCACTATCAGCGGACTCATCTCAAGTTAAAAGCTTTATTCGAGATCCCATTAGTAGGCGAAAGATTAAAATCATTAGCGGTTATTCTTTGGTCAGAGGAAACAGAAGACTGGAAAAAATGGGCTAAAAAGCGTTGGATCGCTACGTTAGGTGAAGCAATATTGGCAGCATGTTTAGAAATTGCTGGTCCTCATCGTAATGGTGAATTGCTTCTCGATATTGGTGGTGGACCTCAAAGACAAGATGACGGAAGTTGGTTGGATAAAGATCAAGAGATCTGGGTTACGGAAACAATTGAGGGTGGGAGTGGCATTATCGAGGAGATTATTAAGCAGTATAAAAGAGATCCTCGGAGGTTTTTCAGATTAATAGAAAGTTCTCTTACACCGTGTGATGCCGAAATTGTTCATAGTGAGTTGTCACGTATACTCAAAGAAACACAGATAAATGAAGAACTTCAAAGTCAACTTTACGAGTTCCGTAACGCTAATGGATATAAGGAAACTACTAAAGCGGTAGAGGGAATTAAGAAAGTTATGGAGCGTTCTGGAATATTAGTGACACAACCTGTGATGAATGGACTATTTAATCGTCTGCTAAGACCTGGAAGTAATCAACAAACTGATTGTTTTATGTTCGAGTTATTACAATTATGGGAGAGAGAAGAAAGTAGACTTGGTATCGAAATGGATGCTCGTGTCTTTGCTTATGTCGCTAGTGTAGATAGTGGGAAGTCCGCAAATTTAATATCAGCACTTGATCACATTGATCCTCGTGCATCTGATGATGTTAATTGGCGATTTAATGTGATTTACGGCATGATTTGGCCAAGAGGTTCACAAATTCGTCGTAGGGCATTAGAGTCATACAATCCATTTACGTCTCCGATTCCGACGGATCGTGAATTATTGTTGAATACAGTGAAACTCCATAAACGCGTCGAATATTGTGCACCTAATTGGAGAGATCAGATGATAGAATTTCTTATCTCATATGGATCTGTTCAGTTGCTTGTTCCGCAGGATAACAAACTAGAAATCAATGATATTATTCTAAGTCTTACTGCAGAACCTCTTGACCTAGGCTTTTTACATTCCTACCCTCGAGTAGAAGGAATTACGAGAGATAATGGAATGTTTATCATTCATTTTGAAATTCGGGAGGCACTTTTATGACACGATATATATATACCAATGCTGCTTCTCGAGAGATACCGGATTTATTACAAAGCATCCTCGTCGCCGAACTAATTAGGCCGAGCCGTTGGCTCTTCCTTGCTTCACCATGGATTTCAGATATTCCAGTCATCAATAATAGAGCCAATGAATTCATGTTACTTAATCCAGAATGGGCTCGGAAAAACATTACTTTTACTGATGTCATTGTGGAGTTAATGGAGAGGGGAACTGAATTTTTTCTTGAAACACGCCCCGTTAAATCAAATCAGCAATTCATAGATAATATTAAGAGCAAGACTACCAAACCATGGAATAACCTTCATCAAAATGCTGTTCTTCATCGTAAAGGGTTGTTAGGAGACAGTTACTTTTTGAGTGGATCAATGAACTTTACTAATAACGGAATTACTACACTTGAAGAGTTTGTCCAATATACGGTTGACCCGTCTGAAGTTTCGGAGAACAGAATTGTATGGGGACGATCATGGGGGAAGGGGGGAGAATAGATGTTATCTCAGATAGTTCAGGATTTTCTAAATCGATTTTATGCATTACCTAATTTGCTCATATGGGACAAAATTAATACAGGGGACTATGGAGACAAATTTAAACCATATTTAGCTAGATTAGAAGGAAAGTATCCTTCATTTACAGTATTGCCTTACATGGAGCAAGATAAATCATTCACATGGTTTGCAATCGCTTTTAACGAAAACTCATTTACACAAGTGCGAGAAGTGATTCGTTCTTTTGTTGGAACCACATACAGTAGTATGGATTTTTATCAAGTAGATAATTTTAATCATATTCAAGATGAAAATGTTAGAAATTTTACTAATGGACATTTTTTTAAATTTCGTGGAAACGATAAGGCCATTGGGCAGAAGGTTCTAGATTTATTTCGTCTGCTCCGAGAACGACCAGAACGCGGAGTAAGTATACCGACTGACCCAAGTCCGTTATTAAGAACTTTTGAGCTAGCTTTACAGGCTGGTGAACATGGTCTTGCTGAAGCACAAATAGTAATTCTAGAACGTCATAACTTAATTGATCCTCGTAATGCATTGTTTATGCGAATTGAAATGTTATCAAGATTAAATTGTTGGAAAGAAATTTTGATTCATCCACAAATGGAAGATTTATTAAAATCGCCACGACCGGCAAGAGTAACTGAAGGGATCATACGTGCGGTGTACTCGGAGTATCTGAAGACGATAGAATCAGATTCTGAGAGTATGAAAAAAGTCTTTAGTGAAGAGATTTGGCCGGTGTATCAATCATTGTTTCGAGTACGCGGTTCCCTAACACATCCTCATGTTTTAATGTGTTTCATGTTACGCTCGATCATGTCAGAGGAACCAATGTATGAATTGCGTAATGAAATATTGTCATTGGCTTCTGGACAAGCAATTGAACCGCTACTTCGATCATTAACAAACGGTTCAACTTCTATAATAGAAACATTAGAAGTGGTGGTATCTACTTTAGAGGAAGCAAAAAGTCTAGCGGATAATAGTAGATATGAAGAAGCATTTAAATTAGCTGTGCAGTTGCCTTTGTCCAAAGAACAGATTCAGTTATTGTTAATATGTGCCTATGAACTACAAGATCTGACCATAGATAAACAAGTAGTGGATTCAATATCGCAGTCAACAACAATAATAGATTGGAAATCAATACTAACTACCAGACATTTGCGCACCTGTTTCGAGTATTTATATCCTTCAAATGATAAAAAATCTAATATACAGGAATCTAATGTTAGTGCTACGCTTCCGGGATCATGGAATGAATGGTTTGATAAGATAGAGGATTTTGATCTCAATCAAGCAACAATGCTAGCGAGACGTGGGGCAGTGGAATGGCATAGAGATGGATTTCTAGATAATTCCGCTGAAATGGATAAGTTTAAGAATTTTTTGAAAGATGGCAGTAAGACCACACAAGATACATTGAACTTGTCAATGTTATACTTGTTGCGATTCTTTTCTGAAGATACACAATGGCCACGCGAAGAATTAAAAGATACGTATGGAGAACTTCATCGAATATTTCTTTCTCATATGCAGGGGACCTCAGAAGAGATGAAAATCTCGTCAGTTTGGTTGCATACACTACTTAATTTAGGCTTACCAAAAGATCAATATCGAAGTTTATTTGAAGATCTGACAGTGACGTGGAGAAAATATGCATCTAGAGAGTATTTTAGCACTTTAGTGCCAGTTCTTAGTCAATCTGCAGATATTCCTTGTCCAGATCTCTTATCCAGATGTCGTCTTGTACATCAGGTTCAAGATCTGGCATCCAAAAATAAAAATTTTGGGGTAGAAGAATGGGCAGAAGTTGAAGATAAATTAATACCAAAGGATTGGGACACATATTTTGGTTTATTGCATTCTGCCCAAAATGACTATCAGTTCTTAGCAGATTGGTATGAGCAGATTCAAAATAAGGATATAGATTGGACACCTACGTCAGCACTGCGAGTCAATGATTATTTTATTGATTGGATTGTTGAAGAGCCTGAGTCTATAAAAAGATCAATACTAGCACGTGCTCTTCTACCTTTTGTTCAATTCATTGTTCAATACCGTGATTTTCCAAGAATTGATGATGTTGATCTCTACGAAAACTTAGCTGAAGCAATGCGTATATTTTCCAGTAAGAACGAGGAGACGTTACAGGGCTTAATTAAGCTTTTGGATGGTCTTTTACTTAAGAAACCGGGAGAAGCTGACACACAGTGGCGCTACATGAAAGAATGGCTAACATTTCAGCCGATTCTACGTTTGCTATCTTCTATATTTGACTGTATGGAGTTATTTCAGGACTATGGCGTTCCGGGAATGGAAATCAAGCCCGTTTGGGATGAGTGGGTTGGTAGGCTATATGACAAGTTTGAAAAAGATATGGATTCATTGAGAGATTATCTGATTCTACTTGGTGAAGAGGTATCTGGTAATTATGACGTATTGGAACTCCTTCGTAAACAGGTTCAGGATATTGTACAAGATAACAGCGATCCACTACAAAAATTGCAAAATATGAAAATCACCATTTTTTCCTGTAGAGAAAAGGCAGCTAATCGCGCGGCTGACCAAATAATGAAACGAAATTCCCTTATTACAGTTAATGTTTGTACGAGTGATCGTGCTACAGATCAAACGACGGCATATGCTAGAAATTCCGATTTATCAATTGTGGTTACGGCATGTATCTCCCATGCCCTAACGTATGGCATTAAAGACCATTTGTCGTATGAACCAATTTATCCGAGAAGTTCTGGAGAGGCGGGGATTATTGCACGACTTGAAGAGTATGCTATGAGTTCGAATGCGAGTTGAGTACAATAAATATTACAAAACTGAACTGAGTTATATACAGTTCAGTTTTGTTGTATGTCATTAATATGGAAATAATTACAGAAAAAGTGGTGCATAGTATTGATCCAACTAAATTTCATGAAAAAAGATGTTAATATTCGACAACAGATAGTAAAAAACTACTTTGAAAAATTGAGGGGAAGGTGCCAAGGTAGTTACATTAAAAATGTGAATAATTGGTGCGATATAAATTTAGATATTGACCATCTTTTTCCTGATGAAAAAAATGAAAAGTTGATAGCTTCTTTTGAGAAGATCGTAACAGCCGATCTAACAAAATTGCTTTCCATTAGAGACTATATTGATACTAATAAAATCAAAATGACAGATGGCTTAAAGAACTATTTGTTAAAAACAGTGTACCAGTGTAATATAGATCGGCTTGCTTTTGTTCGGGACCTTGGAGTAACGGTTTGTCCCTATTGTAATCGAAACTTTATTAACAGCAGTTCAAGGAAAACAAGTTGTCAATTAGATCATTTTATTAATAAGAGCGATTATCCTATTCTATCAGTATCATTTTATAATTTAGTTCCCGTCTGTGGTAGTTGTAACCATAAAAAGGGTACTAAGGATTTTTCTTATTCTCCTTATGATAACACTATTGAAATAGATGACATGCTCACTTTTAGTTATGACATTAAAGGAGTTGAATACTTATCTGATTTGTCAAAGCTACATATATTAATTGATTTAGGTTTAAACAAAATATTGGATAAAAAGGATAGAAATATTAGAACTTGAGGAATTGTATCAGATTCATAAAGATGTGGTTCAAGAATTATTAATAAAAAAAGAGATTTATACTGAAGAGTATCAGGTACAATTATTTCGAGAATTTGGAGGGGTATTCGCTTCAAAACAAGAACTTGAACAACTTATCATAGGAGCATATGTTGACTCTGAGAACTATGGAAAAAGGCCGTTGTCCAAAATGATCTCAGATATTGGTAAAGAGTTGGGGATAGTGAAAGGAAACAAAAAAATATGAAGTTACTTTATATGTATGTAGAATCACAAGGTGATATTTTTAGAGATATATTCTTCAACTTTTCCAGTGAGTATATAGTTGAGTACGATAAAGCTTATAATAAAATTTTGATTAAAAACAATCCGAAGTATTTTAAAAACTTCTATGGAAAAAGCATTTCAGATATTACAGCTATTGTTGGGAAAAATGGTTCAGGAAAAAGTTTAATTCTTGAAATTGTAGGTAGAGAAATGAGAGAAAGGATTGAATTATTAAAAATTGAAGGAAAAGAAATAAAAGACCGGTATTTTATGATCTTTCATTAATGAGTAAGGTAGCTGCTGAAGTATGCCGAAGATCTTGTTATGTTTCTACATATGAGTTATGGAGTGTATAGAGATAACCCGCCACACTGACTAGTATCTGGACGACCATACTGATTATTAAGTAACACATCATACATTAATGGAAAAATAGTCAGCCAGTTTAAGGCGGCAACGCAGCTTGTAGACTGTAATAAGGGGAGTATTAATGTATTAATCTGGAAATAATCGTAATAAAGACAATTTAGACAGCAAAATCCAGCTGGCCATTTAAGTTGAAACAGATGCATATGGCATACTTGTTTTGTATCAAATTTCTGTTGAAATTTTGCAAAAGTCATGATCTCCTGCTTAGCCACAACTCTAAAAATAAGAACATATGTTTGTTAATATCTTAACAAACAATTCTTCGTGTATCAAGATTGATCTGAGCTAACTTGACAGCCATATTTACGATCTTACTCAATCCCAAACTCATAAATTTTCTTATTTACCTAATCATTTGATTCTCTAAATTCAACTTATCTGATATATGAAGTGATGTTGAGAACTCTACATTGTCACACCAACGCACTTTACTGTTTCACTGGAGTTGTTTTTTCTTATCTCACATTTTGAAAAAAAATCTTGAACCATGACCCTATCTGTGGGTCATGGTTCAAGATTATAGGAATTATCTTCTGTTGCCTAATTCACCTTACATGTTTGTTATTACTACGAAATAATTACCACCCACCACCCTCACCATGACTATTTGTAGTAATTATGTGAGGAGGAGAGGGGGGGATTAATTGATCCTCATTGGCAGGGATAGTGATATTGTTAGTGAATACAAATGCACATATGAAACTAAGAATGCACGCAATATCCATCAACTTTTTTCTCATTACGATTATAAACCTCCTTCATCAATTGGGAGTATCTTCGGAGATCTGATTGATCGATCTCATGCCGAATATGTTCGATTGTCGAGCAGCATTTTACTATATTAGCTGTATTATTAATTTTATACGAAACATTTAAACTATCCAATATAAATCCTGTGCCCTTATGGATATTTCCTTGATTTATATAATATTCACCAATTTCGGCGAGGAAGATGGCAAAGCGATCATTTATTATTTGTTGGTTATAACTTCCTACCACGCATCCCTGCTCATAATGTTCTCTTATAACACTCTCATATTGTTCTAGATACTTATCAATGTTCCAATGATGTACAATAGCTGCGTGTATAATTCTAAAAAGAGCCCTTAATATTTCATTTTCAAGAGAAGAAATATACTCAATATACTCGTCGATTACTTGAAAGTCTCCATTCATTACTTGATATAGATAGCGATTTCCTTTGGCCCACCTGATGAATTTTTTCTTAATATCTTCGGAAACTTTATCTGATTCTTTGATCCAAGCTTGATCTTCGTAACAGGAAACATAGAATAAAGCTTCATTATAATTAGATTTTTCTGCTGCTATTGAGCCTAGTAGCAAATCAGAGTATAGGATATAACCGAATAAAGGTTTTTTAGGAGTTGAATTGTTCTTCTTATTTTTAGATTTGTTATGATTTTGTGCGTTATAAAGAAATCTCGAAATTCTCCCCATTTCCCGGGCATAGTATTTAGCTTTATCCCATTTTTGGAGGGAAAGTAGAGTATTTGTTAGATCTTCTAGAGCGTCCAATTGTACTACTTCAGGAAGGCGCTGAACGTATGCTTCAAACTGTATTGTACAGTCTAAGTTATGTTCCTGATCCGAGTTTAAGGAGCATGTAAATATTCTATATTGACACATGCCTAATCTCTCGGAATGTTGGTATTTTTCACTCTCGGCAACCTTCTTGTATATGATCAGGGCTGCTTCTCGATCTCCCTTACGATATAGCGCTTCTGCGCTATCAAAGAGCAAAGAAGAATAAGTTAAATTATCCATCATCATACCAATAACGTGATCTAAGCATTTGAGTTTGTCTAGTTCGGAACAACGCATGATAAATGGGCCAAGTCGTCTCCAATTTGGAGATGATTGAATGATACATTCATTCGCATATAAGGAATAAAAATATCCCTCTTCCAAATTCATGGCCTCAGTAATTAAATCCAGGTTGGAGACGGAAAGGGGCTGTTGCCCTTTTATGAATCGGCTGAGAGTTCCTGAATTAATCCTCGATTTATTTGCAAAAGAGGAAATGCTGAGATTTTCCTTCTTCAGGTAACGTAATAGTTCCGTACTTATCGTTGTGTCTGTAGGTATCAAGGATATCCCCCTCCAGATTCAAATTCCATATTCAGGAAAATGACGTATATAAGTAATTTAATGCATAATACACCATTGGTCAATAACTTTATAGTAGGATTAGAAAGATAAGCTAAATTAAACAGAAATACGTAGTTAGTAATTAATTCTTACGAATCTAGCGTTGGGGGAGTAGCATCGATTCTTAAAAAATTTACAGAGTACTGAAATGCGTCCTTTTTAAGCCGTATTAATAGAGTATTTTAGTATTGATGGAATATACTGGTTTTTGGTTGACCTATTAATATACGGCTTATAAGATGGCGGTAGGTGATCACGTTATCCATATATGAAAAATCACTAATGTTTCTAGGACTTGCTCAACTGTAGCAAGATTATCTGCTGAACAGAGTTAATCACCATTACATGAAGAACGGAGCTCTCTTATGTTTGAAAAATTAAAATCCTTGTTCAAATCCTCTGATATGCCAAAGAAAAAGCCGGCTCAACATACGAATAAAGCCAAAACATCAGGAAACAACGCCAAACCCAAGGTTCAGCCTACTCTAATTGGTGAGCTGGGTGAGCATAAGATTAATATTCAACTAGACCAAATGATTTAATGGTCACGAATTCGAAGTCCCGAACGGGCTATTCGCAGATCGACCATGTAGTGATCACGCCACAAGGATTGTTTGTCATCGAGACGAAGAACTACACGGGAGAGATTAAGGGAACAAGAGAGAATAAGTCATGGACAGTTAGTAACCGGTTTTAAATGTATAATCCCTTTATGCAAAATTACGGCCATATTCAAGCAATCAAAAGTTTGCTCCCTGACTACCAAAAGAGCCGTTACATTTCTTTGGTTTCTTTTACAATGCGCTGTAGATTCAGCGTAGATCCGGAACTAAGAAAAATCCAATCGGACGAACTGATTGTGTACGATGTCGAACTGTCCGAATATATTCAGCGCAAAATGAATCGGATTCAAGCGGAGAAGGTGGATACCGTTCTAAAGGAAGCTGATATTCAGAAGATCTATCAATCCTTGCTTGAGTCGAACATCACTGATTCGAAGATTCGGGCTGAGCATGTGGAAAAGGTGAAATTACGTTAATATCAACAGAGATATGTTAACACTAGAAATGAGGGCATATTTATGAAAGGCAAATTCTCTACAACGGCATTATTGCTGAGCTTGGCAGTTTTCTTTTCGTTTACGGGTAGTGTATCTGCTGCAGCAAGGAAACCTAAGGATATCCTTGCTGAAAAGTATCCTAATGAAGTGGTTAAGATCGTCAAAACCGATGACCTGTATATCGACTTCAGCATGGGAGCTTGAGTAAAACTCTTCAATTGATGGGAGATCTGGGAGTTTACATTGATTCAAAGGGTAAAGTACATCAGTACTGGAAGAATCATAGAATCGAAGGCGGCTGGGATCTGGCAGAGGGAATATTCACCTGGAGTACAAAGACCAATAAGTACAAAGGTTCAGGAAAATACGTGCGACAGAGTTAATCCTAAGGAGATATAGTGCATGTGGGATGTTGCACACTGTTGTTCAGGAAAGGCTATGTCGAAGCCCATGGGAGTAAACTGGAGCGCAGCGGAAGGCCACCCAACGAATACAAATGAAATTACTAATTGTGGAATCCTTCACTTCGCTCGATCTTCCTATACTTTAGAAATTTAGTTAATTTAAATCAAAATAACCTGGCACTTTAGAAGCGTTGGGCTCAGCTTGATAAGACGATGAATCTGCTGGTTAGAACATTTCATCAAAGTACATTAAAAACAGCTATTCGTCAGAATAAAAAAGAATACGGTTGTATGTAATTGGCCTATCCTGATCTCCCTGAGCGATCGGCTATTATGTACGCTACACAGAAAAAAAGGACGGGGAAACCCCGTCCTTAACAAGAAGAAGGTGTAGCTGCAACCATGTTGTAAACACCCCCGGTTGCTCCCACGTTAATAGGTCTGTTACTTGCTGATGATGCATATCGTTTCGCAATGTAAAGGCAACTTTTTTCTCCCTTTCCCTCTTACATATATACCGAAAATTACAAGGAGGATTCAACCTAATGAAGAATCTCTCTCGCGGTATTTTATCTTTATGTTTAATCGGAGCATTACTTCTCTCTGCATGCGGGAAATCAGATGACACTGACACTCTTTCCAATAGTGAAGAACCTACTAACATAACAAGCCCAGCACCTTCAACCAACAACAATACACCAACAAACACAGAAAGTCTGATCGAACCAGACGAGAAAGAAGCAATTAAGGACATAACAGCGGCCGATTTTAAGAAAGGCGTCTCTATTGACTTTGACAAATATAAAGGCAGCTTCTTTGACGACAACATTATCTCCAAATTAAGGAACAATCTTGAATCGGTTGTGGAGAACAACAAAGAAAAGTTTAAAGAGAATCTGAATAAGGAGTCTTTGGAATCTATAAGAGAAGGCTTCTATTACACAAACGAAAGCGATCAATTTATGTTCTATGATTTGGATCTCATAGAAAAAGTCGATCAGCCAGAACAAATTAGAGTAGGCGTGCGCTTTGCAAAAAAATCCTCAGACGGGAGTGTTGAAAATCAAGGAATTACCTACTTCTTTACTAAAAACGAAGCAGGAGAATGGGGTATTGAAAATATAGATTAAAACCCATACAAAAAAATAGAGGCGGCTCCTCGTAAGGAGCCGCCTTGTTGTTGTTTAAGTAAATTCGTTATCTCAGGATCGGCAGTAATGCGGACTTCCGGATATTACTCCTTATAAGTTTGGACGTATTGGTAAACGTCCGCTGCCGTTTCTAATGATCAGGTGCAGTCTGCCGGTCGCTTTTCATGCCGTTGTATTGTTTGAATTGTAATAATCTGATTAAAAAAATTATGGAATTCACTTAAAAAAACGGAAATAAAGTAAGATCATAGCACATTTAAAACCTGTGGCATGTCTCATGGGAGCGCTACAGATAAATAAAAAAACAAGGAGGTTTGAAAATGACTAATAAAAGGTTTCCTTTTAAGCGCTTATCACTTTTGGTAATTTTAGCAGTATTTCTATTCACATTCTGTGCAGCCTTACCGTCAGTAAACGCAGCCGCTAGAGGAGCATGGGCTCCAAATACCGCATATGCAGTAAATGACACAGTAACCTATAGTGGAAGCACTTATACTTGTCTTCAGGCACATACTTCTCTCGTAGGTTGGGAACCGTCCAATGTTCCCGCTTTATGGCAGAAAGGCGGTAGCGACGGAACTACGCCACCAACCCCACCACCGACAACGAATGGAGTAACATTCTATGCAGATATAAACTATGGAGGAAAAGCAGTGACACTCGGGATAGGCAATTATACACTGTCTCAGTTGAACGCAAACGGAATTCCGAATGACTGGATGTCGTCTCTTAAGGTTCCAAGCGGTTGGACGGTTGAAGTATATGAGAATGATAATTTTGGAGGAACAAAGTGGACCTTTACTTCAGATTCTTCCTGGGTTGGCAACACGATCAATGACAAAATGTCATCGGTCAAGATTTATACGGGTTCACCATCTCCTATAGTAACAAAGCCTGCCGAGGTTCCGAGCCATATATGGACATATGTCATGAATGCGGACAATGCCTATGGGAAAGGGGGAGATTTTGCTTTATTGCTAAGTGCTGTTATCAAAAAGGAAAGCAGCTTTGGAGCAGGTTTACCAGGTAGTCCATCGGCCGGCGACGGATTGATGCAGGTAGAACCAAACACACGCAATGCGTATTTATCTCAATTCAGCTCAAAATTTGGCCGTGCGTATAATCATAGCAGTGAACAAGATCAGGTATATCTGGGTGCGTTGATTTTAAATGAGAAGATTACGAAGTTTGGAAATATCTACAACGGATTATTACACTACAACGGTGGAGATAACTGGTATCCGGGAGCTACGGATTCTTATGGCCGTCCTATTCTGGCAGATCAATATGCAGATGCAGTTTACGCTACTTATAAGGTCTATGGCGGAAAGAATTAAGGTGTTATGCCATGAAGAATAGCCTCAGTATGGATACAATCTTATAAACAAATTAAGAAGACGAACTATGACAAGACACTGAGAAATTCTAAGGAATATAGGATCGAACTAAGAGAACTGCCATTCAAGGCGGTTCTCTTGTTTCCGTATATGGCTATAATCATGGTATGATAGACCTTCATCCAAGGGAATTATTTTACCTTTAGAATATATGTTATTTTAATCAAACTAGCCTGGCACTATAGGTGTCATTGCCATAAATCTGCCGCGAAGTACGGGTGAATCAGGCTTTAAGAATATAGGGGGATTACATGTCCTGGAGCAAATTGAAGCAACAACTGGAGAGCTTTCTCTCTCCTGCGTTACATGGAAGGGTCGAATACCGGGCAACCAGTTATCGTTATCTACCTGATAAATCCGGAATTTGTTATCTTGCCGTAGATAAAAAGAACGTCCTTAATATGAGTGATACAACGGGCTTCATCCGATGGTATCAGACAGAGCAGGAAATTAAGAATGATCCGAATATCCAAATTCCGATCAGCCACGAGGAAATTGAAGCGATCAGACAGGATACCAAGGGGACCGTTCCCGAGGATCGTCTTCAAGTCATTGCAAGAAGCCGGAAAATTTCAGAGCTTGCAAAAGAGCTTTTGTCCGCGCAGGCCGCATTAAGTAAATCCAATTTCACTGTGGTAGCTACTACGTTTTTATCGACTTCTATAGATGAAAGCTTGGAGAGCAATGATATCTTATTGAATATTTTAGCTTTGGTGGACAGACGAGTTGGCAAAAAGCGGATTTTAAACATGAGCGAGAAAATGAAGTTAAAGCATCCCATTGTGCAGTTTTTTTATGAACTACGGCTCAGTACGCTATAAAAATGAACTTGCAGCGCTTAATTTCTCGCTCTAACTCAGCTATAGATTTGCAGTTTCGACTCTTCACGTGGTCTTTCATATGACCGTTTGTTGTTGAGGAAATACTTATAAGATAGGATCAATATATGATAGCATCAATATATCCATTCCCTGAAATTGCAAAATCGTTCCAATTTGTCACCATTACTTGGTATGTACCAGGAGGTACGTTCCATATCTCTGCTGTGGTGTTCGTGTGTGTAAATCTCCCAGAGATGAGGACTGGCTTTCCAAAATAATTTCTGTTAACGAGTGTATAATGCACGTCGGGGGCTTTGTTACTATCAGTAGCCCACTGAACAACAGTAATCCTGAATTTCGATCTACTAGTGAATTCACCTGAGAAATGGCCCCCATCGTTTGGGCCCAAATTATTAAAAGCCCAAGACATATTAGCCATAGGTTTAATATTACCTTCTGGTTGAGTTTCTGTGGATTCTACCATCAATGATTCCATAGGAATGACATTTCTTATTGCCTCGTAATATTCTTCCTCAGTAAGTTCACTTAGGATTGAGTCTGTATTCACGATTTCAGAATATGGCGGCGCAAGAATGGTGCTGATTTTTTATTCCATAGGATTAATGATTTTAGCTGTTATTTTCTTTATGTTGTTTGGTCATTTTGCGAATTAAGTCACATCCTTATCAGCATGTCAGGGTAGGTTTAATCAAGTGGTCGCATTTTGTTGCGATTATGTATTCGAAAGCGATGTTTGAAGCCGTTAAGAAGGAATCTTATTCGATCGCTGAAGCATGAAGTGGAGAAGATGATCATCTCAACGTTGACTATTGGCTGGGAAGGATGTGGCTCATTGATTCGAACTATGGTGGCACTGGATTTTCCCATTGACGATGCTGATAGTAAAAAGGAACGAGGATGCTAACATCCTCGCTCTTAACAATATCAGCCTTGAGGGCGGTGCCAGTTGCAGGACTAGAAATATGTCGATACCCCATTCACTCACGGCCTATTTCTCTTTTTGTTTTGCTTCACTTTGGAGTCGTTTTATCAACCGTTTTTGGGTTGTGCATTAACTTCATTCGGAATAATCCCTTTCAAACATAACATATAATCTGCTACCTTTTGCCAACGGTGACGGATAGATTTAAATCATTTCCAAGTTGATGAGCCCCACCAACCAGTTGCAATTTTTACAAAAAGGTAATTTCCACCCCCGATAGTTGGTAAAAGTGAGGTATCGATGGTGTGTGGTGTATAACGGTAAAGAGAATAGGTGGCTCTATTATCTACCCAAACATAGTTTTTGTACGTTACCCCGCCGGAAGTTACAGATTTACCAAAATTAATACTAGTAACAGTGCCATCAGGTAGCTTTATTGGGTACCCAGATGATGGTGATTGGGTATAACGATTTTTAAGAGTTTGTGTTCCACCGGAAATCTGATAGTTAAATCCGCCTTTTGATCGATCATCACCAGAATCGGTTGCTCCATAACCCATTGCATAATAGAACCGTCGAGAACTATAATCAACGGATCCTGGCTTAGCAGAAATTAGAGAAGATTCCTTTTGCAGAGTTGCGAGTATAACCTTGGGATTAACTCCGTTTGTTGTGGCAGCTGTACTAATAGCTGAAGCGGCATTGATGGTATGACCATTAAAATATGGATTACCATTCGAGTCTAAATAATAGATTAGAACAACATTTTTCAAAACTGAGTCTCTATTCTCAAAGAATGTCTGAATAGCTGATGAGCTCATGGTTGAAGAATTGGTAAAGTCAGTATCTGTTATTAGAGTATTCATATTAACTCCCGAAATAACTGTACTTTCATATGCAAAGGGAACTATGGGATAGGGAATAGGAATGTTTTCTGATGTGTCTAATGGAACCTGCTCGTTTTCATTAACAAGGTTCTTTTCATTCACAAAAGCCGAGTTTGCATAAGTTTTAATACTTAGAGAATTCGTTTTTTTGTCAAGCTCATAGATCTGCATCCCGTTATACGAATCTGTTGAAGATATCATTTCGCCGTCTGCGTCATACTGGTAATTAATAACATTACCATCGCTATGGAATTCGTTAAGAATATTCCCGTTTTCATCGTATAACATTACGTTAACGTCTCTGTTTGTCAAAACGTATTCCTTGATCTGAATAATAGAGGATAACCTTTCTTGTTGTGGTACAGCGATTTGATCAGCTGATGCTAGATTTGGCATCAATAGGACTAAGGCAACGACCGAAAAAAAACTTCTTCAAAATCCCAACTCCTTTTGGCTAATACCGATACAAATTACATATTCTTCTTTTTAATGGTAAATTAATTCTTTGTTTAAAAATTTTTTATAGGGGTGATTCATATTAACTTAAAAAAAGTTTTGTTATGCGTTGTTCTAGTTGCTTTGATCGTAACTTCCTGTTCGCCAAGAAATCAGGATCAAATAGAAGAATCCGTAAAATTGGATATGATAAATATTTATATGTACCGTAATGATTCCAGTCGCGTTCAACCCGAACTGATCAATGTTCAAAGTGACCCTGATTTGCTGAGGAATGCCGCACAATGGGCACAGGGTGGAGAACCCGAACCGTTGCCTAATATTCAAGAAATTAAACAAATGTATGTCTTTCAGTTTCAATTTCGCAATGGTGATACCATCCAAGATGTCTATTACATGTACATTACGGATACGAATAATGAGCATTACATGAAGGAATTTGATGGGAGTCTTAAAAAAGATACGGACAAATTTGATGCTTCAGAAAAAGAACGGATATTAAATTTAATAGGACTTGAAGGCTGGAAAAAGGTTTCAGCATCAGACTTATTAAATTCGTGATTGTTAGATTGAATAAATTAGATTGAATTCGTTACGAAGCGTATCACGTTTTTTACGACAGACAAGGCATTTTTGATCTTCTATCAAGTAGAGAATCTGTGATATATTGCGGGATCCGAATTCAGGATCTGGAGAAGGAAGACCCGCCGGTCTATCTGTGCGCGTGGAACTCCCCCGACTGACAGCTGGAAAATCGATCGCTTCAACGTTTTCTCGCTGCCAAGGCACTCGTGCATTTAGGTGTCGAGGATCGGATGCCATATTGGGCCATTTTCGATGAGAGCATGTGGAGTTTGTCCGATTATCGCAGATGTATGTGTTTAGAGGAACCGGAGCATGAGATGGAGGAAGGATCAGAACTGAACGCGTGGAAAATCTACGTGAAGGACGATGTGCTGATCGTGTTTGAACTCGACGTATCCGAAGAGGAGACGGATGAACTGTTGGCTGTATACCTGGCGTCCTTTCAGAGAGCGAGCATGGAGAATTTACTGAGCGAGATGGGTAAGGCAAACAATTTGCCTACGTTTCGAACGAATCTTTCAGCAGATCGATAGATATGTAATGCAATACAGAGGAATGAAGATGCTCACTTCTAACAACAGCCGCCATTAAGGGCGGAAAGTAGTGACAGGGACAAGAAATAGGCCGTTTTCGCAATCCACGGGCTCGGAACAAAGAGCCCAGGATCACGAACGGCTGAGATCAGGGCCAGTAACACAAGGCTACCCATTCGAAGTGGTTATTCCACAGGATTTACCGATTGAAGGGGTTATCCTTTCTGATCAGATTAAGAGCCTCGATTGGCAATCTCGCCAAGCCAAGTTTATTTGCAGAGTTCCAAAGAAGACCTTGGATGAGGTTCTGCATAAGGTCGATTTGTTGATTCACTAACCGTACACTATGATATACAAGACGTTCCCTCGTTTGAGTTTTAATGGAGCGGTTTTTCCCTATAAAATACATTTAGAAGGTATATATGCATGATCATAAATTGATTTTAGGAAAGCAAGAAACACATCGACCAGCATCTCCTAAAGAAAAGTGACGCAACAGTATAAGAAATTTAATGAGAAATTGATTGAAATATTTTAAAGAATGTAGGATCGAACTATTATAACTGCCATTCATGGCGGTTCCTCTTGTTTCTATACATGACCATAATCATGGTATGATAGATCTTCACCCACGGGAAATATTTTAACTTTAGAAATTTTGTTATTTTATATCAAACTAGTCTGGCACTATAGGTGTCATTGCCATAAATCTACCGCGAAATACGGGTAGTAAGGCTTTGAGAACATAGGAGGATAGATGTCCTGGAGCAAATTAAAGCAACAACTGGAGAGCTTTCTCTCTCCTACGTTACTTGGTAGGGTCGAATACCGGGCAACCAGTTATCGCTATCTACCTGCTAAATCCGGAATTTGTTATCTTGCCGTAGATAAAAAGAACATACTCAATATGAGTGATACAACGGGCTCCATCCGATGGTATTAGACGGAGCAGGAAATTAAGAATGATCCGGATATCCAAATTCCTATCAGCCATGATGAAATTGAAGCGATCAGAAAGGATACCAAGGGGACCGTACCCGAGGATCGTCTTAAAGTCATTGCAAGAAGCAGAAAAATTTCAGAGCTTGCAAAAGAGCTTTTGTCAGCACAGGCCGTATTAAGTAAATCCAATTTTGTCGTAGTAGCTACTAAGTTTTTATCGATTTCTATAGATGAAAGCTTGGAGAGTCATGATATCTTATTGAATATTTTAGCTTTGGTGGACAGACGAGTTGGCAAAAAGCGAATTTTAAACATGAGCGAGAAAATGAAGTTAAAGCATCCCATTGGTATCTGTGATTATTATAGTAATGAATATAGCGCTTAATTTCTCGCTCTAACTCAGCTATAGATTTGCAGTTTCGACTCTTTACGTGGTCTTTCATATGACCGAAAAAAGACTCCTAAGGAGCGTTATCTGCGCGTCGGTGACAACCAGACTGTTCAGTTGCTCCATTATTTCTTTCACTGGAATACCATCCAATCTCATTTCAATGGCTTTCTCCTTTACTTCTACCGGATAGCTGACTCTTGTTGCCAAAGCAAAAACACCCCCAAGGTGGTCTCCATATCTTACGACATGGTTATCACTTGAAGGTGTTTTAATTTGTCTTACGCTATAGGGTCAGTCCCGCTTGCTTCTTGGAAACCTTTTTCACTTTCTAGCCTTCATCTTTGAATGTTAGACCAGGGAAAACGTATCCGATGATATTATTTTTATTTTTTTTCGTAATAATATCCTCTTATTATCAACTGCTTTGTATCTTCGGTCACTTCCTCACCAATATCTCCTCTAACAACTTCCTCTCGTGGAAATTGTTTTGGAAAAGGTGCATAATAAAATTCTCCATGTTCAGTTACTACACTTTCCACCGGTTCTGTTCGAGCTTTTCTATCGTATTCAATTTTCCAATCTGGTAATGCTTCTTTTGGAGGAGTGGTGTCATTAATAGTCGAGTCTACAACTTGCTTAGTATCTATAAGTTCTCTGATTATAAAAAATGCGCCCATTAATACAAGACAACATGATGTAATGATTATAGATATTCTTAAACGCTTCTTGTTCATGATCATCACCCCGTCTGAGTTGTTATTAATTGTTAAAAAACTTAAAAGATACCATCGATATATCCATTTCCAGAAATCGCAAAGTCGTTCAAATTAGTCACCATTACTTGGTATGTACCAGGAGGTACGTTCCATATCTCTTTTGTTTCGTTCGTATGTGTAAATCTCCCATAGATGAGGGCTGGCGTTTCAAAATAATCTCTGTTGACGAGTGTATAATTCACAGAGGGGGCTTTGTTACTATTAGTAGCCCACTGAACAACAGTAATCTTGAATTTAGTTGCTGAAGAAGTGAATTCACCTGAGAAGTGGGCCCCACCAGATGGACCGGGTGGTTGCAAATTATCAAAAGCCCAAGACATATTAGCCATAGGTTTAATATTTCCTTCTGGTTGAGTTTCTGTGGGTTCTACCATCAATGATTCTATAGGAATAGCATTTCTTACTGCCTCGTGATATTCTTCCTCAGTAAGATCACTTAAAATTGAGTCTGAATTCACAATTTCAGAATATAGCGGAAAAAAAATTGCCAAATTGCTTTCAGCAGCCTCTGCATTAGGGGCGGTACCAGTGTAGTACTATGTCACAACCTTATATCATTTGGGAATATTTCACAAAACAAGTTTAACATAAAGGTTTATATTTGCAAATAAAGTAATATATTCTCAATATTATAGACGTTTTATCAACTTTGAGTCGGTGTAGTCGTACCTCTCGCCCCCTATTGATCTCGCATAAATTTAAATATTTTCTAGTCAAACCATAACCAACAACGTCTAGTGATATCTTTTGACAGTTAAGCCACAAGGGACTGGTCGCTGTTAGTAGTATCGGGTCTTTTGGGAAATCCCAATCCTTAAATTTCTTTTGTACGACCAGGAATTTATTTTGTGTGAATCGGACATTAAAGGGTGAGTGAACGTGAACGATGAGAATAGTTGGAATTGAATATCCAGAAGTATGTCAATAAACCGAACTGTGAATGCTGGGGCATTCATGATTCGTTGGCCGGCTTCTATTCCGTTCTAAAATGAGCGGAGGAGAAAGAGGACAAACTTGATGAAGACCATGCATAGTTTAATGACGTTTGGAGAATGCGCCGCTGGGCACAAACTACGGTTTGTTACGAACGAAAAGAAACGACGGAAAGTAGCAAACCTACTTATGGGAAAGCCTTTTCGTGATTAATATATCTCGATGATTTATAATTATATTTACTTACTCATTTAGAAAACGATTAGCTGATCTTGAAATGATAGATTTACTTTACTATCTCTCTTTGTACAATATTGGCAGCGAAAGGATCAGAATTACCCGCGTGTCCTAATATATTTTGGCAACTCTGGTCAATGCTATATTACCTATTATATATAGAAAGTCTACGGGGCGGACATCCATTTGTGAGATAGGGTCAAAACACCAATCAAATTAAGAAGCCAGTCATCGGTAATCAATCGGCGACTGGTTATCGAACGGTCTGTTCAATGAGTGCGAAGAGCCGGCAGGTTTAAACATGGCAGATATGATGAAGTTAAAGCATCCGATTGTGCAGTATTTTTATGAATTGCGGCGCAATACGTTATGAACATGAACTTGCATTGACGTGAGCACATCGTTTTTAGGAGTGTATTCACTGCTGCTACGATTAACATATACTGCCGTTTGATTTATGTTGCTTAAACATGCTATAAGTTAGGAAAAAGCAAGAGTTTGAACAGTTTGTATTTACTATTTCGGGATAAAGATTTTTCCTGGTTATTTAAAGAGGGGTATTGGATATGACGGATAATTTTTGGCGTGATTTGCCACGACCTTTTTTTGTACTGGCGCCCATGGAAGATGTGACGGATGTTGTGTTTCGCCATGTCGTAAGTGAAGCAGCCAGGCCGGACGTGTTTTTTACGGAGTTTGCGAATACCGAGAGCTACTGTCACCCGGAGGGGAACCACAGTGTGCGCGGACGTTTGACTTTTACAGAGGATGAACAGCCCATGGTAGCCCATATCTGGGGAGATAAGCCGGAATATTTTCGTCAGATGAGTATCGGCATGGCGAAGGAAGGCTTTAAAGGCATCGATATTAATATGGGTTGTCCTGTAGCGAATGTAGCTGAGAATGGGAAGGGAAGCGGTCTGATCTGCCGTCCCGACATTGCAGCGGAACTTATCCAGGCCGCCAAAGCCGGGGGACTTCCCGTCAGTGTAAAAACAAGGCTCGGTTTTAGCAGCGTAGACGAATGGCGCGGCTGGTTAACCCATATCTTGAAACAAGACATTGTGAATCTGTCCATTCATCTGCGAACAAGAGAGGAAATGAGCAAGGTAGATGCTCACTGGGAACTGATTCCGGAGATTAAGAAGCTTCGTGATGAGGTGGCACCCGATACACTGCTAACCATTAATGGAGATATTCCGGACCGTCAGACTGGCCTTAAGCTCGCTGAACAATACGGCGTGGATGGCATTATGATTGGCCGCGGCATTTTTCAGAATCCGTTTGCTTTTGAGAAGGAGCCGAAGGAACACAGCAGTGAGGAATTGCTTGATCTGCTGCGGCTGCATCTGGATCTCCATGATCACTATTCTGCACAGCTGCCACGTTCGTTCAGCCCTCTTGCCCGCTTCTTCAAAATCTATGTCCGTGGATTCCGAGGAGCAAGTGAACTCAGAAATAGCTTAATGAACGCTAAGTCCACACGTGAAGTACGTGCGTTGCTCGATGAGTTTGGAAGCAAGGATCATGATGAGGCAGATGAACGCGGAAATTAAATTAATTGGCTGGAGAAACAACAAACGAGTGGCATAGCTTTTTGTTTGTGAATACTCAAGCTTTGGCAAAAAATGGAGCCGCTTTCATCGCATAGCTATGTATTTGTTGAGTGGAACAGGGTGCTTCAAGAGAACAAGTAACATTTTGAAAAACATGGCTGACTTGGCTGTGTTTTTTCTTTTGGAAACAGCAGAGAAGAATGATTAGCAGAAATACTGGTAGAGGAATGACTTATTGAACAGAAACTCCGTCAACAGCATACATTACCTTATTTGTTCTCAAATTTGATCATAGAGGATAAGTGCTGGTTATTGTTGATGGATATAGATAGGCCACCTCAAGGATGGTTATGAATATCAAACAAGGAGGAGCAATTTTACAGTATAGAGGTAAGTCTGGAGAGCCATGTTATCTTGTTGAATAATCTTCCTTTGGAAGACAGACGAGTTGGCAAAAAACGAGTTCTGAACATATCCAAGAAAATAAAGTTAAAGCATCCAGCCTCGTGCAGTATTTTTATGGATTACGGCGTAGTACATTTGTGAAACCGTTAAGATGATATGCGAGATAGTGGATGCCTGCAAAATGCCACGCGTGGCGGGCCGCTATCTTAGCCGGAGATACCTTTGTCTATGGGGGAGGACGTTACTGCGTCCTCCTTTTAATTTGCCTTAAATCATCAAAGGTGAATCTGTTCAGCGATACGTTGCATCATAAACGGCGGAACGCTCATACCGCACACGTAATGTACATCCGAATCAATGAAATTATAGTTGCTCGGAAAGATCTGCATCCAAATGATATCCGT
Source organism: Paenibacillus vortex V453 (assembly GCF_000193415.1). Taxonomy (NCBI): domain Bacteria; kingdom Bacillati; phylum Bacillota; class Bacilli; order Caryophanales; family Paenibacillaceae; genus Paenibacillus; species Paenibacillus vortex. The sequence continues at coordinate 141,070 of NZ_ADHJ01000013.1, forward strand.
ATCAGAGATCTGTTACGGTACGTCATCGCGTAGGATGGTTGGCTAGCGTGTTCGCGATTTTTGATTCTTAACCAGTATAGTGTTGAAGTTGCTAGTTTTTCCCTCTTCGCGTTCAGTCACATCTCCCATGTTTTGGTCAGGAGGACGTTTCTTGTACCAACGCTGGAAAGTCTTACTTTCTGGATTAGTTGGCGGTCCCTGATCGGCCCGAATCTCCCTATACTGTATAGGCGCCTCATTGAATTTCAATTTAAGTTTCGGGAAAGGTGTGTCTTCCGGTGCGGCCACAAAGAAGACTCGCTCACGTTTCTGTGGGACCCCTATCGTTGCTGAATTAAGTAGGAATAACTGCGGCTTGTATCCGATTTGTCTCGTGCCCTATAAGACCAGACTAACGAATCCTTTTGCCTTACCAATAAGCTTACCTTTAACGTTCTCTGCCACGATCACACGGGACTGGAGCTTCTCGGCCAATCGAGAAATCAAAGAATTGATTCATCTAACTGCTGACAGCCGGACACCTTATTAAGTGCGAGATTAAGATGACGTTCCTGTTGATCATCTAGATCGAAGACACTCACGGCCAACTCCATATGTCATTGTTCATGGACCATGATCTTATACCGCTGATGACCGCCGACCATGTTGTCGGTACACTTGTTCCAAACGATCGGCTCTACATAGACGAATTCCTCAATGCTACGCTTCAAATTTCCATATTTTGAATATATCGGTTGTAAATCCACTCTTGGGTTGTAAGCTGCTGCATTGATTTGATTAATCGGCACGATTCGAATGTTCACTTCTATCACCTCGTAAATGTTTTGAGGGCCCCTTAATAAAGTCATGGACATGTCCTTATAAGTAATTGAAGGGGAAATTCCCTCGCATCGTTTCTCCGAGCAAGAACGACTACCTATAGTAGGGATGCCCGCTGATGAAAATCTCTTTTGCATCACTTGAAAAAATCAGTTTTCGGTTGCAACTAAACGCTAGGTCATTCCGATAGTTAGTTCGTCAAGACCAGAAAGGAGTGAGTGCTTTATGACAACGCCATATTTGCTGTTCTTCATAATGTATGTTGTAACAATCCTCATCCTTAAGAAAGTAACGCTATCCATTAAACGAAAAGAGGCCCCTACTAAAAGCACCGAGCCCTTCCTGAAATTAGTTGAGTTGGACCCTAGACGGATGCAAGGCAAATAGGAGCATACGCCAGGCTATGCCCCCTCTCTGAAGTTTTCTGGTCATCTTCTAATCGTCCACAATTGACAATCAGGCTTAAAACAGCTTATATTTCGTCGCATAAGAGCAAAAGAAAAAGCACCCACTGGGGTGCTTTAATCATCACTTACTGATAGAAGTAAACGCAGTATATCGTAAATACAATGCCTGGAATAATGAGCATTAGACAAAGTAAAAAATAAGCGAATTTTTCGTTATCTGTTAATCTTCCAGGTGATTTTTCATTAACGAACTCAAAATCGGCAATATAATCATAGGATTCTTTCAATAAGGATCACCGAATACTGCTTGATGTCTTAAATATTGCATTACACCCCTCCTAAATCTCCGATAACATTTCGACATCAGGAAGGTTTTCTCTTCTTCACCAATCGTCGTCTACTATAGAACCATTTCGTTCCACTTACTCCACACAACTGCAATTATCAGTCTGTTTCGAAATGAGAGAGTGTTGATTTATTACGTCTATAGGCGACATTGACAAAAAAACAGACTGGAAAAATCCAGTCTGTTACTATCAGTACGCCCAGCATGGGCGTCATCTCTAGGGTGAAAGTCCCGAACGGGGGCTGGCGAGCGCCTACCGTTAGCCAAGGGCAAGGGTGTCCACCGCGAGGTGGAATCTGAAGGAAGCCGGAGGCAAAAGCACGGGCCAAGGTACACGAACTGGATTTGAGGCAGAGGTAGCCGGATGAGTTGCCTAAACACAACGAAATCCTAAGCCGCCAAAGGACTATTTCTGTAAACTCCAGTGGTCGCGGGCAGAAAGATGGCGTTCTTATCTGGGGAGGCCTGCGGGAGGAAAAAAAACGCGAAGTTATTTCGTAACCGTAACCGAAAGGTTACGCTGAACCCGCAGGAGTCAGCAGAAGCCATAGTACGGGACGCCGGAAACCGGAAGGGCTGAACCGAAAGGAGAGAGGAAACCGATGCGTTCGCATGAAGAGCAACGACAGCAGAATATCTCGGAAGAGAGCTTACGGCAAAGAGAAGAGGTGAAGCCGTCAGGGTATGCCGGAGTGCCGAGTTTTTCGTCGGCACAAGTCGCCGCTTCCTCTCGCGAAGCACAGAATGACTTGTTGGAGCGAATGCTCGAAGGCGGTAATCTTCGACGTGCCTACAAACGAGTAGTCCAAAACGGAGGAGCCCCCGGTGTGGACGGTGTAACAGTAGCTGAGCTACAAGCTTGCCTGAAAACATACTTGGAGACGGTGGAAACCGAACTTCTGGTGGGAGCTTACAGACCTGCGCCAGTCAAACGGGTGGAAATCCCCAAACCCGGAGGCGGGGTGCGGCTGCTAGGAATCCCGACCGTGATGGACCGTTTTCTCCAACAAGCGCTTCTGCAAGTGATGAATCCGATCTTGGATGCGAGCTTTTCCTGGTACAGTTATGGTTTTAGACCGGGAAAGCGAGCGCACGATGCGGTAAAGCAAGCTCAGCGCTATATCCAAAGCGGCTTGAGATGGGTCGTGGATATGGACCTAGAAAAGTTCTTTGACCGAGTGAACCATGACATCCTCATGGCTAGAGTGGCAAGGAAGGTAACAGATAAGCGCGTCCTGAAACTGATCCGGGCCTATTTGAACGCTGGAGTCATGGAGGGTGGAGTTTGCCAGAAGACGGAGGAAGGAACACCGCAAGGCGGCCCGCTGAGTCCGCTTTTGGCGAACATTCTGCTGGATGATTTGGATAAAGAACTTACCCAGCGTGGATTGCGATTCGTTCGCTATGCGGACGACTGCCATATCTTTGTCGCAAGTAAACGAGCAGGCGAACGTGTACTAAAATCGATAACTCACTTTGTAGAAGGAAAGTTGAAACTGAAAGTAAATCGGGACAAAAGCGTAGTGGACAGGCCGTGGAACCGGAAATTTCTTGGTTTTAGCTTCCTGTCGAACAGACAGGCAACGATTCGCCTGGCCCCAAAGACGATCTCCCGGTTTAAGGAGAAAGTCCGAGAACTAACGAATCGTAGCCGGTCCATATAGATGGAAGAGCGAATCTCCCGATTGAACCGATACCTGATGGGCTGGATGGGCTATTTCCGGATAGCTTCTGCCAAGAAGCACTGCGAGAGATTCGACCAGTGGATTCGGAGAAGACTCCGAATGTGCTTGTGGAAACAATGGAAACGAGTGCGGACGCGTCAGCGCGAATTACGGGCCCTTGGCGTACCAGACTGGGCAGCTTTCAGGATGGCAAATTCCCGCCGAGGTGCCTGGGAAATGTCTCGGAACACAAATAACGCTCTTCCAACTTCGTATTGGGTAGCGAAAGGGCTGAAAAGTTTACTTTTCTCGTTATCTGGAGCTTTGTTAACCTTTTGGAACCGCCGTATGCGGACCCGCATGTACGGTGGTGTGAGAGGACGGGGGTTAGCCGCCCCCTCCTACTCGATTTTCTACGGGTGAGATTTCAAACTATAATTCATTGAATTGAAAAATTAAGGAGCAGGGGGACCTATTTTGAAACTATCTCGCCAGCCCCATTTATCTCCTGGTTGTGAACCAAAAGTTATACCAGCTACACCTAAGGCCATATAAATCAAACTATTAGTTTGTGAATGTGCATAAGCACTTGCAAATGCAGCTGTCTTTCCTTGGTCGGATACTGGAATTCTAACTTCTGTAGTCAGCGTTCCAATATGTTGGCCAGTAAGAGCACGAAGATCAACTTCATCTTTAGTTCCTGTTAAGGAGGACTGATCGATACTTTTGAATCCAAAATCACTTCTTAAGGCTAGCTAAGTTTTGAACATAGTATTAACCAGTTGAATTTTTGGGAGTAGCATTAGTCTGCCAAGAATGCCCAATTGTATCTACATAAGTATAGTTTGGTCTCTCATTAAAATAGAATCTATTATGATAAGTATAGATGTATTGAGCACCAAATGAGGCTTCACGTACTGAGATCAATCCTGCATTTTCAAGAAGCTTAATACGAAAGTTCGATTCATCTTCAGTCATGCTATGCTCCAAATCATCATAGTTGGGATACATCCATCATAGTAACGGTGATCATAGGTACTTCTGCATTATCATTAAGCTGCATAGTGTTCAAGATCGTTTTAAAAGCTTCTCGGTTCCTTGAAGCAAGCTCTTTGTTATCACGGCCGCTATTATAACGCTCACGCTGTGCCTGCAGTTCCTTTGTTTCTGTTGTCATATGTATAACATCCAGTAGCTTGAGAGTAGGACCTCTATAGAGAGAGCCGCAATAATTGAATAAACTGTTCCCAAAACCACCGTGAAAGCAAGCATGATGGTCATTATCTCGGATTGTTTCTTGTATCATTCAATTTTTTCGCCGGTTATCCTGGCTTACCTGGATAACTTGTTTTGATTTTCATCAAAAGAGAGAGAAGGTCACATATAAAAGGAGAGGGAGGTCGAGGGAGGTCGAGGGAGGCAATGTGAAGAATACTGGTTCCAATTTAAATGAAGAGGTACTCTTAAACTCTAAATAGATACAAAGCAGCTTAAATACGTACTGCTTTTTTATTTGGAGATGTCGATTCCTTACATTGTAGGGAGTACACTCTAAATAATTGAGAAAATATATTTTTATACCAACTTTTTCATTTTACTGTGTGTTTATTTATATGAAACACAATTATTGAAAAGAGGCTGGTTATATGATGTAAATCTAAATTCAAATTAGCTCAGTAAATCTTTCAAACCATTTGGTAGTGATTATTATTTCATAAACAGAACTAAATACCTAGTTCTTATTTACAATTTTCGACAATATTTACACATTATATATATTATAATTAAAATTGTAATCACATACAGTTCTAAATAAGGGATAATTAGTAATCAAATCATGCTATTTAGGAGGAAAACAATGAATATTAAATCCAAAATTAAAAAAGCCTTTTTATTAACACCTCTTCTTCTTATATTTTCTGCGCAGTCGGTTATGGGTAGTCCTTTAACAGATTCCCCTAGTTCTGATGCATTGTCAGCAAAACAGGCACTAAGTTAAAAAATACGAAAGTAAATACAACCCCAACTTGACTGAAGAAGAAAAAGATGAGAGAAGTAAAGAAGTAGAACGAAAAATGAATCAAATGGCCGCATCTGATGTGCCTCTATCAGTTATGAAGGCAACTCTTGAACAAGATGATATTTATGTATTAGATACACCTGTTATCGAGTCAGAAGTTTCGCCTTTTTCCCAGGCAGCTGATATTTCGATGTCTAATGTAACTATTAGTTACGACGCGCAAACACAAAGGTGGACAGTAACAGGTGGCGGAAGTTGGAACAATAACAACTGGGTAAATGATCTCCCATCTTTCTTTGGTGAGTGGGTAGGTACTGTTAAAAATGTAGGCTCTTATGACACAGTGGGCTTTACCTTCTATAATACCAGTGGCACTGCTCCTGTTATGCTACGGTCTTCTGCATATATTACTGATCATAGTGGAAGAACACTTGAGTCAACCAGCCCTAGCCACGGGGATGGAAAAAAAGGAGTTGCTTTTGATTATCAAGACAACGCCAAACTTATTGCTGTTAATCCAAGTACCTTTACATATTTAGGTAGAGGGTTCGCAGCCTCAGCCACATATTCAAGCACGTTCACCAATTACCACGGGTATGCACGAAGCTTTTATGGACATACTTGGAATACGACTGGAATCTCAAGTGTATCGTTTGGCGGTACAGGATCTACCTATGGAGTGACAATAAACTTCTCAAGCACATCTAACCGTTTCCCAGCATATAGTAATGCTGATAAAACTTTTTAATAATTTTATTTTAGAGTATTATAGTCAACAGAGCTGCTTTATGCATCTCTGTTGACTTATTTAAATTGCAGGGGGAAGTTATGCGTAAAAAAACACTTCTAGGTTTATCAGTCATGCTTATTCTGATCTTCATAATCATCTTAGTTGTAGTGCAGTTTTCAAAAAAAGACCAAATTAAAGGTTTTGAAAATAGGTTAAAAAATAATGGATATGAAATTCAAGAAATTCAGAAACCAGTCTCAATAAATGTTCATATTAAACCAGAGTGGATCGCAAATAAAACTGAAAACACGAAAAAAGTAGAAGTAACCATTTTAGAAAAAAATAACACGAAAATAATATTGGAGAATGTTCAATATAGAGAAAATGATATATATTTCACTTTTAAAACATCAACTAAGATCAATAAAGACGATAGCGTCTTTCTGTCTAATAATGTATTCAATGCAGATGGAACATCACATGCTTATACTCCAAATAACCTTTTTGAAATTACGACCAGCAAAAAAGAAATCATACCACTGGGGCAGATTGCATTTGAAGAGAATTCAGGATTTTTCATTTGGAGTACCAGTTGAGAACTATCATTCAATAAAAAATGGATTTGATTTAAAGTACTCAGGATTTATTTTGTATAGTTACTTCAAAAATTAAACGATAAACCAAAAAGAGTAGGCCACTTTAGAATAGGAAAACATGAGCTCTCTTTGATTTCTTTTTTCTCAATTCTCATGATGTTGTTCGTAAAACAAAACATTGAAATATGCTCTGATAGAGCTCGTGATCAACTTATTGTCTGAACATAGCAAATGATATCAGAAAAAAAGACGAACCCGTAATTGGGTTCGTCTTTTGGTGATTTTGCAGGTTGAGTCAAGTTTGTGTCCGTTATACCAGCTTCTTCTTAAAGAACTTCATACCCTATATAGTTTTCTCTTCTATAAAAAAGACTATCATAACCGTTTATTGCATCTCCTACCTCTGAAAGCAAATCTCTTTTAGCATGTAATAATAACAATTCGTCGAAAAAACGTTCATTAATAGGACTCAACAAAGATCCTAGATGAGGTTTGAATTTTTTAATAGTCCTTGGTCTCCATCCTCGTGTGAATGAAGAGAGGCTTTCAAGCGCATAAAATATATCCTCAAAATGACTTTTTTCTGGTGAAAAATAATTATCCAATTTCGTGGAAACTTCATTTAAAAATGGCACTCTGTTGATATTTTGAGTCTTAGGATCATATATTTCCTGTACTCTTGCCCTCACCCTATAAGTGAGGTCTACTGATAGTGGTCCACCTATGTCTACACTTGCACCCGCTCCTAGTAATGCTGTAACACGCATCATGTAAACCTCCACTATTAAATTCATATTTCTAAGCTACCATATATTTCAGTCGAAATCATAGATAAGAATTATCGTTAGCTATATCTGCAACAGGGATGGGACTTCTCACTACTTAAAAGCTGCTGCAAGAGTTGTCAAGGCATCACTCCTGACCTGCCTAAAAAAACTATCGCTAATCCCAAACTCCCCACAACTTATATATTCAAACCTACCTTAATTCTGACTGTAATACTGATTTACTAAGTAAAAAAGGCGAAAAGAGGTACTCTTCGGTCATATGCCGCATTCATGCAGCCATGAGTGTCATTCTCGCCTTTTTCTATGGTTACATCCTATCACGGGAAAACTTTCATGTGGTGCTCAACTTAGAGTCACTTTAGAGTCAATTTGTGTTCATATCGTGGTCAATAAATTCCAGAGCATCAGTCTGCCGGTTTGTCAGGTTCTTCTGTCATGCCGCCTCCCTTCCCAATTCCAGAACCCTTACTGCCCTTTCGCAGGAATCGTCTCCGAAATGCGCTGCACATCGGACATTTTCCAAGCATAACGGCCACGGGAGTAATATCTGAACTTATCCTCTTTTAAACTGACACACTTGTCTTGCCTGTCGGCACCGTTGTATAGCAGCGGCATACCACTTTGATAGTCTCTTCCGATTGACCAACACTCAGTCAGGTTTGCAATCGAAACGACTGCTCCAGTTGGCCGGTTATCGGCTGAATACCCGTGCCGCGCTAATCTTCCTTGATTTATGGCACCTTGTAGGCATCCCGGTTGATCTTCTTGTCGGCGTAAATGGCGAAGGACCAACGTACTTTGTTGCTCACCCACGAGTTTCGTTACCTTTTTCCAAGATAGTGATCAGCGTCGCCAAGTATGACAGTGTAGTATCCAGTTCTTTTGCATCATTAACGTCTTCCTGTACGATATCCAGTTGAATTCAGTATCCATAGAAATCTCTGCCATCATTCTCGCTATAGCTTTTAACTATAACTAGTTATGATCATTTGGTATGCCTTCTAACTCTGCTCGTCGTGATATGATATCGCTATACAACGAGGGGGTTATGTACATGACGGATAAGTTCCAGATCGTAGGAAGTTTGTTAGCGGCCCGAAGAGCTGCTGAAATATAAAACGCAAATTGAGCATCGTGATGATATCCAGTATCCGTTCTATGAGAATTTTGAAGGGTATGCCGAGTGCGAGACAGAGGCGATCACACAGGTCGTGAACAAGGAAATCGAGCATAACCTGTCGGTTATTACAGACGGAGAATTCTCCAAATCGATGTGGCATCTGGATTTTGTATGGGGTTTTGGCGGAGTTGAGCGTTATATCGCGGACCATGGCTACTTCTTCCGGGATGTGGACGGAACATCGAAATATGAAACACGCAAAGATATTGGATTGCGCATTACGGGCGCACTGAGCGGAAAGAATCATCACTTCATTAAGCTGTTCAAACAGCTCCAAGATACGGCAGGCGATCAGGAGACGAAGCTTTGCGTCCCATCTCCTTCCCATATTTACGGTGAACTTTCCTGGTCGGATAACATTGGCGGCACGGATGCGGTTTATCAGAACAAACAGGAGCTTAAAGCGGGCCTTGTGAAGGCGTATAAGGAATTCGTGGAGGAATTCGCTGCGGCAGGCGGCAAAATCCTGCAATTCGATGATTGCTTGTGGGAGCTGTTTGCAGACGACAACCCGAACTCTCCGTTCACAGGGGAGCATATTAATCAAGTGGAAGTACAGGGTCTCGCCACCGAATTTATTGATATTAATAATACCGTGATTGATTTCGGTCATAGTCTCGGCTTGAAAATGTGGACACACAACTGCCGCGGTAACTATGATTCCCGCAACATGGGCGGTGGATCTTATGCGAAAATCGCCAACCTGTTCCTGAAGCAGTTGAAATATGATCGCTTCTTCCTGGAGTGGGATGATGATCGTGCGGGTTCGATTGAAGCACTGGAGGTTTTCAAGGACAGACCGGAAACGGAGGTTGTTCTGGGCTTGCTGTCTTCCAAAACAAGTACACTTGATGATGAAGCACGCGTCATCCGTCTGCTTGACGAAGCATCCAAAATCATTGATAAGGATCGTCTGCTGCTCTCGCATCAATGCGGCTTTGCGTCCTGCGATGGCGGTAACGAGCTAAGCGAAGTCGAGCAATGGGCGAAGATCAACCAAGGTCAACAGATTGCCAAGCAATATTGGAACAACTAAATCCGGATATACATCATCTTGATCTAATAGGGATGACTCAAAGGGCCGCTTATGGACCCTAGGAGTCATCTTTTTTTATATGCAGCGTGTTGCAGCATCTGCAGCATCGAACAGGAGAAGCCTTCGTTGTTTTGATATGGATTCCCACAAGGATATGTACTCGACTCAGGGTTTCAAATATGCCACAATAGAAGATCAGGTGCACGGGAGAATTGACCCTAGGCACAGCAATACAATCCGCAAGATCGCTGATAAATCTATGTTCCAATAATCTATACTAATTAAGCCAGAATATATCTAAGGAGCTGCAGAGTCTGCTATGAACAAAAAAGAAGTCGCCAATATACGCAAACAATTCAAGCTGGATCACGATCTACTGAATATCTACGATATTCTCAATGTCTATATTACGAAGGAAACGAATGAAATCTATCACTGGGAGCGTCTGCCGTTCGAGCTGGTGGATCGGGAGAAGCAGGAGTTATATATGGGTAATTTCAAAAAACTGCTGACCGGCGAACTGGATCAAAAATTGTTCGAATTGAGGTTTCAGGAAGCAGCGGAGGAACCGGCGCAGGTACTGCTTCACCAAGCTCTCGTATCGGGTGACCCGGAAGAATGGCAGGACTTGATGCTGATGCTTGTCGAGAGAATGCTGGCGGATGCCAAATATGAGCGGGATATGGTGGTCACGTTCGTTCGGGGACAGTATTATATGCCGACCAAGGCGAGAAACGATGAAGCGGAAGAGAGCGAGAAGAACGAGGTGTTTGCTCATCCGTTCATTTTATGCAGTGTGAATTCTACGGAGAAACAACGGAAGACGCTCCTGTTCGATTATGTGGAGAGGGAGTTCAAGTACAATGTCATTGTAGATCCGATTATCAAGTTAAGTACGCCGGAGCAAGGATTCCTGTACCCTAGCGTGACGGACAATTATTCCGATGTGAATCGTATTTTGTATTGTACGGGAAAATCGAATTTTCCGGATCCGCATTTTGTCGAACAGGTCTTGAACGGGGAAAGATCCGTGACGGCACTAGAAGAGCGAGCGATCTTTGAAGATATCGTCAAGGAAGTAGCCGGCGAACAGCTCGATTCAGCCACCATTGCCCAGGTGTACGAGGAAATCAACCGGGTGATCGAAATTAACGAAGAGACGAAGGAGGAAGAACCTCCGAAGCTGGATTATAAAGATCTGGAACGCGTACTGAACGCAAGCGGCGTAGAGGATGTGACAACCGAGAAGGTGGAGCGGGCATTCGAAACGATCGTGGACAACAAGAACTATGAGATGAAAGCAACCAGCGTCCTGCCGAAGTTTACTTCCAAATCCATTAAGATCGAAACCAAGGTAGCTACAATTTCGATTAGCCCGCAGGATTTAAGATATGTCAAACAGGTTAATTACCAAGGTAAACGCTGCATTATGATTGAAGTGGACGAAGATGTCGCGATTGAAGGGTTTACGCTCGCTTCAGAGACGCTTTTAAGTTAAGCCGCGTTTCATTGCATGGCATAGGTCAGGTGCCGCACCAAATAACCTAATAAAAAGCACTAACGCAACAGGAGATGACTTCGAATGAACAAAATGCTTTTGATTGTGATTACGGCCGCAACGCTGCTGACGGCTTGCCAATCGAACCCAGCGGATAACGACGGGAATGCCACTGGCAATAACGAACAATCCGCGCAGACTGAGACGTCGCAGCAAAACAATGAATCAGCCGAGGAAAGCCTAGACCACGGCGCGTGGTCTGCACTTCCCGAATATGACGTGATTGTTCGGAATATAGATTCGCAAGATTATACCTTTCGAACGGTAACCGATAACGAAAATGAACGCATTCTTCTGCTCACGAACCCAGACGGTGAGGAGAAATACAAGACCATTTTTATCAAGAACACGAGTCGCCTTAAAATCATTGATGTCGATGGTGGCGGACAACTCTTCAATGATATTTTGGAAAACAGTTAGAAGAATGGAACAGACCGCTATCCCTCAGTCGGATGGCGGTCTTTTTTTTCGCCTTTGGAAAATTCAGTTCGGATTCAGCCATTGTAAGCGCAGAAGGAGAAACAATGTGAGATAGGGGCCCTTCCGGATTCTTCGGAAGGGTTCTTTGTTTGCTTGAGGCTCGTGTTTCCTCAGGAATGGAGGGGAAATCCCTTAGCCAGTAGTTGAGCAAAACCCTTCTTGAGGCTGATGATGGAATACATCGCTTGTCGGGTGTCTCTTGTAACGTAGGGTGTAACATAGAGAGTAGACGCATCAAGGCCAACTGAAATTTTTAATACGAGGAGATGTAAGAAGTGGCAACGTTAATCGAATTCAAAAAAGTAACCAAGGCATATCAAATCGGCGAAGTGAAGATTCAAGCCCTTGCGGGCGTTGATTTCTCCATATCAGAGGGGGAATTCGTCGTTATTTTAGGAGCCAGCGGGGCGGGAAAAAGCACGATTTTGAACATTCTCGGCGGGATGGATACCGCCAGCTCAGGACATGTGTTTGTTGGGGATCAAGAGATTACGGGATGGAGCGAGAAGAAATTAACCGAATACCGCGGGGAGCAGGTTGGCTTCGTATTTCAATTCTACAACCTCATCCCGAATTTGAATGCGCTGGAGAACGTTGAATTTGCGACAGAGGTATGTAAGGACCATCTGGACGCCCGTGATATTTTACATAAGGTTGGACTAGCGAATCGCATGAAGAACTTCCCTTCCCAGCTCTCTGGCGGCGAACAGCAACGAGTTGCGATCGCGAGAGCGGTTGCCAAGAATCCCGCACTTCTGCTCTGCGACGAACCCACCGGTGCTTTGGATTACGTGACAGGGAAGTCAGTCTTAAAGCTCCTTCAGGATTTGAACAAGGAAACGAAGACCTGCGTCGTTCTGGTCACCCATAATTCGGCCATAGCGCCGATGGCGGATAAAGTGATCCGCGTCAAGAGCGGAAGGATCGAGAGCATCACGATTAATGATCACAAACAAAGCGTTGAAGGGATCGAGTGGTGATGAAGATTTTATCGTTGAAATTATTAAGGGATATGAAACAATCGATGGGACAATTCATAGCCGTTGTATTGGTTATCGCGGTGGGCGCCTTTTTCTACACGGGGCTGGTCACCTTAAGTGACAATCTTAGCGCCTATACGAAGGGGTATTTTGAAGAGCATAATTTAAGCGATCTGAACGTATTTTACAGTCAAATCTCTGCGGAGGACGCCGCTGGTCTACACAGTATGGAGGGCATTCATCATATCGAAGGGCGTTACACCGTTCATGCCACACAGTCCTTTGAAGATGCTAAAGCTGCACTAACACTGCATTCGATCCCTGCATCTAATGAAATTAACACGCCCAAGATGATTGAGGGCAGGATGCCAACCAAGCCAAATGAGATTCTATTGGACTCCCATTATGCCGAGGCGCATCATTACCGTGTCGGTGATCCCCTCAGCCTCCGTGTGAATGACAAGGATATGACGTTCACGATTAGCGGCCTGAATGAGAATGTGGAGCATGCCAAAAAGAACGAAACCCAGGATCATCAAGCTTATGGAGCAACCTATATCCCCGAGGAGACCATATCTGAAATCGCAGGCAGCTTTTTTTACAATGAGATCCTGATTGATGCCAAGGATGGTTACGACATTGACAAGATAGGGCAGGCCATTGAAGCCAATTCCGATTCACTCCCTTATGTAAGCCAGATGAGCAAAGAACGGACCTTCAATTATTCCCAAATCCATCAAACGATCCATAACAATAAACTGATGAGCCGGGTGATCCCGATCGTTCTCTTCTTGATTGAAGCGGTGATCCTGTTTCTGATCATGTCAAGGATGATCGATTCCCAGCGCAATCAAGTGGGTATTATGAAGGCACTAGGGGTGAAAAATAGAAGCATCCTGCTTCATTACATGGGCTACCCTGTGCTGGCAGGTGTTATCGGCTCCATTCTGGGTTACGCCATCGCCGCCGCCCTGTTCATTCCGCTCATAACAACGTCGATTGGAAGATCCTACTCCCTGCCTGACCTGACGTTCACCCTTTCATTTTTAACACTCCTTCCTCCGATGATATGCTCCAGCGCTTTTGGCATGCTGTCCTGTTATTTAAGCGGCAGAGCGATATTACAAGAACGTGCTGCTCAGGCGATGCGTCCGAAACCGCCCAAGAAGATGAAGAAGCTGCTCATCGAGAAAGTTCCCGGGATGTGGCGCCGGCTGCCATACAGCTACAAGATCATACTAAGAAATATATTCTTAAATAAACAAAAAGCACTCGCAAGCTCGGTTGGTGTTGTGGTCAGTACCGTTTTGTTGATCACGGCTTTTGGCACGCAGACGGCCCTGCTCCAGGTAGCCGGTCAAATTGAGGAGGTAAATACGTATGACTTACGAGTCGATTATTACACGGGATCGTTCCCGGATACGGTAACACTGCCCCCTGGCATTGCAGACAGTTACGAATTGTCCACCTATCCTGTGGAATTCATCCAAGGGGAGAACAAAGAACAGGCTACGCTTGTGGTTACGGAGCAAGAGAATGAGCTGATCCACTTTTATGACGAAAAAGGGAATCGGCTATCGTTGGCAGATCATGGGGTGCTGGTACCTAAATCTTACGCGGATCAGTATCGTATTTCCGAAGGGGATATGATCCGGATTCAATTTACAGCACCGGAGCTTAATCAAACCAGCGTCGATATGAAGGTTCTGGACATATCCACACAGTATTCGAATCCGTCATTCTACAGCACACCGGGCTACATGAAGAGCTTGGGGATCGATTACGCTCCTTCCTCACGGTTAGTGAGCGTCGAGAGCGCTGCAGATCTGGCGAGCATTCGCGGCTTTTTTGAACAAGACCCGAAGGTGGATGCCATTGCAGACAAGGATGATCTCAAGAAATCAGCGCAATATATGCTGAAGCAAAACAGCTTTATCTTCATCATGTTTATCATCTGTGCGGTCATTCTGTCCTTCGGTGCCATCTACACGATCTCTTCCATCAACATATACGAAAGGAATCGCGAGCTTGCCACCCTGAAGGTATTAGGCTATCCCAAACGCAGAATCAACCGGCTGATCTTCTCTGAAAATATGTTATTAACCGCTTTTGCGGTCATTGTTGCCCTGCCGATCAGCGGTTATGTCTATTCCATCATCATCAGGGCGCTTTCGAGTACCCATCAGCAAATCCCGGATCAATTAAACCTTGTTATCATCCTGGCATCTGTTGTATTGGCGTTCATCCTGACCCTTATCTCCAACCTCATGCTTCGGAAAAAAGTAACGCGGATTCATATGATTGAGTCGTTGAAGGGTGTGGAGTGAATGGTAATATCTGAGTGTACGCGCAGTTGGACCTTGATCTATAATAAGGGCGTGGCATTCAATGACAAAATTTTATCGTGAATGGAATAGGAGAACAGGATGAGCAAACTAAAAATGGCCGTCATCGGCTTGGGACACATGGGTCGGCATATGATTCACCGCTTACTGCCGCAATATGCGGATAAGATCGAGTTGGTCGCGATTTGCGACAGTGATGCATCCAGTCTGGAGCGGGAAGTCGCAGAAGCAGGGATTCGTCCACGGCTGTACACCGACTATCGTCAGCTGCTGGACGAGGTGTCCATGGATCTCGTGTATATCGCGGTTCCGCCGTCTCTGCATTATGACGTGGCCCGGATCGCATTCGACAAGGGCATCCACGTCTTCTGTGAGAAGCCGCTGGCTAACAGCTTGACTGAAGCCCGGAGTCTGGTGGAGCTGGCCGAGAAGGCAAATAGGCTCCATGCGGTGCATTTCTCGCTTCCGCTTGACCCGGCCGTACTGAAGCTGCAGGGGTTACTTGAGGAGCAGGCGATCGGCCCGATCCACAGAATGGACCTATTCCTGGAGTTTCCGCAGTGGCCGAGGGCCTGGCAGCAGAATCCATGGATCACATCAAGACAGCAGGGCGGATATTTGCTGGAGGTTGGCATTCACTGGATCCAGATGATCCAGCAATTGTTCGGGCCGATTACGCATGTGAAGAGCGATATCGAGTTTCCGCCGGACTCCAATCAGTCCGAAAGCAGTGTCCAGGCCGTTCTCAGATTACATGATGAAATTGAGATTCATCTATCGGGAACCGACCAACGGGAAGAGGAGGAGCGTGTTTCCCTGGTGATCCACGGGGCAGAAGGTACCCTGGCATTGGAGAATTGGCGCAACCTGTACCAGGGCGGCAAGGATACCGGTCTGCAGCCTGTATCTGTGGACGACGTTGTCAGTCCGCTGCCCATCCTGAAGCAAATCGTTCAAATTTTGAACGGAGAGTCCGGTATCATCTATGATTTCTATGACGGGTATAATGCGCAGGTGGTTTTGGAAGCTCTGCGTAAGCCGGGTGAGGGCTTTACGGATGTAAGGCCTCAATTGATGGGGCGATAAGGCTGGATTTATTTTTAAGCCCTGATAGTGAATGTTCGGGCAAAAAAAAAGCACCATCTTAGTTGGCGTCTCTCTGGTGAGGCTGTTCAATGCGGTTGGGGAGCTTGTGGGTTTCGCTACCTTGGAGTAGGTTTATGACGAGGTTTCCCGCATACGACCGTTCACCGAGAACAGGGACGTGCAGCATTGCAGTTGCGTGTGGCGGTTCGTGTGCAGTACCGACACCAGTAACTGCTCCGATATGTGTGACATGCATTGGTGCATATGCAGTTATTGGTGCTGGTGGTATCGCTGGAGCGGTAGCTTGTTTCAATTACCTGTGAGGTGACTAGATGAATAAGATTTTGGCGATCTCGATTTTAGGAATGGGTTTAACTGGTGCTGTTTTAATCATCTCGGTCGCTCTATTGTTCGAATCCCCAAAAGGAGATGTGTTGAAGATGGTTACTGCTGCTTCAACAGTAGCTTTCGTTATATTCGCTGTCTCGGCTTTAGTATTTCGTCGGCGATTAGATCAAAAAAAAGAGTAATATATTCATTAAATTAATAAAGTCGGTATTAAGGAGTAGACAAATTTGTCTACTCCTTTTTTATTACTATTGCAACCAACAGAAAATGTATTTTTTCTGGGAAAGTAAGGCTGTAAGCAGGATCATAAAGAAAGTAACGTAGCGCCTATTGTAAAAAAAGGTCAAATCCTTTTACCTGGAAAAAAGGGAGACTATTGAGCGACTAATGGATCTTGAGTGATATAAAGGCTATGTTGATTTGAGGGTGCATCCCGTGAGCTCGCAGGCTGACATTCATAGGGGCATCTCTTTCTTTTCTATAGAAATCGAAGATAGTTCATTAATTCTAAGGTAAGATACAATATGAATATACAATTAACCATGTAAAGGATGAGAATCTATGCCGGTTTACAATAAGCTAATTCGGGATCTGATTCCCCAAGTCATTGAAGTTACAGGCAAAGAATTTCGCACACGGATTTTGGATGAGGAAGAGTATAAGAAAGAATTGATCATAAAGCTCAAAGAAGAGTCGGAGGAATACTTTGCTGCTCCAAGTCCAAAGGAGTCGCTGGAAGAACTTGCAGATATGCTTGAGGTTATCCGGGCGTTGGCGGTCGTGCATGGGGCGAACATGGGAAGAGCTTGAAGATTGGAGGGAGAAGAAGGCGAAAGCTCGAGGCGGGTTTCAGGAGCGGGTGTATTTAATTGATGTTGACGACAACGCTTAATGCGATCGAACGGGGAACTGAAGTAAAGGTTCTCGCTGGGGATGGAGTTGAACCTGGCTATGAATGCAAAGGCCGAACTTTTAGTATCTATAACGGTCTCAAAAAAGAAGGGAACGCGGATTGCGTGTGCTTCAATCTACAGGTTAGGGATGAAGAAGCATCATGAATCATTCGCACCGGACGAATTTGATCTTATTGTGGTGGGCGAATTTCATCATGCAGCTGGACCTGCAGTAGTTTGTAAGAGAGAAGGGATAATTAAAAGAAAGGAGTACCTGGCCAGTACTCCTTTCGTTGGACGTACGGAATCCTGCATGGATTCACGGAATATGGTGAAGTTGAGCAGCGTTATGAAGACGTGAAGGAAGAAGCGGACGAGTTCCTTCGGAAAGTCTATTTTACAAATGTAAGAAAGATTGCAGGTGGTGCCAAGGCCAATCATACAGATGTCGAGTATCGTATGCAGGAAACTGGCGAGCTTCTTCTTAAACCAAATCAGGATCGTCAATCCGATCTGGTTCTGTGCTGCGGCGATGTCCTACACGTATCTGATGAAGGAAATTCAGAAGATCCTTGAATCTTAAACTGGAAACTAACATTTTATTTCTCTAATTCCCTCTCATACCCCTCAATCAGTAGCGATGCTTTAACATGAAGCGCCCTTGCTAATGCCGTAATCGTGAGCAGGGTAGGCGCTTTTTCCCCATTCTCAAGTTCACTAATGTAAGACCGGTCCACACGGGAATAGAGGCTTAACTGATCTTGGGTGAGCTCTTTTTCTTTGCGAGTCTTTCGAAGAGCCCTGCCGAAGGCAAGTAACTCTATCGATTTATTACAATGATTAGTCACGTTATAACCCCTTATTGATAGTTAAATTCATCTTATGTGGTTCTATAAGGGAATTTCCGTAGGCTATTGCCTACAAAATGTTTACAATGGTATAGTACAGATACTGAAAAATACTAAATTGGATGACTAGATTACCTTCTTAGTTAAAAGGGAGCGAAGGAATTCATGAAATCGATGGTAGCAAGTGAGACCGACCCAAATGCGAATCCACCATTCCAGAAGGAAGCCGATTACTCTTACCACGATACGATGATTCTTTGTACTATTTCCTCTCAAGAATATATGAACTTATCCCTGCACTTCCTGGACAAAAACTTGCTTCATGTCAGTTTATTGTTATGCAACAGGGCACTAGAATCCATGCTCAATGCTTTATATATAAAGAAGGAGAGAAGGCGACCAACATCCAATATTGTGTTAGATGATATACTGCGGATGTTTTCTAAGCATTCAGGACTAAACGTAGAATCGTTGATATTTATACAGACCATATCCTATTTATCACATGAGAGCTCCCTCATCAGCAAAATACAACCTACATATTTAATGAACCTGATCAAGAGAGCGGATGCGCTCCTTCTTCAAATCGCCAGCCAGCTGGAATTGCACTATAAAACATATCACTCTGTTTTTGAAAAATAAAGCTAGTTATTATCTACTTCTCGAGTAATTAAATATAAGAGGGGTGATTGCGATGGACGTTAGAGAGTTTGCGAATCGCTTTCAAAAAAGGTATCCTGATGTGGATAGATATGAGGTTGCAGATCATCAGGATATTAGCGAATTCGAGGATAGATTAGGGATGAAGCTGCCACAATCGTTCTGTACTTTTGTAAGCGAATTCTCTAATGGGATATTTTTACTGGATTGTGAACCTATCGGCGGGGAAGTGATTCTTCCGGATCTTCCCGATAAAGTACACATTCGAGAGACAGATGAATTTATTGCCTCCCATCGTCTTATTTCTCTTACTATGTTTGATGCCGTTGCTAATTCCAATGATCACTGGGTATTCATATGTGAGGATGGAACCCCTAATAACGAATACAGATTAGGGTTTATTAGTCAAAGCTCAAAAGCCATTGTGAAGACATTATCCAGCTTCGAAGATTGGTTGACGATCTTTTGGGATCATGACAACGAGGATGAACAAGCTGTTCCGGTATTCAATACGTTTTATTCGACGTTGGATGATAGATTGGAAATATTAAGTGATTAAGTGCGGGGGGTTCATTTATATTTTTTGTGAGAAAAAAATTTGTCGATTTATGATTTACTAAATGACGGAGAATTGGAGAAATTATGGACATTTTAATTATAATACTTGCAGTTATTATTATTGCTTACTTAATAGGCATTGATAGGAACATACGTATCCAAAATTTATACTTCAAAGAAGTAATTAAACGACTAGATATGATGCTCAAAAACTACTCACCATATGAAAATAAGAGAGATCGTTAATGAAGCTTCTCCGGAACGAACTAATGGTATACGGCACTTAAGCCAAAAGAAAAATTAAACAGCCTTAGTCCAATGGAAATCAGGGAAAGGCCGCTTAATTAATTTTAATTTTCTGCACTGTCTACTTGACGGGCCTGAGATAAATATAATATGAACAACGGCTTGAAATTTAATTATTAATGTATCTTTTTAGAACTTCTCTGCGAATTTGCGAATGTCTGTCAGAAGCTTCTTTATCCTCATGGGAACTTAATTGAGAAATTTCATCTTTTTGAAGATTGAATTTCCCCTCATTCATATTAATCACACTATAATTTCCCATTCCATTATCCTTTAAAAAGACAATATAATTTTCTCCGTACTCAAGTTCTTGATATCCATCTAAGGAGATTATTGCTCTTTCACCGTTATTATCTATAATGCTGATTGGTTCAGTGAATGTGATAGTTTCATCGTTAATAGTATTAGGGTGAACGATTTCTGGTTTTTTTAGAAACTTTTCAATTTTAAAATCAGTTAGAGTATAGAAATCGGCTAAAGACCCATCTTCATGTCTTACCTCCTGGTGCTTTCTTGATTGAAATTCTTCAGCAGGTGTTCCAAGCACAATAATATCGGCACTTTTACTGAGATCACTTTCAGAATCATAACTAATATATGAGGCTGGAAAATTAATAACTTTTAATTCCTGGTTATTTAATTTAATTAAGAAAAATATAAAAAAACAAGCAAGTATTAATACAATAGCCGATACTGTATATTTCATTTTACTTCCTATCTGTGTTTTCATATCTGATCCTCCTTAGTTACCCCATTTATTTTTTAACTGTGTTTTATCCTCTGTATTAGGTGCAATACTAGTTAATGCATTAGCAGTCATTACACAATTTTTTGTTTTTTTTCATCACAATATAATACTACATAATTTGTATATATAGTTAAAGATTGCAATTATAAAAAGCTACGTTTTTTTAAAAAGAAAGAAATATTACTGAATACTTTCGACTTATAGAAAAAAGTTACCAAGCATCCTGTTTTTGATTCAGACGCTGGCGTATGCCATCCGCTATGGCTAGGGAAAGAGGGCCAGGAAAGTGAGTTTATCTACGGTCTCAGTGATGGGGAGGAAGCTGTATATGTGACATCGGCCAAACTTACCGATCGGATGAGAGAGCTCGTTTTACCAGAGGGACGTTAAAGCTGTTAGCGGCTGCTTCCTATATGTTCCGGCAGGCTCAGATTACAATCGGGTGCTAAGTTTATGGTTTATCTTGTACGTGTCTTCGGAATCAATGACCAACGCCGAAAGCCCCAAATCCCCTAAATAGCGGTTGAGACGTATAAAAGCAGGGTATTGGGAGATGAATGAATACCATCATCAGGAGGCGATGAAGTGAACAAGAAGACCTACAAGTTGAAGCATATGGCCGAAGCATTTCTTGCCGGAGCCATGCTGTTTTCAGGAATTTCGTTGGCGGCTGCAAGCCCCGAAGGAACCTTGGATGCGATTAAACACACAACGTCGAAAATAAGCTACTACGTTAACGGCAAGGATCACTCGACACCTGCCGGTCAATTTATGAACCAAGGGACGGCAGCCCCGGACTCCATTGTTCAGAACGGCACGACCTATGTGCCTGTGCGAATTGGTTTCCGATCTGGTTGGACAGCCGGTGTACTGGGAGCAGGCGTCCCGGACGATCTCTTTGGGGCTGCCTGTGGTCAAGCTGTACAATGCGGCGGGCGAGTCGGTTGGTTCCGCTACCCTGGAGCAGGTCAATGACGGGGTGAGGGTGAAGATGACCGCATCCGGTCTCACGCCAGGCAAACACGGATTCCATGTGCATGAGAATGCGATTCAGGGTGGGGATTTCAAATCTGCCGGCGGTCACTTTAACCCGACAGATAAGCACCACGGCCTTGCGCATCCGCAAGGAAGCCATGTTGGCGATATGCCGAATCTGGTCGTAGGCGCAGACGGAACCGTGGAAGCGGAGATGATCATTCAGCATGGAACCCTTGAAAAGGGTCAGCCGAACTCGGTGCTGGGACGCTCGCTCATCATCCATGCCGGTGAAGATGATGGCGTAACCGATCCATCAGGGAATTCCGGCGACCGTGTGGCCGGCGGGAATATTCCCGAATAGTTGGTAAGCTGCTCGGGGATGGCTTTTGCAGCATAGGCATGCCATCAATAAACGCATCTCCACAGGGAGATGCATTTTTTTCTAATGATGGTGCATCCATATCTAATAAAATGACGGGATGAGGAATTTTATGGAAGGAACCATCTTAGAACCGGCGGCCTGACGGGGCATGGGCACCCGTTATTGTGCAGCGGTTATTCTAATGAAGGGCCTGTTCGATTTTCCAGTTGACATCGTATGTGATCTATCATATTATATCTCTTGTTGTAAATGAATGGCTTGCTGAATTGAATAAACCAAACTCTATCCTGTGGATGGAGTGGCGGAACTTTGTCAAAGAAATATTCTTTGGTTTCATTCGCCCCTTGTCAGTGAAATGACAAGGGGCTTTATGTTGTTATGGACCAGAAAGGGAAGAGGTTTACCATGAATATGAGGTTACTGAAATATGCTTTACTTGTTTTTTTAGGGGCATGCAGTTATGGATCGCTCTCTACTATCATCAAGCTTGGAATGAAAGATGGATTCAGCATGCAGCAGCTGGTAGGATCACAGTACTTTTTTGGATGGGTCATGCTGCTCCTGTTGGTCTTGTTATTTTCGCGAAAAAAGCTGGGCATGAAGCTGGGCCTCTCGTTATTAGTTGCTGGCATCACGATCAGTTTGACGGGCATATTCTACGGATTTGCCGTGGAGGAATTGCCTGCTTCGATTGCGATCGTTCTTTTATTTCAATTTACTTGGATTGGGGTCATTCTGGAGGCTATCGTTGATAGAAAGTTCCCGAGTCGCGAGAAATGCATTTCGATGCTCATCCTTCTTATCGGTACGATCTTAGCAGGGGGGATTCTTGAACCAAGTGTTGGTGGGATTACGGCCAAAGGTGTTATTTTCGGCTTAATGTCGGCCGTGTCGTTTGCCTTCTATATATTCGTAAGCGGGAGGGTGGCTACACAAGTGCCTGCGGTGAATAAAAGCTTGTATATGACCACTAGTGCCCTGATCATTATTTTGATGGTTTTCTCGCCTTCCTTCATTTATGATGGTGCGATTCCAGACGGACTTTGGAAGTTTGGTCTTCCTTTAGGGCTGCTGGGCATCGTGATTCCGGTCCTTTTCTTTTCCATTGGTGTCCCGAAGCTGGGCTCAGGTCTGGGCGCGATACTGGGTGCGGCGGAACTTCCGGCAGCCGTGGTAGCTTCGGTGTTAATTTTGCATGAAGAGGTGTCGTTGCTTCGATGGGTTGGGATCATCGTTGTTCTGCTTGGCATTGCTACGCCGCAGCTTCTGCCGATATGGATACGGAAAAAATCCACAACCCCCCTACTTCCCAAGGTAGAAGAGTTATAAACTGCGAACTGAATCGTAGCTTTGCATGGGACGGTAATTCCCGCTCAACCGCAAGGCTCATATGTAAAAGACTGCCCCTAAAGCCTACGCTGACGTAGTTCCTTTGGGGGCAGTCGTGTTTAGCATGTGTGATTACGATGGCCTTACCATTTTACTTCGCGCTAGGCAGCAATTTATTCAATACAATCGCTGCAAGAGCAGCCGCTAGTATGGGTGAACCGAACAAATACTGCACGAATGTAGGCAATGTATATAAGAAGTCTTTAGGAATGAGTACTAACGCTAACGTCAAAATCATCGGTATGGCGATAATGTACATTTCTTTTTCACCGATTTTCTCGTTCTTCATAACCTGGATCCCGTTAATCGAGATGATCCCGCAGACGATGGCGAATACGCCTCCGATGACGGCGGTTGGAATTGAGGAGATCAAAGCGGCCAGTTTGCCTGAACAACCGAAGAGGACAAACCATCCGCCTACCGCAAGAAAGACTCGGCGGCTTGCCACGCCCGTGATGGAGATAATGCCTGCATTGGTAGAGTAACCGGTGACCGGCGTGGAGCCGAGTCCTGAAGCAATCAGGCAGCTGATTCCTTCGCCGATGACGCCCCGATTAATATTTTTATCCGTTAACGGTTTATCAATGACGTTGCTGATGGCAAACCATGTACCTGTCGTCTCCGCCAGCAGGACGAGATAGATGATGACCATGGTGATAATCGCCGACAAGTCGAACGAAAAGCCAAAATCCTTAAATGGTATCTGCGGCATGCTGAACCAGCTGGCGCTGGCGACAGCGCTGAAATCCAGCACACCCATCAAGTTGGCCGAGATACAGCCGATAATTAACGCGATCATGACGGACGTAACCCGGAATATCGCGCCTCGCGTTCGGAACAGGGATCCAAGGATCACGAACAGGATGAGTGCAGCCGCTGAGATCAGGGCCAGCAGCACGTTTTGATTAATGGTTGCGTCCGTGGCGCCGTAAATATTGTCCCGGATGGCAACCGGCAATAAAGACAGACCTACAATGAAGATGATGGTGCCCCCGACAATGGGCGGGATGAAGGATTTCACGATTTTATTGAAAACTCCCGTATACCCCAAAATCATCACGAGGATTGCACCCACCAGGCTGGCACCCAGCACGGAGCTCCAACCGAGCTCCCCGCCTCCGCTGGCGGCATAAATCGCAACAATTGCACCAAGAGGAACATAGGATGGACCTTGCGCCATCGGCAGCTTCATGCAGAAATACGTTTGCACAATCGTGGCAACCCCGGCTGCAATAAACGTGGATTGAATTAATGCACTGGATTGATTGGGCGCTAAGCCGATTAACATGGCAATTAGGAAAGGAACAACATAAACGTCCATCGCGACGACATGCTGTAAACCGAGAATGGCGGATTTTCCGACAGATATTTTACCGTCAGGCGGAACCGTTAAATGCTGTGAGTTCGTTTGCGTGTTATCTTGTTTGTCTGCTTGTGTTTTCACTCCGATGGACACCTCGAATGTTTGGATTAATTGCGATATATCTTAGCGTGAATGAACCTTTTCTCCTTGTACCCAGACCTCGCGAATATGTTCAGGCCGTGCGAGATACATAATCTTCTGAAAAATATCTTGTACGTCCTCCAACTCATCAAAAATCGGCAGCTTCGCGGACGGCAGTCTCGTATCGATCACCTGCACATCCCATACGTAGTTTTCCTGAATACGGCCAATCGGCAAGCTTAGGCTTTCACCGCCTCCGGCCGTAGCCAGATAGAATGCCTCATGGACCGTGATCCGCGACTTGGGTACGCCGCGCTCGGCAGCCGGAAGGGAGGTGTTCACGCCATCCTCCAGCATCCTCGAAGACATCACGGCTTGTCTTATATTATCGAAGAGACTGGGCGAGAAGCCGCCGGATAGATCAGAGCCCAAACCAATCTCAACATTGTGGGCATGGAAGCGAGCAACCGGGATGACGCTATTGGCGAAATAGGCGTTGGATATCGGGCAATGCGCGATAGCGGTTCCGGTGTCAGCGAATAATTCGGCATCCTGATCATCGAGAAAATTACAATGAGCCATGACCGATTTATCACGCAGCAGGCCAAAATCATGCAAGGCAAACGCATCGTTTTTCTGGAATCGATCCTTCACATGACCGTGTGCCCAATCGCTTTCGCTGCAGTGGGACTGCACATACGTATCGTATTTGGCTGCCAGCTCGCCCAAACCCTTCAGCCCCGCATCGGTACAGCTTGGAATGAATCGTGGGGTGACGACGGGATACACGCCTTGTTTCGTGGTCTTGGCGAGTTCCTTAACAGCGATAATAAATGCTTCCGTATCCACCAATGCTGTGGATGTGTCTGCATCGCGGTAGTAATCCGGATTTTGCTCGGGATCGTCCATGACGACCTTCCCAACAAGTCCACGCTGGCCTTTGCCCGCACAGATTTCGGCTAACAGCAGGCTGGCTTCCTTATGCACCGTGGCAAAATAAAGCGCCGTCGTGGTTCCGTTGGCCAGCAGGGTGCTTACCAAATCCTCGTAGACCTTTTGCGCAAACTCGAGATCGGAGAATTTCGATTCCAGCGGGAAGGTATAGGTGTTGAGCCAGTCATAGAGCGGAATGTCCAAAGCGGTTCCAGATTGAGCCCACTGCGGGGCATGAACATGCAAGTCAACAAAACCCGGAAGGAAATACTGTCCCTCCTCTAATCGATGAAAGCTGTCGCTGCCCTGATACGAATCCAGCAAGGATTGATATTCGGTGTCTTCCGGTGCCACGACTCGCTCAATCATTCCGTCCGCATTGATGCAATATAGACAGTCTGTTAACACTTGAATTTCGGTGGGAGATTTGCTTGAAAAAGAAGTCCCTTGAAACAATTGCATATATTTACTCATGTTTACCGCCTTAATGTTCGTTTTTTCGAGCGCTTTTGTCATTATAGTCCGTTAAAAAAGAGATGTCTATAGTATAAAGGCGAATAGATATGAGCGCTGGTCTGGTAGGGTGATCACTAAGTATGAAGGGTTGTCCTTGGAGAGAAATAGGGGCTGATGAGTATGGAGTTCAGGATTCTCGTTTTATCCAACGTTTAATGAAACTTAAGTAATTGATAATATGTTTTAGTCAAAAAAAAGAGCCAAGGCTCGAATTATTTTGAACTCACTAATTCCTCACCTTTGACTCTCCAAATCTTCACACCGCTTACAAAAGTATTGGATTCTTTATCATATGTCACTTCCTGTGCCTCCAGCGTTTCGTTTAGATTTGTTGCTACGATATGAGCATTCTTAATTTTGTAAATTGATGTTTGGGCAGCAGTACCAACTGTAGCAACAATCTCATTGGTTCCGTCCTGCTCAATATCTGTCTCCACCGTATGCGCTTCAGCAATTGTTTATATGCATTTAAATGAGTGATCTACGGCCCGATAACCATTGAGATGAGTGGATCTTCATGAAAGAAGGCTGCGGACGCAATACGTCCGGAGTCTTTTTGTATAAACAAGAGGATATCAGCTGGCCCACACAGAATAACTTGAAGCTGCCATTATTTTTGAGATTTGAAGAGGAATTGTAATGAAGACAAAATTGATCATGGTCGAAGGTCTGCCGGGATTCGGCAAATCGACGACGTCCCGTATGATTTATGATATTTTAACCGAAAGAAACATCGAGGCCCGGCTTGTGTTGGAAGGGGATGTTGACCATCCGGCGGATTATGAGGGAACGGCGTGTGTGACTGAAGAAGAATTTGGGCAGTTGCTGCAGCCGCAGGCGCCTTTAATATTGATCGAGCGAGCCGCCCCAAAGCCCCAAAAGGCCGCTGGTATCTCCTGCCCTACCAGAAGCTGAAGAACGAATACGGTACCTCTTTTCCGGATGACCTAAATATCATTCCTTGTCCAAGCAGGATGTTTACGAGCTTCCGCTGGACCTCAACAGGAGACTCATCACCGAGCGGTGGGAGGCATTTGGGGAGCAGACGTTAGATGAACCTGTTGTCATGATTTTTGAGTGCTGCTTCATCCAGAATCCGGTGACCGTCGGCATGGTGAAGCACGATGCGCTGGAGGGCGTTGAAGGGACGCTGGAAGTATTGGAAGCCCGGCGCAAGCTGGAGCACCGGATCTTGGACAGTCTCGGACTGAACAAGGAGCGAATCAACAACTCCCTTTATGATCAAGAGACGTACAGAACCATGCTGATGGACAAGCTGAAGCTGCATGGGGTCATCCAATAATGTTATTTTCGTAGATAAGGAAGGACGGTTTAATGAAGCGCTTATTAATGATCATGATGCTCTACATAACGGCTCTATTGGTAGGTTGCGATAAGGAACCCGGTTGGGAGACGATGCAGCTTCTAGACGAACAGGTTGCCGAAATCCGGATTTCAGCGTTCGAGACATGGGACGAGATGAATGGGGATACACTGCTGTCTTTCAAGGATGAGAAGGCTGTAATCGCATTTGAGGAAGCGATCCTTGCCGCTCGCAAGCAGCCGGATGATGCCAAACGAACGGACCCGGATTACGACGTGATGGTCATCTATGCCCAGCAATCTCCGATTCATGCCATCAAGCTGTGGTTGGGAGAAGAGGGTCATGAAAGTGTGTTCAGCTACGGTTTCAAGGATTGGGGAGAAGATGTATATGTGGTTTCGGCCAAACATACGGATCGGATGAGAGAACTCATTTTGCCAGAGGGGCGTTAAAGCCGTTATCGGAGCCCCTCTCTTTTTCTGTTCAGTATCTGGATATTATAGAAAGTATGAGTTTATTTATTGATTGTAAATATCTTTGGAATTAATGACTATTACCGAACGCCTCATCCCATAAAATAACGACTTAGACGTATAAAATCAGGGGATTGGGAGATGAATGAATAACATTATTCAGGAGGCGATGAAGTGAAAAAGAAGACCAACAAGTTAAAATATATGGCTGGCGCATTTGTGGCCGGAGCCCTGCTGTTTACAGGAATTTTGTTCGCTGCTGCGAATCCCGAAGGAACCTTAGA
This sequence comes from Paenibacillus vortex V453, assembly GCF_000193415.1. Taxonomy (NCBI): domain Bacteria; kingdom Bacillati; phylum Bacillota; class Bacilli; order Caryophanales; family Paenibacillaceae; genus Paenibacillus; species Paenibacillus vortex. Next base: position 169,189 of record NZ_ADHJ01000013.1, read on the forward strand.
TGCGAAAAAACATTCGATGTCTAAAATAAGCCACTATGTTAACGGCAAGGACAACTTCACCGCTGACGGCCCGTTTGCGAAACAAGGAACGGCGGCTTCGGATTCTAAGTTTCCTACCGGCAGCAGCGATGTACCCGCTCGCATGGTTTCGGATCCGGTTAACCAACCGGTGTTCTGGGACCAGGCTTTCAGGGAGGAAACTCTGGGGCATCTTGTAGTCAAGCTGTACAATGCGGCAGGAGAGTCTGTTGGCTCCGCTACCTTGGAGCAGATCAATGACGGGGTAAAGGTGAAGATTACCGCATCTGGCCTCACACCAGGAAAACATGGGTTCCATGTACATGAGAACACGATCAAAGATAGAGATTTCAAATCTGCTGGTGGGCATTTTAATCCGACTGACAAGCATCATGGCCTCAAGCATCCACAAGGAAGCCATGTTGGCGATATGCCGAATCTGGTCGTAGGTGCAGACGGTACCGTGGAAGCGGAGATGATCATCCAGCATGGAACTCTTGGAAAGAACCAGCCGAACTCCGTTTTGGGACGCTCGCTGATCATTCATGCCGGCGAGGATGACGAAGTAACCGATCCATCCGGAAATTCCGGCGACCGGGTGGCCGGGGGGAATATCCCGGAGTAACCCTGCAAGCAACAGGTAACATGTGGTTGTAGCATATGAGAGCCAGTGAAAAACGCATCTCTATAGGGAGGTGCGTTTTTTGTGGTGATTGTGTAGCGGGACGAAGAAGAAGAAAACGAATCCTGCCTTCAGGAGGTAATCAAAGGATCTTGTATAATTTATTAAAGGTCGATAATTTGACTTCATTCCGAATAATGTTTATACTTTGTATAAACATTTGTGTGAGGTGGTAGCATGTCGCAAGTTCAAAAATGGGGAAACAGTTTAGGCATTCGCATCCCAAAGGCACTGGCCATGGAGATAGGACTTGAGGAGGGATCAGAAATCGATCTTGACGTTGAAGATGGTCATCTCGTCATCAAACCACGGACCAACACACTGGAAGATCTACTTTCGAAAATAACGCCTGATAATATCCATTCCGAGGTTCAAACGGGTGAGCCGCAAGGACGGGAGTCATGGTAAAAGAACAATACATTCCTGATCGTGGCGACTTGGTATGGATTCAGTTTAATCCTCAATCTGGTCATGAGCAATCGGGGAAACGGCCAGCTCTTGTACTCTCACCTGTAACGTATAACGGTAAGGTCGGTTTAGCCTTATTTTGTCCGGTTACTTCCAAGGCTAAAGGCTACCCCTTTGAGGTTGTTATTCCTCAGGATTTACCGATAGAAGGGGTTATTCTTTCTGATCAAATCAAGAGTCTCGATTGGCAATCTCGCCAAGCCAAGTTTATTTGCAGAGTTCCTAAGGAGACCTTGAATGAGGTTTTGTCTAAGGTAGATTTATTGATTCATTAATTGAAAATTATTGTATACAAACCGCTCCTTCGTTTCGGTTATATTGGAGCGGTTTTTCTATAATCGAAATCAAGATATACATCGAGTCGAACATCCTGAGCCAGGCGGAGCACACGAAGGAAGTCATCCTTGCGGAAGCTTTGCAATAAGATTCGAGAGGCATGTCAAATTAGAGGCAGGAACCCCATTTAAACTCTCCGCATCATACGTGCTAAAATAAAACCATCATACGGAGTTATTGGAGGTATCTTCATTGATCATTCAACTGGGCGATTTTGAAGTGAATTCCGGGCAATTGGTTGTGGCCGATCCTTGTTATGAATTGGATACGAACATTATTATTATGGGCGTGTTGGAAGGCGTATTGAATGGAACGTGGGTAGGGGAAGTGGAGAAGGTGGAGATCCCGGATTGGGGCGAAGCCAACGCCAAGCTAACGGCTTACCATCACTCGGCAGTTGAACAGGGGGCATTCCTGGAGTGGATCAAGTGTCCATTTGTAGCTGGGGTGGATAGCGGGCAGGCGGGTATTTTTGATATTCAAAAGTACCGAATTCCTGACGCGGATTCGACCTCGGGCAGCTCGGATACGGATACGGAATGGTATTATGCCTGCTGCGACATCACCGAGAGCGGAGAAGAAGCGGGTGTCCTGGATGGGGGCGTCGTATCTCGTACCGACATGGGCGATGGTGCATATGGTGTGTATAAGGCCGTGAATGGGCAGGAGCAGGTGGTTGGCGTAAAAATTGTGTTTATTAAGAGCTAGTTGAGGGTCAGTGAAACGAAATATGAGCAAGCGCGAACAGCCATGGAAGGTATCCCTTTATGGCTGTTTTTATTAGGACAACACTAAAATACCAACTAAGGCTGTCACTAAGCTAGAGATAAAAAATGCATATCGGGGCTTCTGTACCATATTGGAGCATGAAAGGCCCGATTCTTCCAAAATGCATACTCCAACGCCTTTTGATATGAAGGACTCTGGAACCTTTTCCGTATCCTGGAAGACGGATACAATAAGGTCCAATGAAACGTTGGAGAGGATGCAAATGCCTAAAATACTTGTCCCGCCCGAGGTACTGATTCGGGTGTCGGGTGCTCTAACGCCAAATTATCGACTTCGGTCAGCTTGCGAACGGTTTGGAAGATGACGATGTATCCGTACACATGGCTGGACACCGAGATCGGCATGATGCGGCATTTGAAGGTTTGATGCTTGTGATCGTAGTCGCGCTGGATCGATTTCTTGATTTCGCTTACGTATGTCGGGATCGCCTCGGTAAACTCGGACGGGAAGATGGGCCTGTTCTTCTGGATCGACAAGAACTCATGCAGCGGCGTCTTATTATCCGGATGATCTGTATAGCAGAGCAAATTCCAACCCTGATCAAGAATCAGGATCGGATTATGGACGATGTCGGCTAGCTCCGCCGAAATTTGTTCGATACCGCCCCCTTCCAGCGGAATTTTGAACAGCGTATTATGCAGGTCGAGCGATCTGCGATTCAGCGCGTCATAATCGGCATTGGTCTTCTCATTAATGATCGCGATCACCTTGGACAGCGTGTATTCAAAAGGGAGCTCCAGCAGCGGAAGCCCATACTTGTTCGCCAGATCGATCATGTTTTGCGGAATACGGTCAAAATAACGTTTCATTGTGATGCACAGGCCCGCGCAGTTGTTCTCGGCCAATTCATGAATGACCCGATTCTGCAGCTCCTCGCTATCTTTAAAAATATATCCGGTGGATAAGAGCAGCTCATTCGAAGCCAGCCAATCGAATACATCCGGATTTTCAATAATATTCACAATGGATATTTGGTGATCAATTCCTGCCGAACCTGCAACGAGTTTAATGCCTTCGATCGCTTTGATCTGAAGGATGTCCCTGATGGTAAGCATTCTTAACACACACCTTTGTTTTTGTTCTCATTGTGCAATGTGCACAGTGAATATGCGATGTTTTTAGTTTCGCTGTACAATGACCGGAGTGTAGCCCTGGATTACAATAAGGGTGTCAGGAGCGGTTCGTAACTTCAACTGTGATATAATTCACAAAATATCCTTTTGGCAGTGGAAAGTCATTCACCTGTTATATGTTCGACGTTTATATATTGGCTAATTTTGAATTCAGTATAGCTCTAAGGTCATTTATCCACAACTAAGGCATGGCCGATCCAAGGTGAATGAAACATTCAAAGGGATAGCCTGACAAAAGACAGCACTTGTCCATTTGTAAGCTAAGGAGGCGATATGACGGGAAGCTGCGGAAGAAAACCAGTACTGAAGCCGTTTGTGTTGTAAGCGCAGCCATCTCTTGCGATGCGGGATTCCTTCAACAAATAAGAAGCTTGAAATTTTATGGGACGGTACACACCATCTTTGATCGAACGGTGAACCTGAAGTGTCCGAACGGTGAATTATATACGATTGCCACTGACAGCGTGGACAATGCTCCGAATACACTGATCACGGACATCGACAGCTTTTCGAAAAAGGGGCTGGCGATTGGAGATCAGGTCTATGCGGAGGGAGAGCGGTTATACGTAGGGAAGAATGCAGCTGTTATGCTTCTGCAAGTCCATGTATGGCGGAGCAAGCTCCCATCCTATTCGGAAGAAGAAGAAATCTTAAGAAACCATGTAGCTGCAGCCCAGTTATGAATTGAAGCTCATGGCAAGGCCGGCGGGATGAAGGCAGAGACCGCAAATCCTTTGGATCAGGAAATGGATAGATTGCTGAGAGAGCGCTCTGCGGGGCTTCTTGAAGCGTTATCCAAAGGCGAAGTCAGTCTTGCATTCATTTCGTAATTGCATGTTCATTGTAGCAGTCTTGGTACCGTTTACATAATCCCATAATCCGCAAACATCGTCTAAAATACGCAACCTATTTTGGAGTGGACAAAGATCTGAGCAGGTTATACTTTTAAGAATTCTTTCAGATCCGTTAGGGCAAGATATGGTTTGGAACAACGTCTGGCAAGATGGAGCTGTTCCTATCACAATGTCGAAGGAGTGAGATGGATGGCTAATAAAAATGATCGTAATCAAAAGGTTGATTCTGACCGCGACACGACCAACATGGATATTGACGCTGGAGAAGCCTTAGGAACTGCAGGCGGTGGCGTCGTAGGTGCTGCCGTTGGTTCCATATTGGGTCCAATCGGCACGATTGCAGGTGGTATCGCAGGCGCAGCATTGGGTAACAAAGCTGGCGATGCTGCAGAGAATGACGACAACGATTCAAAATAAGCTGCGTTAGTACAACCATCTGCGCGAGTAAAAATAAGCCCGGGGATTCCCGTGCCTTCGATTATTTGTAGCTGCATGTTTAAAAGAACCGCGCTTCCGCGCGGTTCTTTTATAGGAGGGACCGTATGAAGAAAGATATGCGCTGCTATCATTGTTTTTAGTATTTTACTTAGCGGTTGTAGAATGCAACAGCGATACCTACTAATACGGAACAGAAAACCGGGACAGAGGTTCCTGAACGAGAAAATGATGTACCACAATTCACACCGCTTGATGAAAGTAACTATGAAGGCGCTCAAAAGGGGTCGATAATAGTAACCGTCAAATCACTTGAAGATAAAATGCTACTTGAAGAACGTAAGTTTTGGTATTATATTGCCTTGAATGAAGAAGAAGGAAAATGGAAGACAGAATGGCATCTGATAGCATCTGTAGTTGTAGCTGTATAGGCCCGCCTATGGTACGATATGAGGGATTGGCAAGCGAGTAAGCTAGCAAATCACCATGCAATCATAGACAACTGGATTGGGGATAACATCTTGAAGACGTTTAAGAAAGTTTACATAGAGATTACGAGTATTTGCAACTTGGCTTGCACGTTTTGTCCGCCGACGGAGCGCAAGGCCAACTTCATCAAGGTAGAGGATTTTGCGAGAAGATTGGACGAGATCAAGCCGCACACCCGTTATATTTATCTGCACGTGAAGGGGGAGCCGCTGCTCCATCCGAAGATCGACGAACTGCTGGATATCAGCCATGAAAAAGGATTCAAGGTCAACATCACGACCAACGGCACGTTGATCGCGAAGAACCGGCATAAGCTGCTGGGCAAGCCAGCGCTGAGACAGATGAATTTCTCCCTCCACAGCTTTGATGGACACGAAGGTTCAACGAACCGCGAGGGATACTTACGGGAGATTCTATCCTTTGTCCGTGCCGCAGAGGAGTTTAAGGTCATCTTTTCATTCCGTTTATGGAACCTGACTCAGGACAACGCAACCAATCTGGAGGAGAGCCGAAATCGCCAGACGCTCGAAATATTGGAGCAGGAATTTAATCTGGACTACCGAATCGAGGAGAGGGTTGAACCCGGCGGGGGCGTGAGGGTGGCGGATCACGTCTATCTGAACCAGGATTACGAGTTCCAGTGGCCAAGCCTGACAGCGCCGGAGGATGAAGGAAAAGGCTTCTGTCATGCGCTTCGCAGCCAGGCGGCCATTCTTGTGGACGGCACGGTTGTGCCATGCTGTCTGGATGGGGAAGGTGTCATCAACCTGGGGAATATTCATCAGAAATCCTTCTCGGACATCGTGGACGGGGAGCGGGCGAATAATCTCGTGGATGGCTTTTCGCGGCGGGAAGCCGTTGAGGAATTATGCAGAAAATGCGGGTATCGGCAGCGGTTTGGAGCTTAAACCAGAGAAGCGGAGAAAAATTCCGCTTCTTTTTTTGTACCAATCTGTGGTATCGTTATGTGTTATGACGTAAAGGAACGGCTTGTGGAGACTCTAAGAAGAGATGCCCCATGTTACGTGATGCGAAAAATATAGCTATTCACCATAAAGGAGATTCCATGACATTTCAAGATTTAAATATATCCCCTGTAATTCTTAAGGCTTTAGCGAAGGAGAATTACAAGGAGCCAACGCCGATCCAGGCTCAGGCGATCCCGGCTGTGCTGGCCGGCAGAGACTTGCTGGGCTGTGCCCAGACCGGAACAGGGAAAACAGCCGCTTTTTCGGTACCCATGATCCAGTTATTGAACGAACAACCCCCTAAACCGGGCATGGCGCGACGCATTCGTGCATTGGTATTGTCGCCGACCCGGGAGCTTGCCCTGCAAATTTCGGATAACGTCAAGGCCTACAGCCAGTTCACGAAATTGCGTTCTACCGCTATTGTTGGCGGCGTTTCGCAGAAGACACAGGAACGGGCGCTCCAGCAAGGTGCGGACATCCTGATTGCGACCCCGGGCCGACTGCTGGATCTCATGAATCAGAAGCGTATCGATCTGCAGCATGTGGAGATTCTGGTGCTGGATGAGGCTGACCGTATGCTGGATATGGGTTTTATCCATGACGTGAAACGTATTATCTCCAAAATGCCGAGCAAAAAGCAAACGCTCTTCTTCTCGGCCACGATGCCTGCGGAGATCACCCAGCTTGTAAAAACATTGCTGCAGAATCCCGTAAAAGTTGAGATCACACCGGTATCTTCTACGGCTGAACGAATCAAGCAATCGGTGTATCTGCTGGAAACCGGGAATAAACAGAAGCAATTGAATGAGCTGATGAAGGATCCATCCATCGTGTCCGCATTGGTCTTTACTCGTACGAAGCGCGGCGCTGACCGAGTTGTGCGCGATCTGACCAAGGTGAATATTACGGCACAAGCCATTCACGGCAACAAATCCCAGGTCAGCCGCCAGACGGCATTGAAGAATTTCAAGAGCGGGGAGACCCGGGTGCTGGTGGCGACGGATATCGCCGCCAGAGGCATCGACATTGACGAATTGTCGCATGTCATTAACTTTAATCTTCCTAATATCCCGGAAACGTACGTTCACCGGATTGGCCGCACAGGGCGTGCGGGCCTTAGCGGGACGGCGATTTCGTTCTGCGAAGTGGACGAGATTCCTTTTCTCCGCGATATTGAAAAACTCATCGGAAAGTCCATTCCCGAGGTTAAAGATCATGACTTTCCGATGTCGAGTTCATTAAGATCCGCCAAGGTGGACCGTTCCCCGAAATCGGGCTCGGCAAGACCGGGCAATGCCAAGTCGGCGGCGGCCAGACCTGCTAAGCCCAAGGGTGATGCAGCCCGCAAACCGAAGGCCGACACGGCACGCAAGCCGAAGCCGGACGCAGTGCGCCATTCGAGCACGGATACCGCGCGTAAACCCAAGGTGGACGCAGTTAGTAATCCGTATTCAGAGATGGCACGTAAGCTAAAGGCGGAAGTAACGAATAAGCCCAAGGATGGCCAAGCCCGTAAACGCAGGTCTGAAGGATTCAATAAAGGCAGCAAGGCAGGCAGAACCTCGTAAGAGGAGTTGACGATTAACGGATGAGTTTATGCAGGCGTTCCCGCTATTCCACAATCATCCTAAACAGAAGAACAAGAAGCACCCGTTCCCTTCATTGAAGTGGACGGGTGCTTTTTTATTCGAAATGGTATGTATTACGCATTCTTTCTTCCCACAAGAAACAGGAACAACGGAATTCTGAGCCTGCGCTCATAGGTTTCGTCGTTCGTAAAATGCTCTCGCACCGGCTTGGACTCCCGAAGCTGTTCGACGATAAAGCCGGCTTTCTGCATCGCTCGGAAGTAAGCCTCGACGGTACGATGGTATTTATGAACGGTGCCGCCGAGCCATTGTTGTTCGCGGTAGCCCTCGTTAAAGTAATGGTCCACCACCCAGTTGGTTCTTGTGCCCGATGGCTGAAGCGTGGAGGTGATGACGGGATGCTCGACGGAGAAGATCAACCGGCCGCTTGGCTTCAAGGTCTGATGAATGCAGCGGAAGACATGCTCAATATCCTGAAGGTAATGAATGGCAAGTCTGGACAGCACCAGATCGTAGGCATCTGGCGGGTACGTATAATCCTCTATCATCGTGTGTACTACGGTACCATTGCTGTAAGCTGCAAGTGAACTGGAGGCGGCTTCGACCATATTGCGGGAACCCTCGATGCCGACATAAGTGGAACAGCCCTTATCCAGCAGTTCGGCGCCATATCCGGCATCTCCGCACCCGAGGTCCAAAATATGCTGATCGGAGATATCCCCGAGCAGCTGCGAGATGACGGGCTTCTCTAACGTATCGTTGGCGTTCTCCTGCCATTGCCTCCGCAACATGTACTTCTCGAAGTTACTTTCGTTATCGTAAAACTACTGATCCGCGATAGCTCATAAGTACCTCCTTCAAAATATCTTCCTGGATCTACCATGGTGTATGGTAACATATCGGAGGGTGGTATAAACCATATTCCGGAAAAAAAGTTAAGAGCGAAGCGACTAACAAGTTAGAGTAAACACGCGCATTCCATGTTGACTTTAGACTAACACGCGTCATAGAATCTGATAAGAACACAATTACGAGTAAGCTTCATGATCGAAAAAATGACAGATAGCGAGAGTGAATGATGAAAATTCAAAAGATAAAGAATAGAAGCGTTTTGTTTACCAACCATATCCCCTCGGGATGGGATTTAAATGTCCAGCTTATTATGGGAGACCGGAATAATTACATCATTGATACGGGTCTGGGATCTTTGAACATCGAACCAGTTAAAGAATACATAAAGCACGACCACAAGCCCATCATTGTGATCAATACACATCATCATTGGGATCATATATGGGGGAATGGTTCGTTCCGGGACTGCACCATCGTATCTCACAAGCTATGCAGGGACATGATGGATTCCGGCTGGGAAGACATGATCCAGAAAAACAAGAGATTCATTGAGGGTGAAGCAGAATTGGTCCTTCCCAATCTGACATTCGATAACGAATTATATTTCCCTGAGGACCATATACGAATCATGTATACGCCAGGACATACTGTGGATTCCATAAGTGTACTGGATGAAGCGGACAGGGTGATCCATGTTGGCGATAATGTCGGAGACTCCATGGATGAAATCATTCCAAGCCTATACGTAGACAAGGAAATTTATATTCGGACACTGCTGAACTATAAAGAAATGGATTTTGACACTTGTATATCGGGTCATAATACCGTTTTGGATCAGCAGATCATAGAACAGATATTGAGCAAGCTTTAGGAAAACCGGGCAGCTCTGCAGTGCACTAGTAAATAACCGAGTGAGAAAAAGGGGGGAATCCCTCGTTATCACTCGGTTTTCTAGTATCCGTCAATGCGTTTGGATTTTGATTGTCGGTTGCCTCACCGCGTCCGGGTATGAAGATCACGCGGATAAAGCTGTTCGGAAGCAGGCGGATGAAGCTTGGCATCGAATGATTCCTCCTATCGGAAACTTGGGTTGGGCCGATTGTGAGATAAACCGAATTTATTGCCCGCCTTTTTTAACCGTAGAGAGTTCGCCTTATGTTGGATGATGGTGACCTCAATCTGACCGGTCATGCAGCCATGAGCCTTATCAAGGGTTCACAAGGATTAATGGGTTAAGGAGGTGCCAATTCCATGAAAAAATTATACGTCGTGCGGCATTGCCAAGCGGAGGGACAAGCTGCGGATGCTCCGTTAACTAGGGGAGGGGGTCCGGCAATCGCATGCGCTTGCGGAATTTCTGTCCGACAAAGGGATAGACCATATGGTTTCGAGCACTTATCGCAGAGCCTATGACACCATATCGCCTTTGGCGGATCGCATGGGCATACAGATTAAACGGGACGAGAGGCTAATGGAGAGAGTTCTATCGGGCAAGAACGTTCCTGCATGGCGCGAGATGCTGCGCAGAACCTATGATGATATGGACCTGTGTTATGAGGGCGGAGAATCCAGCAACAGGGCGATGAATCGTGCGGTTCGTGTAGTGGAGGAGATATTGCAGAGTCCCAGCCAAAATGCCGTCATCGTGTCACATGGCAATCTGATCTCGCTCCTGTTGAAGTATTACGATAACCGAATCGGTTTCCGAGAGTGGGAGGCTCTGTCCAACCCTGACGTGTACCAGCTTAGCTTCCAACAATCAGATGTTCCGGATATACACCGAATATGGAGCCCTTAACGGCAGGCACGAAGCCATGTATGTAAAAAAGAATTCATAAGCATTTATTCCCTATATTTGGCGGCACGCCTTCCTCTATAATGGAATTGCACAGGTATAGCAGCGCGTGAATCCTAAAGATCAGACTTCATATAACAAAGGTGAAGCGCATTGTGGACGAGCTGTATATGTGTATGGGTTCGCAAGATCATTAGAGAGATTATGAAATAAAGGGGATATGAATCATGGCCAAAACCAAACGGGGCCGCGCACTATGGAACATGCCATCACGCGGTCGCGGCACATGCCCGGTATGCAGCACTTCGCGCATTAAGCTGCTCTACGTTGCCAACAAGTCTGACGGCACGGCGCTTAAGGTATGCAAGAGATGTCAAAATGCCGATCAGAGCAGAGTAGACGCGGCGGTTGTGTAAGCTGGGACGCAGCGATTAGCCGCAGTGTGCAAATCAGGCCGAGCGCCGAGTAACAACCAGAGTCATTAGAGACCCGTTCCTTCGATAGAAGGGCGGGTTTCTTAGTTTTGCTATTGAAGCCTATTTATCATGGATAGGTTTACATTTTATTCCTCATGGTTTAACATCTAATTTAACGATTGATAAATTAGATGGTTGTTAAATTATTTAGGGAGCTGAGGATTGGCTATGCAATTGGACAAAGTGGTCAGTTATCATAAAGCGCTGGCGGACCCGACCCGAATCAAGATGCTCATCCTGCTTGCCGAAGGGGAGTTGAACGGACAGCTTCTGGCTGAGAAGATTGGCGTCACACCGGCGACGATCACCCATCATGCTGCCAAGCTGCGGGAAGCGAGTCTCATTAATGAGCGCAGGGACAAGAACACGATCTTTTTTTCGCTGAATGATTATTTTATTAGAAATACCGCGACGGCGACGGAAAACCTGATCTATCAAAGAGTACGTTCAACTGGCGGCTCGGAGCGCGTGTTGGATGAGGATCAACGGATGAAGGATTCCGTTATGAAGAGCTTTTTCACTTCCGATGGGAAATTGAAGAGTATTCCTGCCCAGCTGAAGAAGAAACTCATCGTGCTCACGCATATGGTATCTCAGCTTGAAAAGGAACGAAAGTACAGCGAGAAGGAGATCAATGAGTTCATTAAGGGCTATCATGAGGATTTTGCGACCCTTCGCCGAGAGTTCATCATGCACCATTTCATGTTCAGGAATGACGGGGTGTATGTGCTGAATCCGCAAGAAATGTGGGCAAGGTGGAAGGATTTATCGTGACCACGGTTGGCATATTGGGAGTGACCCATGACGAGGGGCTGAGGCAGAAGTACAACTTGACCCTGGATGTCATTAAGGAGCTCATTCTTGAGTTCGAACCGGATGTTATTTGTGGAGAGGTCCTTCCGAGCAGTTGGAAGCAGTACCAGCAGGACAGATCCCATCGTGGATACTGGGGTGAGCCAGCCAGCCAGCGAGTATTGGGATTTGATCTTTCCGTTATGCGAAGAGAAGAAATATGAGTTCGTGCCGATGGATTGGGTAGAGCTTGCTTGATGTGTGGAACGATTTTGACCCTTTTCACAGTTACGGCGAGCTGCAAAAGCAGCAGTTAAATGCCGAGCTGGATGAGTGGTTTGAGCGGCAGCTGTCGACTTGGGCATCGGGTCCGATTCCTCTAAATTCAGCAGCGTACGATCGGGTTACGAAGGAGAAGTATGAATGGCTGGAGCGAATCAATCCGCAGGCCCATCTACTCAGGTGGGTATGCAGGCATCTGATCATGAATCAGCGAATCAAGAATGCTATTGGGCAGCATGCGGGAAAACGGCTATTATGTATTGTAGGCGCAGACCATAATCATGCGCTGTATGAAGGGCTGGCCCCGGTAAAGGATATCCAGCTGGTATATCCGCTGAGGTAAGGCGCGGCCAGTGCAAGTCCCTTAGGGGGTCTTGCAGGCTCCAAAGGCGCGCTCGCGGCTCGCGCAAGTCCCATAAAGGGACTTGCAGCTCCGAAAAGAGGCGCTCGAGCCGGCAAAAACAACAAGAGTCAAGGAGCTGTTTATCGCTTGGGGACAACTTCATAGAGAAAGGAATCGAGCTAGGCTGCGCAAGTGACGACTCGGCGTCAGGGGATATTGGGATCGCTGTCTGTGACCATTGGGCCGGGCCAAATGTGCCATATGATGCGGATCTATGGAAACTTTACCAAAAATGGTACAAGTCTATTATAGGTTCTAACAAATTTGTTACATCCTACTTGCGCTATGACGATATTATAGAATAATATGAAAGAGCGCGGCTTTCATAGTGGAAAACTCGCGCTTTTTTTGCTATCTAACTTGCCTGAGTACCTCCTTATCGGAAGCCCCCCTATAAGAGAGTGTGATGACGAGTAAGGCCGGCATGCCTTAAGTTCGACAGGCTTGAGATGCGCATTTTTATATTTTCCATGTATAATAGAAGAAATCATTCAAATAGGAGCTAGGAAATGAAAAAGCTAGGAAGAAACGATCTATGTCACTGCGGAAGCGGCAAAAAGTACAAAAGATGTTGTCTTGAAAGAGATGAACGCACGGTTTACGGTAAAGTCATCCAGTTCCCTGGTGCGAAAGCAGCAGAGCCTAAGCTACAGGTCGATCAATTGCAACAGATGATTAACGACAAGCTGGGGTGGATGGATTGGAACGACGATGAGCATCGCGAGCTTGCAGAGTCCGTGTTTCCTCAGATTTGCAAGGATTACGAATTGCAGGATGAGCAGCAGCTGTTTCAAGTGTTCAGTCTCTTGATGGTCTGGAACAGCTTCTCCAGAGAAGCCAATCCGAAGTACCGCAAACAGGGCGGATATGCAAGTGCGTTAGAATATATAGTAACCTCATCGCTGAACATTTCAACGACGAAGGCTGATATTGCGAAGAAGCACGAGGTTTCCGTCGCCACGTTGACGCGCAACAGCGGTCAGATTCAAGACTTTATGGATGGAGTAGCGGCATCCGGTGACGACGCGAACGTCGACGATGAAGAATCCGATGGGGAAGACAAGGACTTGTCCTTGGGACGCTAGAATTCGCTTAAAATGAAATCGAATTGAATGCGGATTCCTCGCATTCCGGTATATAGCTGTGGTCGCTCCAATGGGAGCGGCCACTTTGCGTTGAATAAGCCAAGCTGATCACATGAAGGCACTGGATATTACAATCTGATCACCTATGGTGGATTCGAGTGATCAGCACAACCTTTACCCCCTTCGTGCCCCTGTCAGCATCCAGCCCAGGGCAAGGCCATACGCCAGATGCCCGGTCAGCCAGAACGCCAGGGCGGCGAGGTCGGACAACGCCGGTGTGCGAACGGACAACGCCGTGGTGGGGAACAGAAGAAGTCCAACGGCAAGACAGACCAGGATAACAAAAGACATGCTGCGTTTACGAGACCATGCTTTTTGCTGCAGGAAGAGGGTTAGAGCCATGCTCAGCAGGACGGAGATTAGAAGGTGCAGCATAAACTCGGTGAGTTCGGATAGCTGCAGTTCCTTCAGGACAGGCACGTAATCAACGTTCAGGAGCAGCGTGTAGACTTTGTATGAGGTGAAATGCTCTACCATATTCAAGATCAGTCCAAGGATGATACCGGCGGCAATGCCTGCCCAGACCGATTGGGTAAACCTGTACTTACGCCACATGAGCGACATTCCCCCTTTAGTTGCCATTGTATAACACTCGTCTATTGGAGTGAAACGAATCTTCACTGTAGATAAGAGCGAAGCCGACTACGCGGGGAAGGGCAATGAACATAATCAGATAACCTAATATACTAGCCTGGTCGCCAACACCACTATCTCACGAGTAACCCTGGTTCGTGCCGCTGTCCTCGACATATTATCGGACTCTAGATCCGCTATTTGCCTCAATTATGCCCGTTTTTTGAATTTGGCGGACTCAGGATCCCTTATTACATCATAAAACAACCAAATTGCTGACTCATATCACAAATAACGCATCTCATGTCCGTTAATCTCAAAAGTAACACTTTTATAGCAAAATAACGTATCCTCTGTCCGTTAGCGCAAGAGTAGCATGCCCATGCCCACCACCGCCATCAAACCACCATCAAACAACCACCATAACCATAACCATAACCATAACCATAACCATAACCATAACCATAACCATGAATAACCATAACCATAACCATAACCATGAATAACCACCATCACACTACCACCATTACAGCGCAGCAGGATTTCTTCAGATGATCCACGGCGTTATGGACGTGAAGCCATCCGGAATGGGCGTGAGCTCTGCTGCA
>NZ_ADHJ01000012.1:0-224669 GCF_000193415.1 Paenibacillus vortex V453
CTGCGATTTTGTCCCCAGTGATCGAACCATCGACTAAGGTGAAGTTGTCGAAGGCATCAGGGCCAAGATGGCGGCTTTCAATGGAACCATCAGCGATTTGAGTGCCGGTAAGGGAGCCATCAGCAATATGCTCTCCCGAAATCGAGCCCTCGTATAAGGTGAAGTTGTCGAAGGCATCGGGACCCAGATGTTGGCTGGCTATGGAGCCATCAGCGATATGCTCTCCAGTAATTAGAAGCCTCTGCAATTTTGTCCCCAGTGACCGAACCGTCGACTAAGGTGAGGTTATCGAAGGCATCAGGGCCGAGATGGCGGCTTTCAATGGAACCATCGGCAATTTGATAACCAGTCAAGGAACCGCCCGCGATTTGGCTGCCGGATAGGGAGCCATCGGCAATATGCTCTCCAGTAATAGAAGCCTTTGCGATTTTGTCCCCAGTGACCGAACCATCGACTAAGGTGAGGTTATCGAAGGCATCGGGACTCAGGTGTTGGCTGGCGATGGAGCCATCAGCGATTTGAGTGCCGGTAATGGACCCATCGGCAATTTGAGTGCCAGTAAGGGAGCCATCGACAACATGCGCAGCCGATATGGAAACCTCTGCAATTTTATCGCCGGTAAGGGAGCCAGCAGCAATATGCTCTCCCGAAATCGAGCCCTCGAATAAGGTGAAGTTATCGAAAGCATCGGGGCCGAGATGTCTGCTGCCGATGGAGCCGTCAGCGATTTGATCACCTGTCAGGGAGCTATTGGCAATTTGAGTGCCAGTAAGAGAGCCATCGGCCACATGCGCCCCAGTGATAGAAGCCTTCGCAATTTTGTCCCCAGTCACAGAACCTTCGTCTAATACGAAGTTATCGAAGGCATTAGGGCCGAGATGTCTGCTGCCGATGGAGCTGTCAGCGATTTGAGCGCCGGTAAGGGAACTATTGGCAATTTGAGTACCAGTAAGAGAGCCATCGGCAACATGTACCCCGGTGATGGAAGCCTCTGCAATCTTGCTTCCTGTTATTCCGCCATCCTGCAGAAGTTCTGTTGTGATCGCACCAGCTTCGATATGCTGCGAACCGATGCAATGGGTTTGCAGGTGATGCGGAAGAACAGCGCCTTCGGCCAGCTGCCGAGATTTAACAGCACCTGGCTGCAATTGATCAACTCCAACGCTGTCTGGCTGCAGGTGGACATGACTGACGGACTGATTTCCAAGATGTGCAGAGTTGATGGAATACGGAGCCAAGTGATTGCTCTGAATCGAGAACAATTCCACATGTCTGGAGCCAACAGCACCCTCGGTGAGATGCCCGCCATCAATCGATTCTCCGGCAATATGCTCTGAGAGAACAGCGCCTCTCGTGAGATGCGCGGACTCAATGCTCTCATCTTGAATATGCCCAGCGTTGATGGAGCCGGAAGCAATATGGCGATCGGTCACAGAGTCCTCGTCAATATGCTGGGTCTTGATTATCTCCACACCCAGATGATCCGACTGGACACTCGCCTCCTGCAGATGAACAGCAGAGATGGAGAGAGGCTTGATTTTGTCGCCACTCACGGCATGTGCTTGCAGTGTTGTACCCGAGACCGATGAAGGCGAGAGGTGGTTTTCTGTAATGGACTGTGACTCAAGCTTAGTGCCCGGAATGCTGGCATCGGCAAATAACACTTCTGCAGAACGGCTTTCGTCGGCCAGATGGCTTAAGGTGACGGATTTCTTTTTCAAGTGATAACCATGAATGGCTTCCTGCACAATGTGTTTACCCAAGATGGTTTCCAGTCCCAGATGGGCGCCCTCTACGGCTTGCGGTGCAATCTTATCTGAGGTTACGGCCTGATTCTGAATCGCTTCCGCGGTTACAGCATCAGGCGACAGATGAATGGGTTGAACCGCTTGTGCTGCAATTTTTCCAGCAGATACGCTGCCCTCGGCAAGCTTGGATGTCGTTACGGCAAGGTCGGTCAGTTTATCCGTGGATACACTTTCCGGAGACAGCTTCAGAGAAGTTACTGCATGGTCCCCCAAATGCCGAGGCGCAATAACTCCATCGCCGATGGAGGACTCCAGAATGCTGCCAGCCGCGATTTTATCTGTCGTTACGGAGCCGAATCCGAGCGATTCTGTCCGTACGCTTTCCTTCTGCAGATGACGGCTTGCAATGGAACTCTCAGCCAGGTGGGACTCGTGAACGGCCCCTTCTTGCAAGGCTCTCGTACCTACGCTGCCTGCGGCCAAGTGCTGCTGCTGTATCGATTGGCTGGCAATATTGCTGGAGGTAACGCCATCCTGTGCAATAATGGCCCCGCCAACCGAACCTAGCGCGAGCTTTTGGCTGGTTACGCTCTCGGGTGCCAGCGTATCTTCTTCGACGGATGCGGCCTGAAGATGCCGTTTCCCGATAGCTCCGTCAGCCAGATGCTGGTCCGTTATCGTTTTGGACTGAATGGCAGTGCCAGGCACGCTTTGAGGAGCCAAATGCTGAGGTAGGATACTGCCCTTTGCAATATGCTCTGCATTCACTGCCTGTGCAGCAAAATGCTCGGTTTGAACAGCCGCTGCTGCAATTTGGCTGGATTCCACAGCTCCCTTGGCCAGATGGCGGGTTTGAACAGCCTCATTGGCGATTTTGTGCGGGAGAATGCTCTGATCTGCGATTTTCGAAGCCGTAACGGCTTGCTCAACCAGCTTTGCCGTATGAACAGACTGATCGGCGAGCTTGGAGCTGGTTACGCTGAAATCGGCCAGATGGTGGGTGGATACAGCGTTTTTATTGATTTGGACCGGTCCTATGGCACCCGGCTGGATTTGCTCTGATCCAATGGCTCCATCCTCCAGATGGCGGGCGTTCAACGAACCTTCTTTGATATGTGCAGCGTTAACAGCTCCAGTCGCGATTTGCTCTGATCCAATGCTGCCGAGTGCGATATGCTTTTCTGTGACAGCCTTCTTCGCCAGATGCTCACTGTCAACGCTCTGCGGCAGGATGTGGGAACCATTTACGGCATCGTTGGCAATTTTATTTCCGGTGACGGCACCGTCACGGATTTTGGAAGAGGTAACCGCAAGGTCGGCCAGCTTGGAGTTGTGCACGGTCTCATTCGCGAGATGGCGCGTTTCCACGGCGCTTGATGCGATTTTGTCCCCGTGAACCGCTTGGTTATCAAGCAGTTCGGTTGTAATGAGAAGCTGCTCAAGGTGACGGGCAGATATGGCACCATCCGCGATTTTATCGCCAGTCACAGCGTGGTCTGCCAGCTTCTGTGAAGTGATGCTGCTATCCTTGATTTTACTGGCATTCACAGAGCCGTCCCGAAGCTTGCGCGTGGATAAGATACCATCCATCAGATGATCTCCCGTGACCGATAATGGCGCGATTTTACCCGAGGTCACCGCTTCGTCGGCCAGGTGAAGGCTGGTAACGCTATGGTCCTGGATGGCTTCGGGACCCACCGATGCGCGCGCCAGTTTGGATGCTGTGACCGCTTTGGAAGCGATCCGGTTTTCGGTTATGGCAAATTCACCAATATCTTCAGTGAATATGAATGCTCCTTTGATTCCTGGCATTTCTTTTTCCGTTATGAGCTGCACTTGCTCGGCATCCGATACTGCAGGAGAACTGAGATCGACATCCGAAGCAGCAGGATTGCTGGAATCGACAGCTTGTGATGCTAGATCGAAGGCAGAGGTTTCATTGGTCGAATCTGAATCTGGGGCAGTTTGCAAAAGGGAATTTTGGTCCGATATAACCTGGTTGATTATGTCTTCGTCCATGGTTTCGTTCGTTTGCTGCAATTTGCTAATGCCAACGGCATTCTCTTCCAGATCCGCAACAGGAGCCGATGATAGAATGTGGGCCTCTCTGTCGGTTTCCTTATGGTGACTGTGCTCTTTCGTGCGCTCCAGCAGGTCAAGCTCTCTTGTATTGGGATCTATCATGTAGGACTGGGCAGTTGAAAACACAGCGCTTTTCTTCTTTTTTTTCAAAACAACACGCTCCTTCCGAATGATCGTCTTCGGTATCATATGCAGCTGTTTAGGCGGCTGTCACTGTCTTTCGGTATTCGAAAAGGGCGTGCGAAGGGAGGCATGGAAAAGGACCCGGCAAAGGCCGAGTCCTTGATTTGGCGCTAAATGCGCATATAAAATTTAACCCCTGACGGCCAGTATGGGCTGGCTGCACAGTTGGTTCCGTATTTGAAGTTTCTTCAAGAATCATTCTAAAACAACAAAAGCCCTGCCTCTCTTTCGTCCTTGCGGCTCCGATGACCGCTCCAGTGTGAATCAGAAAAACGTTCCATAAAACTCTTACTCTTAGGGTCATTAAAATAGGAATTTTCACTTCAACAGAGATGTAAATAACCATGTTTCGAGGAACTGACGGGGTTAAACTTCATGTAACAATTACTTATTATATCATAGTATGTTCTAATAAGCAAAGATATTCAAACATGTATTAGAATGTTGTGTAAAAGCGCTTGATTTTTTTCCGATTTCCAACGATATTCATATTAACAAATTTTTCTTGCAAATTCCGCTGATGCCCTCTTAAAATTGTAGCATAATGTCGAATAAGTTCTGATTTACAATGAATATGCCTCGCCGATATTTATTATCTGTCAACGAAAGTAGGCGTACCATGCAACTGTATAAGTCTTTTCTTAAGCAGCTCATCCGGAACTATATGATTGGGTCCTCTGCAGCTGTGCTTGTTGTGGGTGGCGTATTGATGGTTACGACCTTGGACATCCCGTTCGAGGAAGGCGCACGTCTTATGATCATTCTCGCTATTTCGTTTATGGTTATGATTGCATCAGAGCTGACAATTTTTCTTAGGCACTTACGACCGATTCATGCGGGATTTGATGAAGACAACATCGATCTGGAAGTGTTGGAAAAAGCATATTTGAGCGTTCATCGGATGCCGCGAATGGCAGTATATCGTATATTCGGTCCTCATTTATTGGGTTTATCCCTTCCGGCCATAGTACTTACTGTTTGGATGATGGAGCAGGGGAAGCTGAACTTTCCCCCTTTTTACATATGGCTGGCTTGTCTTGGAGCTATTCTCCTTGCCAGCTGTCATGCAATGATTGAATTTTTTCTGACGATAGCTGCAATCCGTCCGTTAATCAAGGAGATCAGGCGGCAGGCGTTGTCTCGTTATGGTGTGGATTTTTCATTGGAAGGCCATGTATTCATGGCAATTCGAACCAAATTTCTGCTGAGTACGATGCTGATCGGTACCTTTCCCTTGTTTCTGTTCAGTCTCGCGGTCCAGATTCGGCTGGAGGGGCTCAGTCAGATCATAGCCCAGCAGTACTGGGGATGGGCAGGATTCATTTTGCTGCTGGGCGTAGGCTTTGCTTATGTTGGCGCCTGGCTGTTGACTCAGGATTTACAGCGCCCGATCCGGCAGTTGTATAGGGCAATGAATGAGATTAAGGAAGGCCGCCTCATTCAGACCTCCAATCTGTATTCCGATGAATTTTCCAACTTGATTGCAGGGTTTAATATGATGGTTCGAGGGCTTCAGGTGCGGGAAGAGCGAAACCGCAAGCTGTTGGACAGCTATTTTGCCGCCTTGGCAGCGGCGCTTGATGCAAGAGACCCCTATACGGCGGGACATTCGCTTCGGGTAGCGGAATATTCGGTGTTAATCGGCCGTCTGGCTGGTTTGAGCGAAAAGGAGGTCGATATCCTGCATAAGACGGCACTGCTGCATGATATCGGAAAAATCGGGGTCCGCGACAATATTCTGTTGAAGGAAGGAAAGCTGACGGCAGAGGAATTCGATCAAGTGAAAGCCCATCCGGCACAAGGAGAGAACATTCTGCTGCAGATCGAGCCGGCTGACGCCATGGCCCCTTATTTGGAAGGGGTGCGTTCCCATCACGAGCGGTACGACGGAGCCGGTTACCCTGACGGGCTGAAGGGGAAAGAAATCCCGCTGTTTGGCCGGATCATTGCGGTGGCTGATGCTTATGATGCGATGACCTCTGATCGACCGTACCGCAGCGGCATGAAGTCCGTGGATGCCTTGAACATACTGGAGGCTGGCAGGGGAACCCAGTGGGATCCTGATTATGCGGGCATGTTCGTTAAATATATGAAAACGGAGAAGAAGGTTATTTCAATCCGTTAAGGGCAAGCGGCGAATGCAAGACTTGTTTTCGTTGCTTCTAAAAAAGGAGACCGTTACCTGTTAGGTAAACGGCCTCCTTTTTATGATGTGCGGTGTGATTGAGACTGAGACTGTCCTCCTTGGACTCAGGACCAGCAGCAAGGCGCGTTAACATAGGAATTGTCTCCCGTATTGGCTCACAAGCGTCATATCAACTGGTTCGCTGCGTCTATCTCCGTTTCATCGATTTCAGCATGCTTTTGCTTGTGGTGCATCCGGCTTGCCAGCCATGTACTGATCTCGTACAAGCCAATCAGGGGGATAGCAACCATGAGGTGGGAGACGAGATCAGGCGGGGAGATCAGTGCTGCAATGATCACCAGAATGACATAGGCATACCTCCGCATGGTGTGCAGGATAGCCGGGCTTAATAATCCGATCCGGGTCAGGAACAGGACAACAACCGGCAGCTCGAAGGCCAGTGACAGTGGGATCATAATATTGAACATAAACCCGAAGTACTGGGAGACGCCATATGTTTCCACCAGCTCCATCTGACTGTTGATTCCCGTTGTAAAGGCAAGACTCATAGGAAAAACCACAAAATAAGCAAAGCTTACTCCTATGATGAAGCATACGGCGGAGAAGGGGATGAACCGGAGTGCCGCTTTCTGCTCGCGGTTGTTCAATCCCTGGTTAACGAACAGCCATATTTGATACAGGGCAAACGGCAGGGTGGGCAGCAGCGACAGGACGATACCGATGCTCATATAGATGCGCAGGCCGTCCCAGGGTGAGAATACATTCCAGGTTACCTGAAATGCCGGCGAATGATGCTTTAGCACTGATAAGACGTAAGGCGCGGCAATCAGTCCGATGACCATGCTAAGTATAAAAACGGCGGCCACCTGCAGGATCCGTTTCCTTAACTCGGCGATATGTTCCAGCATCGTCATGGTATTCTTGATCTCCATAGTCTTGATCACTCCTTGTTCATCATCGGAAGATGGGTGTGCATCGCTGTTTTTTCTTCAATTCCTTGAGTTCAAACGTATTAAATCCCTCCTGCATTTTTCGGTGAATTTCCTGGATGCTCTCCACATCCTCAAAAGAATATCGGCGATTCCCTCCCTTGGTACGCTCCGGAAAAACAAGCTTTCGTTCCTCGTAATACCGAATTTGTCGTTCCGTCAATCCAGTCAGTTCGCAAACCACCCCAATACTCATCACCTTACTCTCCATGAACTTTACCTCCTGTGTAAGTATTATTAACCCTGAGCTTTTGTTAAATGGCTTTGGATTAAAAATGAAAGAAGATAAAACGGTAATAATTGGGCAATTGCATTTCGTTTGGAAGGATTTATGACATGATTTTATGAAAAAGAAGTGAAAAAAGCAATCGTTTTTCAAAAATAAAAAAACAATGTTAGGATTCCTAACAAAATTTACGTCAAATTTTGGTTTCTTTGCTAAGATCGGCTCATGAGTCCAATCCAGCACAACTAGCGAAGGAGTGAACGAGGGTGGCTACAAAAGAACAACCAAAAGAAAAAGAGATGACCCGGAGACAATTTCTGACGACCGTTGGCAAAGTGGGAGGATCTGTTGCCGTCTTCAGTCTAATGGGTACGATGGGGCTCCTATCGCCTGAAACGTTGAAAGCAGCGGAATATACGCCTCCCGGTAAGAATGACTTAAATCTTAGCGGCCGTGGAGGCAAAAAAATCATCATTCTTGGAGCAGGGATAGCGGGTTTAACGGCAGCCTATGAGCTTGGGCTGGCAGGCTATGACTGTACGATTCTGGAAGCGAAGGAATTCGCCGGTGGTCGTAACTGGACAATCCGCAAAGGGACCTCTGTGGCGGAGATTGGTTCAGGTCGTCAGACCTCCCGCTTTGATAACGGACTTTATTTCAATGCAGGCCCGATGCGAATCCCGCAGTTTCATGTCACGCTTGATTATTGCAAGAAGTTTGGTGTTGCCATCGAGCCCTTCAACAATGTGAATGAGAGTGGCTATTACTATAACGAGAACGTTGGCGCGTTATCCGGGCAGCGGGTCCCTAAACGTGCGGCCAAGGCAGATGTTCGCGGTTATGTTGCCGAGATGCTTGCCAAAGCGGTGAATCAAAACGCGCTGGATCTGCCGCTTACGGCGGAAGAGAAGCTGAAGCTCGTAGATTATCTGAAGGCCGAGGGGGACCTGAATCCGGACCTGTTCTATAAGGGATCGGAACGCGGCGGTTACAAGGATGAACCGGGAAGCCGGCTGGATGCGGGGGTTCTCCGGGATCCGTTCGATCTGAAGGCCATCATTCATTCAGGTTTCGGTAAATATTTCAGCAATGAGTACAGTTATGACCAGCAGATGATGATGTTTCATCCGGTCGGCGGCATGGATGCCATCGTGAAGGCATTTGAGAAGCGGCTTGGCAACCGAATCAAGTTCAAGTCAGAGGTGAAGGAGATTCGCCAATCCTCCTCGGGGGTGCGGATCGTGTATAAGGATGGCAATTCCGGCAAAGATCAGGAGCTCCGAGGGGATTACTGTATCTGTACCATACCGCTGACGGTACTAAAGAAGATTCCGGCAGACTTCTCGCCGGAGATGTCCAAGGCCATCAGCAGTGTCGGATACGCCTCCGCGGGTAAAATCGGTCTGCAGTTCAAGCGGCGATTCTGGGAGGAAGACGATGATCTCTACGGCGGCAGCAGCCTCACGAATATGGATATTACGCAAATCTACTATCCTCCGACCGATTATTTCGGGAAAAAGGGAATTCTGCTCGGCTACTATGCATACGGGGGGACTGCCGACAAACTTGGGGGCATGTCGTACGCAGAGCGCGAGAGACTAGCGCTGACGCAAGGGGCCAAAATCCATCCGCAGTATCCGAAGGAGTTCGAGGCTTCCTACTCCATCGACTGGAAGAAGACCAAGTACCAGGAAGGGGGCTGGGTGTCCTATTCCGCCAACGACAGGAAAACCTACTATCCTACCTTGTGCAAGCCGGATAACCGCGTTTATTTGGCAGGGGAGCACATCAGTTATATCACGGCCTGGCAGGCAGGAGCCATCGAATCTGCACGTGAGGTCGTAACCGATATCCATAAGCGTGTCATGAAAGCCTAAATTGAAGGGAGACTATCCAATGAAAAACCAATGGAAGACGTTACTGGCTCTGGCCATGTTGTTCAGTGCCGTAAGCGTCACCGCGTATGCAGACAGTGCCACTGTCCATAAGAAGCCATCCAAGGCAGCGCCCGCTCCTAAATTTTACGGCAGTCCTACTTCTTCTATCTCAAGCGGGGTAATTGTGCCGGAAGGGTCTTCTTACCTCTATACCAGCGGGACGGTGCCCCCTATATTGAACAAGGATGGCAAAACGGTGTACGAACGTTATGGCGACACCAAAACCCAGGGGCTCGGCATCCTGAAGGAGATTGAGAAGCAGCTGAAGGAGCAGGGACTGACAATGAAGGATGTTGTTTATCTGAGGGTGTACCTGACCCCGGATGCAGCCAAGAATGGAAGTTTTGATTATACCGGCTGGTTTGATGCTTACGCCCAATTCTTTAATACGAAGGAGAATCCGGTTAAGCCTGCTCGTTCCACCGTAGGAGTAGCCAGTCTCGTTAATTCCGATTGGTTGATTGAGATTGAGGCGGTAGCCGTGTTTCCGAGTAAGAAGAAATAGGGAGCAGGATAGTTGGAAAAAAAGAAATAACAAATCCAGCGCTTAGGAGTCAAACAGAGACCTATTACTTAATTAGAGGAGTTGAGTCCAAATGTTCCAGAATGTCGGCTTTGTTGGATTAATGATGATCTTGGTTGTCGTCCTCATTCTGTTCGGGCCTTCGAAGCTGCCGGAACTTGGCCGGGCGGTAGGCCGTACATTGTTCGAATTCAAAGCTTCCGCAAGAGAGCTTGTTGGCGATGATAAAGAGGAAGAGAAGGACAAAGAGAGAGATCGGGAGGCATCGGTCATTAAATTGAAAGGATGATAGGCGGTTGAATCCGGTACCTAAGAAACAATGAGCCTTGAATAGGAAGGTGTAAAAAAAGCTGTCCCGTGGATCTGTCGAGATCCACGGTGGCAGCTTTTCTATATCTTCACAATTGCAGGCCACCGGAGAAAGAAGGAGGAAGAATCTGCGCATGACATCCTTTGCCAGGATTCAGAGAAACTCGTGACGGGTATACACAAGTACAGGCAATTATAGAATTCATCATTCATTACTCTAAGAGGAGCTGATATTTATGGATAGCAACGTATTTAAAGGGAAATGGAAGCAGATGAAGGGCGAAGCGAAGAAGCAATGGGGCAAATTGACCGATGACGACCTCGACGTGATTGCTGGAGAAAAGGACAAGTTGGTAGGGAAGATACAGGAACGCTACGGTCACTCGAAAGATGACGCAGAGCGTGAATATACAGATTGGAGTACCAGGTTCCGTGACTAGTCTATTCAGAGGATAAGGGAGGCGGAATGATCATGCTGGAATCCCGGGTTGTGACCGGCAAATTGATTGATATTCGTGACGGCAAAGCGTTTACCTTACACGGAGACATGGTCAGCACCTATCATT
Organism: Paenibacillus vortex V453; assembly: GCF_000193415.1. NCBI lineage: Bacteria > Bacillati > Bacillota > Bacilli > Caryophanales > Paenibacillaceae > Paenibacillus > Paenibacillus vortex. Next base: position 10,710 of record NZ_ADHJ01000012.1, read on the forward strand.
TGGGATACTATGAGATGATGAACGAGGAAGCTCTCCCTGTCAAAGACAGTCAGCAGGCGGCTTCCCCCGCGGGGCTTATGGCGGAGGAAACTGCCGAATCATCCGGCTGGCTCCGCAGGGAATGGAAACCGTTGACCAGTTTCATAACCGCTTGGAAAAAGAGTGCAAATCGTGCCTGATTTGCACTCTTTTTGTGTCTTCTTAAGACGGGGTATCCAGCCCTTAGGCATGAAGAAAATCATGTGAGTTTTATATTTGAAAAGTCATATTGACTTAGGTGTAATGCGGTGTAGAATGAGGTCAAAAGGAAGTTTGATCAGCCCATTCTAAGACATCGAAGGAGTGCATCATCATCAAGGCTGTCCAGGTTATTCACAAGCCGCGTAAACAGGTTTCATACCAGCGCAGAAATTTGATAGCGGCAACATGGGAAGGGGTCCCGGCGATCATATTGCAGACGCTGCTGGGAGGGCCTTTTCTTACAGGGTACTTATTGTTCCTGGGCGCGGAATCCAGCGAGGTTGGATTCGTTCTCGCCGTCACAACGCTGTTCAACGTGCTTCAGATTCTAGTAGCGTACCTGATCCAGCGCCTGCAATACCGCAAGAAGGCCATGATTGTATTCGTCTTTGTGCACCGCATCTTATGGGGGGCCACGGGCGTTATTCCGTTTATTTTCCCGGAACGCTGGTGGATTCCGGTGTTTATGGTTTTGTACATGGCCGCCTTTATAGCCAATACCGTATCCGGCGTACTCTGGACTTCGCTCATTAGCGATATGGTGCCAGCGAAGGTACGGGGACGTTATTTTGGCATACGCAATACGATTTTGAATGCGCTGGGGGCCTTGACCCTGTTTGTCGGGGGGGTGATCCTGGACCGTTATCCTGGCAGCGAGGGCTTCCTGATTCTGTTTATCATTTCATGGATTGCAATTTCCGCGAACTTGTCCCTATTCTTCTTGTATCCGGACCCTCCATTCGAGCATTCGAGTGAGCGTCAGTTTAAAGCGATGATCCGAAAGCCGCTTGCGGACTCCACCTTCATCAGGTCAACGTTATTTCTGGCAGCCTGGTTGTTTCTGCAGACGCTGATTGTCCCGCTATATTCATACGCCATGCTGGATGTTCTGCATATTTCGTATTCGGTCGTTTCCATTATGACGGTTGCACAAACCATGGTCATGATGATCGGCTTCTATGTGTGGGGGAATTTGAACGCGCGCTTCAGCAACAGAACCTTGCTCTACTGGACGCTGCCGCTTATTGCAGGTTCATGCTTGTCATGGGGACTGCTGTCAGTCCTGCCGGTTATTCCGGTGCTGCTGCTGTCGCATATGCTGCTGGGTGCCGGAGTAGGCGGGTTTAACCAGCTGGCCTTCAACTTTATGATTGGGGATACGCCAAAAAGCGAACGGCCGATGTTTATTGCTGTATACTCGGCGATAACGGGTTTTACTTCTTTCCTGGGCCCTGTGCTTGGAGGTTTTATATTTAAAGGGATCGCAAATGCCCCGGACTGGGTATCTCAATACGGATTTCAAACCGCAGTGGGCGTCTTGATGGTGCTGATTGCATTGACGGTTGGGCGGAGAGTTCTTCGTTCTCCATAGAAGAGTGGCGATTTGCGGATAGATCCTTCACGTAATTTATATTTAATATCATGAACGGAAGGAGGGAGACTCGAGGTGGGAATGATTGCCCTTGTGGTCGGAGCCACGGGACTTGTAGGCCGTTTGGTAACCGACGAGCTGCTGCGCCGTGAGGAGCTTGACGAGGTGCGCGTGCTCGTTCGAAGGCTTCCGGATGTTACACATCCCAAGCTGAAGCCCATCCTGGTGGAGTGGGATCGGCTGGATCGATACAGCGATGCTTTTTCCGGCGTCCATAGCGTGTATTGCTGTTTGGGGACAACGATTAAGAAGGCCGGTTCCCAGCAGGAGTTCCGCAAAGTGGATGTGGATTATGTCATCAAAACCGCAGAGCTGGCTAAGCGGCATGGCGTAAGACAGTTTATGGCGGTCAGCTCCGCTGGAGCCAATCCGAAGGTGCGTAATTTCTATCTGCGGACCAAGGGGGAAACGGAACAAAGATTGGGCGAGATCGGTTTTCGAGGACTGCATCTGTTCAGACCGTCATTATTGCTGGGTGACAGGCCCGAGCAGCGGTTTGGGGAGCGAGCCGCTTCGGTTCTCATGACAGCCTTCGATTTTGCGTTCAGAGGTCCGAAACTCGCTCCATACCGCGCCATTCCGGCGGTAAAGGTAGCCAAGTCAATGGTCAACATAGGGCTAACGGATATGAAAGGCCATCATATCTACACCAACGAAGTCATTCATGTACTTGGCGAGGCAGCTGATTAGATTTGCCAGAGTCACCGTGGCAGATTACAATGTACACAGATAGGAATACATGAGAGGGTGATGAACGATGAGTAAAAATATCATATCGACGAACCAAGCGCCAGGAGCCATCGGGCCTTACAGCCAGGCTGTTGAAATTAACGGATTGGTGTATACATCAGGCCAGCTTGGTCTGAACCCGGAGACAGGTGAATTCGGCGAAGGGGTACAGGAGCAAACCAAGCTGTCCCTTAGCAATGTGAAGGCGATTCTTGAAGCGGCCGGGACAAGCCTGGAACAGGTGGTTAAAACCACTGTGTTCTTGAAGGATATGAATGATTTTGCCGCCGTGAATGAAGTGTATGGCAGTTTCTTCGCAGAGCCGTATCCTGCCCGCAGTGCCGTGGAGGTTGCCCGTCTTCCGAAGGACGGACTGGTTGAAATCGAAGTTATCGCTGTTAAGAAATAAGCAATTCTATGATAGGAGCTCTGCCTACCTTGGCAGAGCTCCTATTTGTTTGGTTTTATGAATTAATTCCCATTAATATTGATTTTAAGGAACATATGTTCTATAATGGATAGGAATCTAGTAAAAGGATAGATGGAACGGGGGAATACCATGGGAATGGGGTCTGATATCAACAGGAATATACGTGAATGGATGGAACGATATCAGGTGACAGGATTGAGTATGGCAAGAATTCAAGAGGGTCACATTCGTATGACGGAAGGTTACGGTATTCTGGAAGCGGGAACCGATCGCAGGGTAACTAGCCATTCTATGTTTAACGCTTGCTCCATTAGTAAATTTGTTACATCCATGCTCGTGTTGAAGTTGGCTGATCAAGGAATTGTGGATATAGATGAAGATGTTAATGTTAAACTCTCTTCCTGGAAGGTTCCTGAGAGCGAATGTACGCAACATTATAAAGTGACCCTTCGAACATTACTCAGTCATCAATCAGGGATCTTGGATCCTGAAGATAGTTTTGGCGTGTGGAATTCCGTACAGTGTTCACCTTCAATGGTGGAGCTGTTAGAGGGAAGGTCAGCCTATTGCAGAGAAGCTATTAATGTCACGTATGAGCCTGGTAGTGAATTTGCTTACTCCGATACAGGTTTCTGCATCATCCAACAAGTAATAGAGGACGTATCTGGAAAGCCGTTTCAGGTACTGTTAGATGAACTTATATTTGCTCCGTTACATATCAGAAACAGTAAAATGAATCCGTCTTCCTACAAATCAATGAATGGACAGCTGTCATGCGGTCACCACAAAAACGGGAGATTAGTTGAAGGCAAGTACCCCATGTATCCATACCCAGCAGCTTCAGGGCTTTGGACCACGCCAGCCGATCTGGCCGTTCTGGTGATCGAATTGATGAATTCGTTGAAGAGCAAGAGTATACTAGGGATTTCTGAGGGCAAGGCAAAAGAATGGATTACTCCTCAAGGTGGCAGAGACTGGACAGGGCTTGGAGTTTTTCTGGATGGGAGTGAGCAGGAAGTTGAAATATCGTCACTTGGTTAGGGGTGCGGGGATTCCAATGCCTGTTGACAGCGAAGCCGTATCAAGGCAAGGGCAGCATCATTATGACAAACATCGATTCCGGTGTTCATCAATCCAAGGGGATTATTGGAGAAATTCTAAGATCGCTTGAATAGGTCTCTCGAAATGGAATCCCCTTGGCTTGATCAATTCAACCCAAGTTATGACACTTACCCTCGATTTATTGGTAGCAAGACGCTTTAACTGCTTAGCGAGGGGGTTCACTTAATACCGTGACCTTCTCCGGTTTCGTGTAAAGAAGAGCCATACGGCATATACGAACAAGACAACAGAAAGGATAAAGGCTGTCATCAAGATGGCGTCCGTCTCCCGATGCTCGGCTGCAATGGCGATATATGCCCACGTAAAGACCATCGGTACGATACTGTCACGGTAACGGAGGCCGATGAGAATGGCGAGCAGAGCCCCGATACAGAGCAGGACAATCCCCAAGGGGGTCTCATTCAGACCCAGAAAGCTCCAGCCATTCTTCTGAATCACGATTGCAACATTCACGATAAAGGCAGGACACACCCATCCGATATAAAGGCTGAACGGTAATTGGAGAAACAGCTTCTCCCCTGTTGCTGGATAGCTTATGGAGTGCGTGCGGACATAGAGTACCCATAAGGTTAACAGCAGCAATAACATCACAATGACAGACCACTCGATATACAGATAATGCCACAATACCAGCCATGCCATATTGAAGACGCAGCTTAGTATAAACCATGGTCCGATGGATCTGACAGTATCCCGGGTTCCGGTATCACGGCGCAGCTGGTAGATGACAAAAAAGAGCAGCAGCACATAGATGACGGACCATATCGTAAAGGCATAACCCGCGGGAGTGATCGCCGTATAATACATATCCGATATTTCCCCGGTTGTTCTGCCGCCAAGCGGCAGAATTCCCGATAACACATTCATGGTGATAACCCCGGCAAAAAACAGAAGATTCCACCAGCGGTATGGATTGTTGCGGTACATACGATCTCCTCCTGGTATCAGTCTGGAATATATAGAATATACCCAAAAGAATCGATATCGAGCCAGTGCCTCCCGAGAGAGGCAGCAGGCAACTCGTTAATTCATATGCTTCTTACGGTATTCGTTCGGCGTGAAGCCTTCCATTTTTTTAAACACTTTACTGAAATATTTCTCATCCTGATAACCGACCATCTCCGCGATTTGAGCAATCCGGATTTGGGGGTTAAGCAGCAGCGTCTTGGCTTTGTTGATGCGAATCCGACCGAGAAAATCGGATAGCGTTACGCCAAATTCCTGTTTGAATTTGCGCGAAATGTATTCCCTGCTCAGAAAGAATCTCCCCGCGATTTGCTGCAGCGAGATCTCCTCGTGATAGTGATGCTCCAGATAGTGGGCGATGTCATGGATGATATGGTTATCCTTTGAATGGATCTGGGTAAGCACCCTGGATGCCGCATGCAGCCTGCCGCTGATCTGTTCACGCCAGCGATCCCAGCAGATCATTCCTTCCTCGCTAAAGGGCAGAGCGGATGGAAGATCCTGCGAGATTTCAGCGTCTTCGATAGGCTCCTGCGTGCTTTTCACCTCACTCTCTGTCCAGTGATACTGTATCCAGTCCCATTCCGAATTCCACCGGAGCAGATGCTCCGGGGATACAAGATCCCGATCGCGTACATCCTGCAGCCATTCCTCCGTGGCAGCTTCCATGCGTTCCTTGCTTCCGCTAAGAGCGGCCAGCTTGAACTTCTCCTCATAGGAAGAGAGCCGCAGCGTCCGTGAGCCTTCGCTGTCGACGGCGCGTTCACGGTGTATTCGGCATGTTCCCGTCAGCAGATTGCGGCTGAACAAGGCTTGGACGGCATTTTGATAAGCCTTCGGGAGATCATTGGGAAAGGCGCTTGCTTCCGCCGCACCGAAATGGCAGCGCCTGCGAAGGGTAGAGAAAAAGCCGTCATTAATCCTCCCCAGCAGGTCGTTGAAGGGAAGCCTCGGATGCCAGCAGAGCAGGATAATTTCGCCGGGCTTATCGCTGTGTCTGAAGGCAACCCCCTGATCCTTCAGCAGCTCATTGCAGATATTGATAAGCGTGAAAGAGAGCAGGTGCCGCCTGTTGCGAAATTTCGACAGCAAGGCTTCGTCAAATTGAACATCGCTGAGCACCGCTACATTGCATACAGTACCGGCCTCGGGCAGCCTAATCCGGTTCCGTAATTGGGAGACAACGCTTTCCCTGTTCCCGTATCCGCTCACGAGATCCGAAAGCAGGCGGTCCATATAGAACGGGGTCATCTGATTCATTTCAATATTTTGAGTGGTGATGCGCTGCCGTTTCTCTTCCTCTAGCTGCCAGGTATGCACCGCTTTGCTTAACGCCTCGTTCAAGCTGTCCGGCTCCACGGGCTTCAGGATATAGTCAATGCCTCCGGAGCGAATCGTATGTCGTACATATTCAAAATCGTCATAGCCGCTAATGACAAGCACCTTGATGTCCGGTTTGGTTCTATGCAGCCAGGTCAGAAGTTCCAGTCCGTTTTTACGGGGCATTCGCATGTCGGTCATAACAATTTGCGGGCTGGTCTGCTCAATTAATCTCACGGCTTCCTCGCCGTCAGCGGCCTGATCGATTTCGGTTATACCATGCCGCTCCCAGTCAGCCAGAAGCCCGATCGCTTCCCGTACATGCTGCTCGTCATCTACAATCAATACTCTCATTCTACTGTTCACTCTCCCATGCGTTGATATTGAGCGTAACAATGACGCCGTGTGGCAACGCGTTCTCTATTATTAATTCAGCATTGTTGTTGGTGTAGAGATTCAATCGCATCAACACATTCAACAGCCCGATAGAATCGTTCCCGTTGTCGTTACGATCATAGTGATCGTAAGCGGCGGCGAGTTTGCTCCGAATCAAGGCAAGCTCCTCCTCATCGATCGAGGAACCGTTATTTTCGATCACAACGATTAAGCGGCTATCCTCCGATATACGGGAAGAAATCGATACGAGGCCGACCCCGGCATGGGTATTCATGCCGTGTTTGAAATAATTCTCCACAATCGGCTGCAGGATCATTTTTGGAACCGGAGCTGTAAGGCTCTCTGGATCAAGCTCCCATATGACTTCCAGTTGATCCCGGAACCGCTGCTTCTGCAGCTCGAGATAGAGCCGTACATGATTGATTTCATCCTGCAATGTTACTTTGGCTTCGCTGTTGCGCATGTTATAACGCATGATGTTCGCCAGCGAAGAGAGCAGGGAATAAATTCGCGGTACATTATGCTGCAGTGCCAAGGTGCCGATGGATTGAAGCGAATTATAGAGAAAATGCGGATCAATCTGGGCCTGCAGTGCTTTCAGCTGATTGGTTTTATTGGCGATCTCCAGTCTGTATTCACGAAGGATCAGGTTGTTGATAGTATCCATCATGTTCCGGAAGCGGCGGGAAAGAACACCGATCTCATCCGGGCTTGTCACATCGATATTCACGTCAAGCCGCCCTGTTTTTACTTGATTCATATAACTTGTGAGCTGCTTGATGGGCTTGGTAATTCGAATAGAAATCCATAACGTACCGAATATGACAATCAATAGCGCGAATATTGCAATAATCGCGTTGATGCTTGTTAATTCCGTTGAGTTCTTGTACAGGGTCTGGTGTGGAATCTGCTTCACCAGTGTCCAGGGAGCATAAGGCAGATCAAGCTTTTCATAGATGATCATCGCATCGTTGCCGTCATAATATCCCTTGTCCGCTTGAGCGATTACATTCATCAGCTCCGGATCGTTCAAATATTGGCCTCTTTGTGCCGGATCTGGACTATATATGATGCTGCCATTGTCATCAATCAAGTATAACTGTTCTTCTTCTTTAGCATACAGTTGATCGCAAATGGCCAAAATACTGTCAAGTTTCACATCAATGGCCATGAGGGCATATTGGTCGGGTGACGGTACGTTGGTTATGGATCGATAGAAGGTAATGACCTCAAAATCCAGGATATCCGCGGGCCGCGGCGGAAACCCGTAACTGTGCACCTGATGTACAGGCTCGATGGCGGTATTGCCTTGACCAAATTGCTCTATGGTGCGGTAAGGAGCCTGCCGAAATTCCCTGCGAGGCAGGTTGCTTGATATTTGGGTGGACTGTCCCGTCAAATCGTTATGAAGGTAAATCTGATGGACGTCCTGTGTGCCAGTTTGGATAGCCTGCAAGGTTGCGTACAGCTCGGCAATTACCCGGTAATTATCGGGGTCTAGGGCAAGGTTGCGCAGAAAATGGGGATCGGAATATACAGAGAGCGATGCCCGGTCAATGCCGCGTAAATAGTTCATCAGGTTGGTAGCTCCTTGATAAATCAGCCGAACATTTTCATTCACCGTCTGTTCCTTCACTGATTCACGTGTATGCGTAAACGTGATGAAGAGCGACAGCAGGAGGGGAATGGTTGTGACTGCAAGCATGAACTGGATAAGACGGGTCTGGATGCTGCGATATTTCATGATGGATCACCTCTGGATTATCGAATATGATCGAATGGGCATAAGCGCGTATGGTCAATATTTTACACCTAACGGTTCATGATTCTCCGTGTTTATTGTTAACAGGTTACCGCATAATGGCTATACATCATACAACAAACTTAACGAAAAGGGGAGATCAAGGGATGAATCGAAAAAAATCTTCGGCGCTGCTTCAGCAGTTTCTTTTCGTGGGACCCTCCACTATTTTTTTCATCCTGATCATGATCATTCCATTCCTGCTGGGGCTTTATTATTCCTTCACGAACTGGAATGGCGTGTCAAGCAAAATCGACTGGGTCGGCTTTGATAACTTTGTTACCATTTTTACCAATGATGATAAATTCCGTGATGCCTTCTGGTTCACTACCCGATTTACGGTGCTGGGTGTCATCCTTACGAATCTGCTCGGATTTTTACTTGCGTATTTCCTGACCAAACCGCTAAAGACACGGAATGTGCTGCGGACGATTTTCTTTATGCCTAACGTAATCGGCGGCTTGCTGCTTGGTTTCATCTGGCAGTTTATTTTTGTAAAAGGGTTTGCCGCTATCGGTAATGCCACGAATCTTGGATTCTTCAACCTGCCATGGCTCGGAACAAAAGGAACTGCGTTCTGGGCAATTGTAATCGTTTTCGTATGGCAGACGGCGGGCTATCTGATGGTTATCTACATTTCCTCGCTCAACAACGTGCCCAAGGATATTCTGGAGGCTGCCGAGATTGATGGCGCAAGCAGAGGACAAGTGCTGCGATCGATCATTATACCACTGGTGATGCCAGCTGTTACCGTATGTTTGTTCCTGGCGATTTCCTGGTCATTCAAGATGTTTGACCTGAACCTTTCCCTAACGAAGGGCGGACCGTTTGGCTCTACGGAGTCGGTGGCCATGAATATTTACAACGAGGCATACACGAATAACCGTCTCGGACTCGGAACGGCGAAGGCGGTCATCTTCTTCATCGTGGTTGCCATCATCACGAGTCTGCAGGTTCGATTCACCAAGAGCAAGGAGGTTGAGGCTTAATGGAGACTATGAAAAAATACCGGCTGAACACCTTGGCCACCGAGATCATTATGATCATCGTGGCACTGCTCTTCCTGGTCCCGTTCTACTTCCTGTTTGTGAACTCCGTCAAAACCTTTGGCGAGTTGTTGACGGATTCCGCGGGTCTTCCGACCGCGTTTGAATGGAGTAACTATTCACGGGCATGGAACATTACTAACTTTCCGCTGGCCTTCTGGAACTCGCTGGTCGTTACGGTTGTAAGCAACCTGCTGCTGGCGATGTTAAGCGCGATGACTGCGTATCAAATGGTGCGCCGCAACACGCGTTTTAATCAGCTCATGTTTGCCTTGTTTGTTGCAGCCATGGTTATTCCATTCCAGTCGATCATGATCCCGCTCGTGAAAGTGACGGCTACGCTCGGCATTAATAACAGCTTGTACGGCTTGATTATCTGTTACCTTGGATTCGGGGTCCCGCTGAGTGTCTTCCTGTTCCATGGATTTGTGAAGTCGATCCCCGTAGAGATTGAAGAAGCCGCAACGGTGGATGGAGCGAGCGGCTATGGGGTATTCTTCCGGGTTGTGTTTCCGTTGATGAAACCGATGTTTGTTACAGTCATCATTCTGAATACCTTGTGGATTTGGAATGACTACCTGCTTCCATCCCTGATTCTGCAGTCCGCGGAGCTCCGGACCATTCCGATTGCTACTTTCGCATTTTTTGGGCAATATACAAAGCAGTGGGATTTGGCGCTTCCGGCGCTTGTGCTGGGGATCATGCCGGTCATTATCTTCTTCCTGGCTATGCAGAAATACATCATTGAGGGAATCACGCAGGGAGCGGTGAAGGGATAAGCGGGAGTCAATCGGTCAATTCCTTCCCCCTGATAGATCAATATAATACCTGATCTTACGAAAAAAGGTTGATTATACTGAAAAAGTAAACGCTATCATCAAGCGATGTAAACCAATTGATTAGAGAAGACAAAAGGGAGGATTCACCAATGAAGAAATACAGTAAGCTGCTCCTGGTCATGGTTCTGGCTTTCTCCACGCTTCTTGCAGCGTGCGGAGGCAACAAAGAGGAGAATCAAGGCGCTGAAGGCGGAACTGAGGGTGGAACAAAAACGATTAAGATCTTCCAATTCAAAGTAGAAATAGCCGAGGCTCTGAACAAGCTGAAGGCCGAGTATGAGAAAGAGCATCCCGGCATCAAGCTGGACATTCAAACGGTTGGCGGCGGCTCCGACTATGGTGCAGCACTGAAGGCCAAATTCGCTTCTGGCGATGAGCCGGACATTTTCAACGTAGGCGGATACCGCGATCTTGAGACTTGGTTCGAGAACGTGGAAGACTTGTCGGATCAGCCGTGGGTGAAAGACGTTGTTGACGTGGCTAAAGAGCCGATGACCAAAGACGGCAAATTGTACGGTCAACCCATGACCATCGAGGGTTACGGGTTCATCTACAACAAAGATCTGTTTGAAAAAGCAGGAATCACCGAGCTTCCTAAGACCATTACCGAGCTTGAGGAAGCGGCTAAAAAACTGCAAGCGGCTGGCATTACTCCATTCGCCAATGGTTACCAGGAAACATGGATCTTGGCAAACCACTTGCTGAACATTCCGTTTGCGCATCAGCCAGATCCTAATGCTTTTGTTAAAGGATTGAATGAAGGTACGGAGAAGCTGGTAGGCAACGCGAAATTCGACGAATGGATGCGTCTGTTCGACCTGACGATTCAGTATGGGCAGAAGAACCCGTTGACAACGGACTACAATACAGAGATCACAACCTTTGCCAGTGGCGAAGCAGCGATGACGCAGAACGGGAACTGGACGCAAGTGCAAATCGACGGAATCAACCCGGATCTGAACATTGGCCTTCTGCCAATGCCAATCAACGATAATGCGGAAGAGAACGATAAACTCCCAATCGGCGTGCCGAACAACTGGGTAGTGAACAATAAGTCCAAAGTGAAGGATGAAGCCAAAGAATTCTTGAACTGGCTCGTGACTTCCGAGACAGGTAAACGTTACATTACGGAAGAATTCAAATTCATTCCGGCACTGACAAGCATTGAAGCGAACAGCGAGACGCTTGGCGACCTGGGTAACGATGTGATGAAATACAGCCAAGAGAACAAAGCCCTCAGCTGGGAGTTCAATAAATTCCCGGATGGCGGCATGAATGAGTTCGGAAGCCAGATGCAAGGATACGTAGCTGGCAATGTGGACAAGAATCAATTGTTTGAAGGCATTCAGAAATCGTGGGAAAGCCTGAAAGCGAAGTAATAATGACGATGACCTTGTGTCATTGAGGGTTAAATCCATTGAAAAGGCGTTGCAGGGCTTAGCCCTGCAACGCCTTTTTTTGGTTTTTGGATGCGAAGAAAACTAAAATAAACGCGTCAAGGACAAGATTGCACCAATAGCGGCATATGAGGGAATGAAAATTAGAGTAACAATGGGGCTATTCCTGAGCCCGGGGCTCGGTTATTGAGCACAATGGCATGTGTAATCAAGTTTCATTCGAGCGAGCAGCATCTGATTAAGAATGAAGACCCTCGCATTGACTGACGGGCAGAGGATCATGCGTGCGCAGTAGTGGAAGTTAAAAAGCAGTCTACACTAACGGACTGTCTGGTGGGTTAATCCATCGCTTTGCTTGTTTCCACTTTTAGGTGCTATCAAGCTGAGCATATTCCATCCCTTTAGTGTGCTTCCACGCTACGGTGCTATCTAGCAGAGAATATTCCATCCCTTTGGTGTGCTTCCACGCTACGGTGCTATCTAGCAGGGCATATTCCATCCCTTTGGTGTGCTTCCACGCTACGGTGCTATCTAGCCGGGCTTATTCCATCACCTTGGTGTGCTTCCACGCTACGGTGATATCTAGCAGGGCTTATTCCATCACCTTGGTTTGCTTCCACGCTAACGGACCACCTAGCCGTTATTTCACCCTTTTGGGCTTTTTTTAAGCTCTAACGGACTCAGTAGCTGTTAATGTGTTGTTTTCCTCTTCAAACGCCGCTTTTTACCCGGAATAACGTCGCTTAAGTCCGCTAGAATTTCACGAGAGCTATTATTCACGAATTAACGTCTTCTTGGTCCGTTGCAGCTTACGTCTATCTGAGAGCTTAACAGCCAATGAGCAGGGCCAGATCAGGTAGGGTGGAAGCGCGGGGAGCTATCACCAACCAAGTCATCAAGTGGCATTGTTAATAATGATTTCGAATCAGTAAATAAATAATTAAACCAACAACGGGGAAGAACAGTAATCCGAGCACAACCAGGAGCGCAAACTCCGGGCTGCGGCCTTTCCGACGGGCATCGTTGTAACCCCATACGCAGATGACAATGTGAAGAACGAAGAATAATAACATTACCAGCATAGCTCCGATACCGAATATGCCGACACCAGCAACACTGCTCATATGAATAACCTCCCAAAATTGAAAAAGTATGATCTACATACGAGTGTCAGGCAAAAGGGGTCGCATAAAATTACCCGCGATTCGAAATCCTGCCTTTTGATGATGAGGGTATCTGTACTGTATAAGAAGGCGGATCTTTCACAAACTTATATAATTAGGATATTTCCTGAACCTATATAATAGAAGAATTCTGCAATACATAGATCACAACGCAATAGCCAATACATGGTATGATAAAGGATGATGTTATTTTAGAGTAAGTAAAATTCCTGATCGTTTTGAAATTATGCAGCTATCGTATAAGATAGTAATAATATCTATAAAGCAGGAAAAGACGGGAGACAACGATGAATCAACCGCTCTATGGCGTATGGTTAGGTGACGTATTCTTTTGTTTTTCCGGTGAGACTTCGGAGCCCAGAGTGGATGCATGGAGCCGCGTGGTCCGTACCTTTCACAGACCGGATGGAACCCGTCCCTTTGCTAACGCTTCCCTCCGGCTTGCCGAGCTCAGATATCCGTCCAAAGTCCTCGGATCGAAAAGCACGCGGCGTCCGGAACGGAAGACGCTTGGCGGACGGACAATGGAAGGGCTCGCACTCACACCGGGAGACGCATTTCAGATGCTTCTCTCACTGGACACCGAGTACTATCAGGCTCAGGGTCTGACTATCGGTGAAGAGATGGAGTATTGGGTACAAGCCAGCAGGTTTGCATTGGAGCTGCTCCTGCAAGGGAAGTTTGCACCGGGTACAGCGGAGGTGCCTTCAGCAGGAAGGCGCCGGACAACGATGCAGAATATAAAAGCGGTATGGAAGCCGCAGCTGTCTGCGGAGGATACTTCGCGCTTTTTGTTGCTTGCGGCGAATATTCCGCCCATCGGGATTGGGACGCCAGCTGCTCTTGCCGGGAGCGATCCATCTACCCGGGAGGAAGCAGGGGCCATTGTGCTGTATTCCTTCCTGTGCGGAATCATCGACAGCCAGGCCAGAGTCGCTGTCCAGGATTCGGAGGATAAGCTGCGGACCTATCTGGCGAACTACCGGCGGGGACAATCTCCACTGGCTGAGCTGTGGTGGAACGGTCTGCTGACGGTCAGCCGGGATATTCCCATTCAAGGCACGGCGGAGGAAGTCAGTGAACTGGAGGAAGCAGTGGAACGTGTTGAGGGAACGGCGTTCCCTTACCCTACAGGGGAGGGGCAGACTCCCGAGAACGGAACGTTCGCGCTTGGACTCCGGCTCGAGCCGCCGCTCGAAGACAGCCGGAAGGACTGGAAGGTTTCCTTCTGGGTACGCAGCCAGGAGGATGAAGGTTTATTAATGCCTGTTCGCAGCATCTGGGGGAACCCGGAGCCGGATCAAGTGATCCGCGGCCGTATGTATACTTCGATTCAGCTCCAGCTGTTAATGAAGCTGGGAGAAGCCGCAGAGCTGGCGCCTGAGCTGGCCGAAGGCTTGTATGGACGCGCTCCGGATAGCGTAACACTTACGCTCGAGCGCTTGTCCACGTTTATGAAGGAGTCGGTTCCCAAGCTAACGGCAAGCGGTATCACGGTTCAAATGCCGTCTCGCTGGAGCCGGGAAGGCCGGCGCCGCGTCGGCTTATCTCTCAAAATGATGCCCGAGGCCAGGCTGCCTGGCGAAGCGCATCCCCTGCCTGTGCTGGGCATGGAACATCTGGTCAGCTTTCAGATATCGGCGGCGATGGGAGGTCAATCCCTCACACGGGAAGAATTGAAGTCTCTTGCCGAACAGAATCTGCCTTATGTGGAGTTTCGCGGTGAATGGGTCGAGGTCGATCTGAAGGAAATCCATCAGGTGTTACGCTTCATGAAACGCCATGAGAAGGGCGAGATGGAGCTTGCAGAATGGATGCATCTTAGCGCAGATATGGATGGGGAACGCCTGTGGAAGGGCTTGTTCATCGAGGAAGTGGAGACGACAGGACTGCTCTCATCCTTGTTGGATGGAGATACGGTTCGCAAGCTGCCTTCCCGGCCGATTCCTTCCTCGCTGCACGGGGAATTAAGACCGTATCAGGAGCGGGGATATCAGTGGCTTAGCGTGATGCGCGATTTGGGATTCGGGGTTTGCCTCGCGGATGATATGGGACTTGGAAAAACGGTTCAGGTCATTACCTGCCTGCTTGAGCGTCTTCAAACCGAATCCGCAGGCGGTCCGGTGCTGATCATATGTCCGACTTCGCTCTTGGGTAATTGGCAGCGGGAAATTCAGCGGTTCGCCCCCGGTCTCACCTTGCATGTGCACCATGGCGTCCGCCGTCTGCGCGGGGAAGACTTCCTGAAGGAGGCAGCTGATCATGATGTCGTGCTGACCACGTATCATTTGGCGGGCCGGGACGGCAGTGATTTATCCGCAATCCAGTGGTCGAGTGTGGTGCTTGATGAAGCTCAATATATTAAGAATTATCGTACGAAGCAGGCACAGAGTGTCATGAAATTGTCTGCACCTCATCGCATAGCGATGACGGGAACGCCGGTGGAAAATCGGTTGGCCGAACTGTGGTCCATATTCCATTTTCTTAATCCGGGGTATTTGGGATCGTTTAACAACTTTCGTCAGCGCTATGCGCCGGGCGAGGGACAGCAGGAGAAATTCCGTGAACTTCACAAACTCGTTTCTCCATTTATGCTGCGCAGACTGAAAAGTGATCCGGATATTCGCAAGGATCTGCCGGAGAAGCTCGAATTGAAATCATATTGTCCGCTGACCGAGGTTCAGGGTGCGATGTATCAAGCGGTCGTCGATGACATGATGGGGCAGATCGAGAGCCGGACGGGCATGGCCCGCAAGGGGCTTGTGCTCTCATCCCTCACCAAGCTGAAGCAGATATGTGATCATCCGCAGCTGCTTCGACGGGATGAAGGCCGCGCGGTACGCGCAGAGTCCTCCGGCAAGATGGAACGCATGCTCGAGATTCTCGACAGCATCTCAGATGTCGGCGAATCGGCGCTGATTTTTACCCAGTATGTTGGTATGGGGGAGCTGCTGGTCAGCATGCTTGGTCGCAAATACGGGAAACGACCGTATTTTCTTCATGGAGGGGTACCCAAACGCGAACGGGATGAGATGGTCCGGGCATTTCAGGCGAGGCGAAGGACCGGTAGTTTTTTGTTCTGTCGCTGAAGGCCGGCGGTGTCGGTTTGAATTTGACCCGTGCGAATCATGTGCTCCACTATGATCGATGGTGGAACCCGGCGGTTGAGAATCAGGCAACGGACCGTGTATTCCGGATCGGTCAGCATCGCAATGTGCAGGTGCATAAGCTGATTTCTCAAGGAACGCTGGAGGAACGCATCGATGAACTGATTGAACAGAAGAAGGCATTGTCCGAACAGGTTGTCGGATCAGGAGAAACGTGGCTGACGGAAATGTCAGACGGCGAGCTCCGCCAGCTTATTGAGCTGCAGGAGCAGGATTGGATGTAACCTGGATTAAATAGAGCGTAATAATCAGCCTGTTGAAGTATAAGGATGGGCTGCAGGAGGTGTGGGCTATGGAACCGATAGGAGCATCCGAACCGATGGAGCTGGTGTTCGAACCGGGGCTGCTCAAGGGTAAGGTGAAGCGAGCCGAAGAATCACCGGGGGACTGCGAAGTCAGCCTTCATGTAAAAATGCTGGACGCTGCTGCGCGTGAGGCGGTGCTGGCCTATCTTCAGGAAGACCCGCAGGCACTGTACCGCCTGCTCGCAGGCAAAGGTGCCCCTTGGCTCGATGAGCTGGCACCTTCGCCATTGCCGGGCGCCGCGCTCGCCGCTGCTGCCGACTGCACCTGCGGCCAGTCGGCATGCGGGCACGCTGCGGCCTTGCTGGCTGCCGCAGCGTCGCACATCGCGGCAGAGCCGCTCCAGCAGCTGACGCTGCTGGGGCTGCCGCGGGAAGCGCTGCTGGCCGGCGTCTTCGCTGCCTGGGCCAAAGCAGCTCCGCCGGCAGGCGGCTCTGCCGCAGACACGGCCACGCGCGCGAAGGAGAAGGGACCGTCTGGCCCTTCTCCCGGCGAATGGGTGGCCGAAGCCGCGGCCGAGGGCCGGCTGCACCGGCCCGGCCCTCAGCTTGGCGAGCTGGCGGTGCAGCTGTCACCGCCGCCTCCGGCAGATCAGCTTGGCCCAGTCGGGGACTGGACAAGCTTGCTGCCCGGCGTCCGCGGCGCTTCCAAGGCGCTCGGCCTGATCGCCCGCGGGGCGGCCAAGCAAGCCGAGCAGAAGCGCCGCAGTTTGAGGTTGCCTTAGCTGGGGAATCCATCATAAATTTGGATGGGATTTGCTGAGGATGGCGCCGTAAAACGCGATAAGCTGCTGTATAACTGACATAATCGGAGTATATCCGCCATGATTCGCCAGCCGCTCGTTTGTCCCGCTGATTCCCGATAAGGTACAATGAAGTCAGGACAAACTGTGGGAAAGGAAGAAGCAGAGATGAATGCATTTTCGGGAAGAGGAATACGATTTACAAGCGTGATGCTGTCATCGCTGCTGTTGACAGGGGCCATTCTGGCGGGGTGTCAATCGGATGATGCGGGTTCCGGCAAGGAGCAGGGGCAGGAGCTGCAATCGCCTGCGGAAGGTCAGGAAGGAAATACGCTTCCTGAAGGCGGCTCGGGTGACGGAGAGACATCGCCTGAGAATCAGCCAGCAGATCCGGTGATGGCGAAGCGCAGCGAGAATGCACTTCAGGCCACCATTCAGGAGAGCAATGGCAAGCAAGTCGTAACGAATGCGGAGGCCGTGACGGTGGTTGTGAATAAACAGCGCAGCCTGCCGGATGGTTATGAACCCAGTGATCTCGTGGAGCCGAATGTTCCATTTTCTTTTGATGAGCCGCATGAGAAGCGGAACCTGAGAAAAGAAGCGGCGGATGCACTCGAAGAATTGTTCGATGCAGCCAAAGCGGACGGTATTGAGCTTCGCGCCGTATCGGGATACCGTTCTTATGACCGTCAGAAAACAATATATGAGAATAACGTTCGTACCAAAGGGGAGGCAGAGGCTAACCGTGTTAGCGCAGTGCCAGGTACGAGCGAGCATCAAACGGGTCTAACCATTGATGTGTCCAGTCCAAGCGCAGGCAATGCGCTGGAGGAAGCATTCGGACATACGGAGGAAGGCCAATGGCTGGCACGCCGCGCGCCTGAATTCGGATATATCATCCGATATCCGGACGGGGCCGAGGACATTACGGGCTATGTGTACGAGCCGTGGCATATTCGTTATGTTGGCAAGGACTTGGCGCCTGACATCGCCGATAGCGGCTTGACGCTGGAGGAATACTTCGATGAGGCGAACATTAAACTGTAAGCTGTGCTAATAGTCGTAGGATAAACGGGACTTTTTATCCTTGTCCCCCGCCCTGCAAATCTATAAAGTAGAACAGGACCTGAGGAAGGCCGGGCAATGTTCTTGTTACGTGAATGAATCCCGGAGCGGCTGCTCCGGGATTCATTCGTGTTGAGTGGATTTTAACGGCTATTTATTCAGTGGCGAGTCTTCGTAACCAGGATCATCGTAACCGGTATCCTTCAGCTTGCCTATGATGTTCATATCCTCGATGGTTTTGCGAGTGGTTTCATCCCCATGTTCATGGAGAAAGATATAGAGGTTTATCGTTCGTTCATCGTATTCCTCCGCGGCGTCATCATGATCTGCTGATTTATAAGGGACAAAGGTGCGTTTAAAAGCGTACCGGTCACTGCTGCTGACCTCATGGAGCAGCCCCCGCAGCTTCGAAACCTCTTCATCATCCATATATACAACATATTCATTCGAATCGTTCGGCACATCCTGGATCAGGTTGTGATTGACTGAAACATAATAGGTCTTCTTATCGTTTGTCATAATAATATCCCTCCAGACTTCGGCAGCATGCGCTGCACGGAAATAGGGTGTGGCTAAGAGGCAAGTTGTATCCTTTAGGGTGCGGTGCATTTTTCTAATCATATACACGTTCAGGACGTGGATGAATCAAGAGAGAGGATTGGAAGGCCCTTCCTTTTTCACATGAGGCATGGAATTTGGTATGATAGTATAACCATGACGGCAGTATACTGGACGATAAGAGATCATATGATGGCTTGAGGTTCAGTCTGTGAACTGCATAGAAACATGGGATAGCCCGGTTTATGGCTAACTACAAATCGTTTATAACCATAATGAAGAGATATGGCAATGAGCCGACGATTGTCGAAAGACTCGGGATATGCGAAAGAGGAGGATTCATGAATGAATATTTTGCAAAAGCTAAAAGATGGTGCCAATCGTGCAACTGAAAAAGCCCAGCACGTGGTGGAAGTGAATAAACTGAACAGCCAAATTGCGGAAATTGAACAACAGCGGAGTTCCTATTACTTGCAGATGGGTAAAGTTTTCTATGAAGGCTACCGCTTGCAGGATATGACCATCGCGGAAAAGGAAATGGTGGAGCTCGCCCAGACCTGCGATGGTTTGCAGGAACAAATCGAAGCGATCCGGAACCGGATTGCGGTGCTCAAGAATGAGCGTGTCTGCGAATGCGGCCGGGTCGTTGCGCTGGATGCCAATTTCTGTCCTTATTGCGGGAACAAGCTTGCTAATCTGATGAATCCGGAAGAATCGGCTCCGGAAGAACCTAAAGAGCAGCAGGAGCGCAAGAGCATGTTGTTTGATGATCATGAATATGCAGCTGCCGAAGAACAACAGGAACGGGAAGAGCTTCATTCCTATGAATACCGTCAGAATCCGGATCCATACGAGGTCGATTCGTATGAGTCGGAGCCAGAGCCGGAACATGATCGCGATCGTGGACGTGAGCTTGAGGATATCGAGTTGTCTGAACCGGAGGTAGATGGAGATCAGCTGCGCTTGGAGCAGGAAGAGCAGGAGAAGGAGCGCCGTCACTGGGAGGAGCTTGAGCGTGAGCGGGAGAGACAGCTGGAGCTTGATCGCAGGATACGCTTCTGGCAGGAGAATAACCAAAGTCAGGACTATGTAGGCGACGATGAGGAAACCCGCGATATGGTGAAATGTCAAATCTGCAGTGTCGACCTGCCAAAGGGTTCCAAATGGTGCCCGCGCTGCGGCGCTGAACAGATTTAAGATGTAGGGATCGGACAATCATGCCCTTGCGCGCGAGAGAAGACTTTTATATATGAATGAGCAAGCGTTCGAGCATCTATGGGAGGACTAATATTATGGAACAATTGCTGCATCATCTGCGCAATTTGGGATTTACGGAGATTGAATCGAAGATTATGGTGGACCTGGCCGAGTATGGGCCTGCGGGTGGTTATGAGGTCGCTAAACGCCTGGGAGCCTCGCGCTCTAACGTATATGCAGCCATGCAGCGCCTGGAGCGGCAGGGGGCACTGGAGCGTATGAGCGGAGAACCTGTTCGTTACCGTTCGCTGAAGCCGGAGGAATTGACGCGGATGATATCCGGGCGCGTGGAAGCATCACTGGCTTTTGTGGAGAAGAGCCTGCCGCGGGGCAGCGGAACGGCAGCTCCCTTCCTTAGCATGGAAGGCGACCAAGCCGTGCTGGATGTTCTAGCCCGGGAATTAAAGCGGGCCCAGCGAGAGATTGTAGTTGACGTATGGCGTGAGGAAGCCGCACTTCTGCGCGAACCGCTAGCTGAGGCCGAAGCGCGCGGAGTCAAGGTTCTGTGGGCCTGTGACGGACCTGACCAGGGGCTCTCTAGAACGCTGGCATGGTCAGGATGGAACGGCCTTGCGGAGCGCCGAGGGGGCGGCCGGAAATTTTCGTTTGTGGTAGACCGGCAATGGTGCATACTCGGCATGCGCGGAGGAGATTATGATACAGGGGCCGTGATCACGGAGCATCCGGTAATGGCAGAGCTGCTGCTGCATCATTTTACCCAGGAGATGGTCTTGTTCCAGCTTGAACAGGATATGGGCGAACAGCTGGAAGAGCGCTATGGAGATCATTTTGGCCTCATTCAAAGCCAGTATCTGAATGCAGAAGCAGACCTTGAATCCACGGAGGAGAGCATCACTTCGACACATTCGGATGTGTTGGAGGAACTGGAAGTGGACGCCACAGAAATCGTAGACGAAGCCAGCCGCAACACAGCCTGAGCAAAGGCCTGCGATATTCAGTTGACCAGAAGTGACTTTTCTCACAGATGGCTATCATATTTTATCATACAATGAAGTAGACATATTAGGATATGAACGCCGGGAAGGTTCTTGGCGTTTATTTGCTTAAGATTCGGTATGGGTTTTAGAATGAAGGTTGAGATGACAGGAGATCATGAGAGAGACGGATTTATTCGACAACCACGACAACCACGACAACCAAGAGAAGGGGGATGAATGAGCATGGAATGCATCGTTCATTTTACAGTCGGACACAAGGAAGGGCCTAAGAAGCTGCGGGGATTGATTTTTGTTGATAAAGGCAAGAGTCCTACAGGCCAGCAGCTGCTCGACATGTTTCATAGAAATGGAATACCGAGGTGGTGCCTGACTCCCCATGACGAGCTGCTGTTTAGACCGGAGAATAGTGCCGAAACCTATACGTATATCCGGGTGAACGAGCTGGATCTGGGTCAAGAGCGGTATACGGAAGATCGCAATCTTAAGTCGCTTCTGAATGAGCTGCTCCCTAAGCAAAGAACAGGTCTATAACTGCAAAATACGGGTCATTCATCATCAGTACCCCAACTAAATAGATCGGAAATCCCCCCTTCCGCGGCGTCCGCTGGGATTTATAAAATCCACTTGTTATAATGGATGTTACGGAAGGGGATGACGATGTTTATTTTTGTAGGAATTGTAGCGATTATAATTTATGGCTTATTGGTTTATTATATCGGGCGAAGCGTATGGAGCTGGATGAAACCCGGCCCCTCCCTTGCGCTCAAAATGGTGTATATTGCCGTGCTGACCGTGGTATCGACATCGTTTATATCCGGACGGTTTCTCGGTAACCTTACGGTGCTGAATATTATCGGCTCCTACTGGATGGCTATATTCTATGTGTTGATCGTTCTGCTACCGTTGATGCATATCACGTTATGGCTGCTGAGAATGACGGCCTTGCGGAGAGACGGCATGGAGAAGGTTGCTGGTTCCATCGTACTTTTGTTGATGGTCATTCTGATTGGCTTTGGCTCCTTTAATGCATATAGTCCAGTGGTGCGGGCTTACAACATTCACGTAGCCAAGGACGCCGGCGCACTTCAGCAGCTGAATATCGTCATGGCATCCGACATGCACTTCGGCGTACTGTCAGGCAAGGCCCATGCCGAGCGAATGGTGAAGGAAATCAATGACCTGAAGCCCGATATGGTGTTATTCCCGGGCGATATTATTGATGACGATCTGGATGCGTACTTGCACCAAGGCATTGATCAGATTCTGACTGGCATCCAGGCACCTTACGGTGTGTATGCATCGCTAGGGAACCATGATCGCTTCGAAGGGGAAATTCCGGAGTTGATCGAGGCGCTTGAACAGAGTGGCATGACCGTATTGTATGATGAGAAGCAGACGGTGGAGGGCATAACGCTTGTAGGCAGGCGTGACAAACAGGATCAGGACCGAGCTGCGTTATCCTCGATCATGGAGGGTGCGGACTTGTCCAAGCCTGTCTTTCTGCTGGATCATCAGCCCAATGCGCTGGGCGAGGCTCAGGAGCAGGGCGTTGATTTGACCGTTTCCGGCCACACGCATCGCGGGCAAGTCTTCCCGGCACATTTGATTACCCAGGCCTTGTTCGAGAATGATTGGGGGTACCTGCAAAAAGGACAGATGCATTCCATCGTTTCTTCAGGCTATGGATTCTGGGGACCGCCGATTCGGCTGGGCTCTCGTTCCGAGATCGTACAGATCCATGTTACCTTTGAATAAATGACCGCAGCAGAAAAGCTGTTGAGGAAGCCGCCCGGGGGTGGCTTTTTCATTTGCAGGTTGCAGTTCAGGAAGCGTACGTTTTTAATTTCCGTAAATTTTCACTTTATTTTTTCATACGGAATGCGTTATACTTCATTCATTCGGAAATTCAACATTTACACGTAAGCATTCTAAGATATTTGGATATCATACTTTTCTCGTATAGGTGCAGGAATAGGCCTGCATGTTTCTACCCGATCACCGGAAATGATTGGACTACGGGTTATGGCAGCAGCAGCGGACAAGCCAGGTCAATGGACCGGTTGGCTAACGGTGCGTTTTTGTTGCTTATGCCCACTTGTTTCTTTCCCGGCGTTTCGGTGAGAGGAGGAAGTGGGCTTTTCTTGCTTGGAATGTGAACAAAATTTAAGGGGGAGCATCATGCAATTACTGCAGAACAAAGTGAAAGAGGAAGGCATTGTATTAAGCGGACAGGTACTGAAGGTGGATTCGTTCCTGAATCACCAGATGGATCCGGTATTGATGAAAGAGGTTGGAAAGGAATTTACACGGTTGTTCAAGGAAGCGAATGTGACGCGTGTATTGACCATCGAATCCTCCGGCATCGCACCCGGTATTATGACCGCGCTTGAGATGGAAGTGCCTCTCATCTTTGCACGGAAGCAGAAGTCGCTGACGCTCCGTGAGGATATATTCGTGGAGAAAGTGTACTCCTTCACCAAGCAGGAAACGAATGAAATTACGGTAGCGAAGAAATTTATCAAGCCTGGCGATAAAGTGCTGATCGTGGACGATTTCCTTGCGAATGGGGAGGCAGCATTTGGACTTGCGCGCATCGTTGAGCAGGCGGGAGCTGAAGTGGCAGGCATCGGTATCGTCATCGAAAAAGCGTTCCAACCCGGAGGGCGATTGCTGGCTGAAGCGGGTTACCGGGTCGAATCGCTTGTACGTATTGCATCACTTGATGATGGTGTAGTGACATTCGCATAGAACCAAGCCTACAATTTATTGGGAGGAATTAAGAAGTCATGGAACAGCAGAAACAAGCGGTGCAAGATCCGATCTTTGATAAGAATCGGAATCCGGGTAAAACCTTTTCACTGGGTCTGCAGCATGTATTGGCAATGTACGCAGGGGCTATTATCGTACCGCTTATCGTTGGCGGGGCGCTCGGTTTAACGACGGAGCAGCTGACGTATTTGATCGCCATCGACCTGCTTGCATGCGGGGTGGCAACTCTGCTGCAGGTGTTCGGCAACAAGTATTTCGGCATCGGCTTGCCGGTCATGCTGGGCTGTGCCTTTCAGGCGGTGGGTCCGATGATCATTATCGGACAGCAGCACGGGATGTCGGCTATCTACGGAGCGATCATTGCTTCCGGTTTATTTGTAATTCTGTTCTCCGGTCTGTTTGGCAAGCTGATTAAGGTGTTTCCGCCTGTCGTTACAGGCTCTGTTGTAACCATCATTGGTTTGACGCTGATACCTGTTGCTTTGACGGATCTAGGGGGCGGTGCGAATGCCGGCGAAGAATTTGGCAGTATGCTGAACCTTAGCCTTGGCTTTGGTGTGCTGGTTTTCATTATTATTATGAACCGTTTTGCAAAAGGGTTCTGGCGTTCCATCTCCGTCCTCCTTGGTCTGATTATCGGTACCATTGCTGCTGCTATGTTCGGGGGCCTGGATCTGACGCCACTGCGTGAAGCGGGATGGTTCCGTGCTCCGCAGCCATTCTATTTTGGAACTCCGGAGTTTAAAATCGTTCCGATCGTAACGATGATTCTCGTGGCGATTGTCAGTGTGGCGGAATCCACGGGTGTATTTATGGCGCTTGGCAAAATCGTAGACCGAGATATTACCTCCAAAGATCTTTCGCGCGGTTACCGTGCAGAAGGAATCGCTATTGTGGTAGGTGGTATTTTCAACTCGTTCCCTTACACCACTTACTCTCAAAACGTTGGTTTGATCCAGATGAGTCGCGTGAAGACACGGGACGTGATTGTTGTAGCAGGCAGTCTGTTGATCCTGATCGGGTTTGTTCCGAAAATTGCGGCTTTGACTCAACTGGTACCTCCTTCTGTGCTCGGTGGGGCCATAGGTTGCATTGTTCGGAATGGTTGTATCTTCCGGTATTCGCATGCTGGGGGATCAGGTTGACTTGAACCGTCATGAGAACCTGTTCATCATTGCTTGTTCTGTGGGTATGGGACTTGGCGTGACGACTGTACCGGATCTCTTCGCTAATTTGCCGGACAGCATCCGTATTCTTGCAGATAACGGCATTGTTGCAGGCAGCTTGACAGCAATCGTGCTGAACCTGATATTTAACGGGTTGAACTATACGAAGCCTACTCGTACAGAGCAAGGTGATACTGCGGAAGGGCATGCCGCATAAGGAGTGCCTGTGTAAGCAGCTGGATAACTCGGGTTTCAAAAAGAAGAGGGCAGAGCAAGATTCCATATCTTGCTCTGCCTTTTATTATGGACTGACGGGATCGCAGCACCGGCATTACAGATGGATAGCGACGGCGAGTCGCTATCCGTGATTCTCTTCAATATTACTCACGGTTATCTTGGTTATGGCCGTTACCCGGTGTTATGCGGACCCGTGGGTTTCTTTGAATGATGGGTTGGGGGCTATGGCTGCTCCGTGTCTGCATGAATGTAACTAATGTGATGGATTGTTGTGATCTGAATGTAATAAGTAACTAACACAATAGAATGCTGCTTGTTCTGCATAGTAACTAAAGTGATCGCTGCTGCATGAATAGTAACTAATGTGATAGTTGATGTCCCCTCGAATCAGGAGCTATTAGCTAACGGACCTCATATCCCTTATGTACAGGATATCGCCACTTCCTCAACTCTAACGGACACAGTAGTCGTTAAAGTGTCCATATGGGCTTGATCCCCACCGTTAGTTGTCAAATAACGCTTCCAGGGTCCGTTACATCTCAAAACATGCTCGCTTTTTGAAAATAACGTCTACTAGGTCCGTTACGCCATATTTACCTATAGCACTAGCACGGATAAAGGGTGAACTGCACCCTTAAGAGGGTCAATTTAAAAAAAGTACCCGAACTTAAGAACAACTTCGCTCCAGCATACGGGTCGAATTCAGCCTGCTCTCTAACAGCGTTCCCAGCAGCGGTCCCGAACAACCAAAACGGCCTCGCTCCAGATGCAGGAGCGAGGCCGTTTTTTTGTTGTTCACATATGCAATAATGTATCCAGTCGTAATGGAGCAGCTCACGTCAGATACGCTGCATTTGTTTCTCGGCAAAATTGCCGATCCAAGGCAGTTTGAACCACTTTCCCTGAATGGCGTTCGCCATAAGCACCAGCCACATCAGCACGCCAACCAGTGCGAGGAGGGCGGAAGCCAGGAGGCCGATGATGGGCACCGCGCTCGACAGCAGGTGAGCGACGGCAAGGATGCCGAAGGCCAGCAGGGACTGAAGGGCATGGAATATGACGTAACGGCTTCTTTTTTCTAATGAAAGAAACAGAATTCCTCCGACCATGGGCAGAAGATAACAGAGTGTTGCGGCCAGATTCTCGGGAAGCCCTGTGGACGATTTGAAAGGGGACATCTCATCAACTCCTTGTCTTAAAAACCGGTTCTGGGTAGGGCAAGCTTTATACCTTACCTTATGAAGCGATTGGACAAAGTATGATGGTTGTGCACCGATATTATTTCATTTTCAATTGCAGCAGATACTTCACGAGAGCATCCTGCTCCTCCTTGGTAAAACCGCTGCTTTCGTCCACCCAATATTCATGACCCTGACCCGTAATGTGGGTGTCCCTTAGCCGTGCATCTTTGCGGTTCGCTTCAATGACCTGCATTCTCAGCTTCCGGTCGATCAGGGCCTTCAGGCTGTTGTAAGGATCCGGCTGAATGCCTTTCATAACGCTTTCGGCTACGCCAATTTGTCCCAGCTCCGGGCCAACGGCCACTCCGCCATCATGCAAATATGGTGCAGACCAGCGCAGCCCTATCAGCCCCTTGACCTTATAACCGCCTCCGGATTGATGATGGCCGAAGCCCAGCTCGATCTGCTTCGGGTCGATTCCGTCCAGGGGAATCTTGACCCCCTTCGCATCCGAAGGGAGGGGTACGGGAGTGTTGGGAGGATAGAACTCTGCCTCGCCAAAAGCGTTTTGCGTGGTGTGGAAGGCTTTGGCCCTTGCAGGCTCAGTGCCGATTTCGACAGCAGGCAGAATCCGGTTATTCGTGAAAAAATCACCTGCATGGCAAGAGATGCACTGTGCTTTTTTGAATACCTCCGCTCCGAGATGGATGGTCTTGGCATTGGTGGCTGCCGAAGAATCCGTGTCTGGCGGACGCACCGTATTCTGATAGGCAGACATGGCATTAACCTGCTCCCCGGCATGAAATCCGGGCGAACTGATGTACAGTCCATTGGGCGCAATTGCCGAAACCTTAGGGAAGTTCGGAATCTTGATTACTTCATTGACACCGGGGGTGCCGGGATTCGGGTCCAGCCGGTTGAAGAATTCGGTTGGCTTCAGCCCGCTCTTTGGGTCGTAACGGAACTTGCGATGAGCTGCATTTTGCAAAATGGTACCCACATAGATTTCCTTGTCGATCCCCCATAAAGGCTCGCTGATCTCGCTTTGGCTCAAGGTATCCGTATTCTGTGCATGCACATTGTTGCTGAAGGTGCTGAGCCCCTTGAAAGGGCCCGCAATAGCGAAGCCGCTCCAGCTGAACGGATGATCACCCTTCGTGAACATATCGGGAATTTGGGTCACATCGCTGATAAGATCAACGGTAGTATCGAAATTGCCGGGTGCCCATTTCATGAGATTGTCGTCAACCGCCTTTTCCAGTGCTGCTGGATCGGGCAGTGCCTCGGGTTTTCCTTTGGAATTGATGACGGTACGGTTCTCGTTCTTAATAAAATCCACGAGCTTCGTGACATCCGTATGGGTAAAATATGCCGAGCTGTTAGGTGCCAGCGCCAGCATGAAACCCAAGTTTAGATCAGAGTTCGGTGCGCCTTCCACCACCATTCCCGTCTCGCGGTTGACGGTAGCATGACAGGCCATGCAGGTGACTCCGATACGGGCTTTACCCTGGTCATATTTTACTTTGACACCGATCGGGGCATAAGCTCCTTTGGCCACATCAAAGCCAGTGTCAATCTTATCTCCCTTGCGGAAGGATTTGCCACCAATTGTAACATCCTGATCAAGCTCGATTTGTAAATTGTTCGTGCCCTTTCCCTTCAGCTCAGCGATAGCCTTGGCGATTTTACCCAGCTTCATTGGGCCATCAACAATCCCCAGAATATCGGTTAAGAATACCTCATTACCAAAGGTCTCCTCATAAAGGGTGCGGCGCCCCAGAGCAAGCATGTCTTTCGTTATTTCGATAGCTCCGTTAGCCGCGGATAAGCGAGGATCCTGGTCCTGAAGGGCAGAACCGGGAACCGTAAGTGTTTTGCCCCAGAGATCATACTGGCGAATGAACCCCAGTTGCTGGGCCTGGAGCTGTGGTGCATTTTCCAACTTGTGTTGAGGCGGTACATAGGCGTATTCCGGCTTCCCGATATAAGCTGCAAGCCATAGGGCGCCCACGGCTATAATGGGGATAAGCAGCAGAACCCATTTCGATTTTCGCATGTGGTATCACCCTTTATGAGCAGGACTTGATGAACCATCTCTGTACACTGCCGGTATACAAGGGATTAATCAACTTCGACATCATGGCGCAGCGGAGATTCGGCATTCACCTGTTTATCCGGGCCCTTCTCTTTTGGAACCAGACGTTCGTCTGTTCTGCCTTGATGATGGTTGTCAAAATCATATTCAGCCAGTCTCCACTCCGTAGAGCCCTTCTGCGGATCAAACGGGAACTCCTCGCCGCGCTTCAAATATTCCTCCCGACCCCATTCATTGGTGTACGTTCCGTCCACTTCAACCTCTTCGTTTGAAATCGGATGGAGATCTTTGTCTTTACCGGACATGTCGCATGCTCCTCTCAGGCTTGATTTTAGAAATGATTCATATCGCATAAAGTAACCAGAAAGAGAAGGTACTATCCGCTAAAAGGTGCATGAAAGTCAAATACAGGCTTGAAAATAATGGTCGCTTCTTTAAATATGCCGCCCCAATTTAACAAACTAGTTAGAGTCATCCGACGATGGTGGGGATTTGGATTGGATAGCATCAAGGATATGGCGTTCCAGCAGCACACGAGGATTCTTCCAGCGGCTGACCTTGCTATCGGCAGTAAATACAACGACCGTATCCAACTTGGGAAAAAGATAGATTTGCTGTCCACCATGGCCATGTGCGAGTGCAAAGGGCGTACCGTTCTGCATGCCGTTCCACCACTGGAATCCATAATCGCCAAAAGCGGGATAGCCCTTAACTTGGGGAGTAAGTGCTTGCTCCAGCCATGATTCCGGAATGAGACGCTCACCTTCCCATCGTCCTCCGTCCAGGCAGCATAAACCGAATTTGGCCATATCCCTTGACGTGAGATAGAGCCCGACGTGACCCATGCTGTGGCCCTCAGGGCTTGGAGACCATGCAGCATGGTGAATGCCCAGGGGACCGAATAGATGCTGCCTGGCATAGGCGTAAGCATCCATTCCCGTGGCCTCGCTAATGGCGACGGAGAGCAGATGTGAATCCGTGCTCCGGTATTGAAAGAGCCCCATCTCCTGCTCAACCACAGGCAGGGAAAGCGCAAAGCTCGTCCATTTCCGGTTGCGGTGGAAGCGGTGAATGAGGGGCTCTCCCAGCTTCTTGCCTGTTTGCCATGCAAAGCCTGAGGTCATAGTCAGTAAATGATGAAGGGAAACCTTGTGCAGGAGAGGATGAGCGCGTTCGGGAATATACCGCTGGAAGATGTCTTTAATGGATGAATTCAGATCGGGCAATTCGCCGCGCGAGAGGGCAATGCCAAATAATATGGATGTAAAACTCTTTGTGGCTGACCTGAGATCATTGAGCGAAGAAACACTGTGCCCGCCATAGTAGCGTTCATATACGAGCTTGCCGCTATGCAGCAGCAGAAAGCTGCGCATTTTCGGATATTGTTTCTGGATGATCTTGTCGACCTGATCCAGAATCTCATGCTGGAGCCCCAAGTCTTGCGGTTCCGCACTAGGAATCGGGGAGCCGGAAGAATAAGGGGAGTGCAGGATAGACCGTGTTTCTGCCATAGGAAGGGCCTCCTTATGTTGGAATCTTATTGCGATTTGATTGCGTTTTATGGATCGTATGAATGTATCTTAACCAATTCCGGGCGTAATTGATGATCCATGAAATTCATCGTACAAAAAAACATTTTTTGGGAAAGATGAAACAAACAGAAGAATATGATATAATATATTAATGATTCAGTTGCATGCTGTAAGGGTATGTATAGTGTCAGGTGCATTGGTAAGTTGCTGAATATCAACCTAATCATCACCGTTAGAACTGCAATATGGCTTCAACTTAATGAGGTAGATCTTTTCGGCATTCTCTTTAAACGGAGTAATTTTATTCCACACGTTTTGGGAGGGATCCATCATGGCAACGAAAGGTCACAATGAGGTTAAGGAAAGTCTGCGGGAAATGACACGAATTTTCCGGCCTAAAGATCCGAAAAAATTTGTAAAGGAGTATGTCCGGAAGTACCATATTATGGGGGGCTATGAAGAAGAGCTTACACTTGTTGTTGAGCATGAACTTGGCAAGCTGAATTCCTCCGTTTCGTAACCTGTAATAAGCACCTGATATCTATAGAAATATCACAAGCATGTTCATCTTGTTATCAACTAATAATATGAACCATTTAGAGAATATGGTTAAACCGTTTTTGGGACAAATGTCCCGAAGGCGGTTTTTTTGCGTTTGCGGTCGATGATAGACATCGGGCTCGGACTTCCGTGCGAAGTCCACTATTTTGAGGGTATTTTGCATCTGTCCCTTCATATATTGTTAGCAGTCGATCCGATAAGGATATAAGGGAGTGGCAGATGTGAGGATACAGCTGAGACGAAAGGAAGAAATCGGATACATCCGCGAGGCGGGACGCATCTTGGCTGCGTGCCACCGTGAAATAGCTAAGATCATACAACCAGGGATTACGACAAGCGAGATTGATGCCAGGGTGGAGAAGTTTCTGGAGAAGAACGGAGCTGTCCCTGAGCAAAAGGGGTATAAAGGATTTCCCTACGCAACCTGTGCATCGGTTAATGATGTAGTCTGTCATGGATTTCCCGACCAGCGGCCGCTGGAGGCGGGTGATGTGGTGACCATCGACATGGTGGTGAATAAGAACGGATGGCTGGCGGATTCAGGATGGACCTATGCGGTAGCCGAGGTTTCTCCCAAGGTAAGAAAACTGATGGAGCATACGCACGAAGCGCTGTTTAGAGGGATCGAGGCGGCGCGTCACGGCGCTGCGTTGGGTGATGTGGGTCATGCCATCGAGCAGGTTGCAAAAAGGGAAGGGTACGGGATCGTAAAATCGCTGGTTGGCCATGGAATCGGCCGTGCCATACACGAGCCGCCTGATGTGCTGAACTATGGTGTTCCTGGAAGGGGATTGAAGCTTAAAGAAGGTATGGTCATTACCATCGAACCGGTATTCACTCTGGGAAGCACAGGTGCAGTGTTCTGGGGAGATGATGGCTGGACCATATCCAGCGCGGACGGGTCGATAGGTGTTCAATATGAGCATACAATAGCTATCACACGTGAAGGGCCAGTCATTCTGACGGATTAAAGTGCAGAGAAATATAGCATAATAATAGGAGGTATTCCTGGCGGGGATGATGCAGCTTGCCTGGAACACCTCCTTTAGCATGGAGATTCAGGGGTGAATGTAGCTCCTGCACAGCCGCTGCATACAGATTCAAAAAGACGGAAATGACTGTATATATAGCTATAAAGACTGTCGCTGAGGCATTGTGCAGAATGTCGAATCATGGGCCACGGGAGTGTGAAACGAGTTTGAAAGCGATTGCAAAATCAGTAACGGCGCGACTTTGACGACTTTTCGAACAATTTGTGAACTCCCTGTGAATGATTGACAAAAGCAACCCATGAACTTATATTTAATAAGTGATTGCTTTAATTGACAGGATTACTTCATCCGTGATTGTGCAGGTAGATTACCGCTGTTTGCGCCGGATGGTAGTCTACGAAAATCGGAAAAGTGGGGTAGATCAATGATGAAACGGTGGCAGGCTGTAAAGCGTCTTCTTCCTTTGATGGCCATGTTTGCTTTGGTGTTATCCGGCTGCGGCCGAGAGGATTTGTCGGTCTTAAGACCACAAGGTCCGGTAGCACAAGGTCAACTGGATTTAATTAAGCTCTCCATTTCGATTATGATCGTCGTAATGGTTGTGGTATTTGGAATTGCCGCATACGTGCTTGTTAAGTTCCGTAGAAAAAAGGGACAAGATGAAATTCCTGAACAAGTGGAAGGGAACCATAAGCTGGAGATTATCTGGACGGCGATTCCGCTGCTCTTGGTGCTCGTGCTTGCAGTTCCTACTATTCAAAAGGTGTTTGCGTACGGAGCGAACGATTGGAACGATCCGGAAGCAGTTAAGGTGGAAGTTACTTCTCACCAGTTCTGGTGGGAGTTTACTTATCCGGACCACGGTGTGAAAACCGCTCAAGAGCTGGTTGTTCCTGTAGGCAAGAAAATTGCCTTCCAATTAAAAACGAATGATGTGCTTCACTCCTTCTGGGTACCATCGCTCGGCGGCAAGATGGATACGAACACAGAAGGCAGCGTTAACTACATGACTCTGGTTGCTGACAAAGCGGATACATACATTGGTAAATGCGCAGAGTTGTGCGGCCCTTCCCATGGCTTCATGGAATTCCGTGTGAAAGCGGTTGATGATGCAACGTTTGAGCAATGGGTCACTGCAATGAAAGCACCTGCCGTGCTTCCTGCAGACGCTGCGCTTGCTGAGAAATTTAAGACCAACTGTCTCTCCTGCCACGCTGTTGGCGATCAAGGCGGAGCCATGGGTCCTAACTTGACTGGCATTGGATCGCGTGAGACGGTAGCGAGTATCTTGCTGAACGACATAAGCGGCAATCCAGGGACAAAGCCGACAAAAGACAACATGGTGGAATGGCTGATGGAGCCACAGGCTGTAAAACCTGGTAACACGATGCCTAATCCGAAGGATCTCGGCTTCAGTGATGAAGAAATCGAGCAAATTGCCGATTACTTAGCCAATTATAAGTTGGATTATTAATACAGCAGGAACTTTAAAAGGGGGTACAAACCTTGGCTCACGCTCATGCTCATAGCCATAGCGTCAAACGCTACACGGGGATAATGGATTGGCTAACAACCGTTGACCACAAGAAAATCGGTATATTATACCTGATAGCGGGCGGCTTTTTCTTCGGGATTGGCGGTATTGAAGCGATTCTCATTCGCTTGCAGCTGATCAAGCCGATGAACGATTTGGTATCGGCTCAAGTATTTAATGAATTAATTACGATGCACGGAACGACGATGATCTTCCTGGGTGTAATGCCAGTTATCTTCGCCTTGATGAATGCGGTCATTCCGCTTCAGATCGGTGCGCGGGACGTTGCGTTTCCATTTTTGAACTCACTCGGGTTTTGGACGTTTTTATTCGGTGGACTGTTGCTTAACCTTAGCTGGATTATGGGCGGTGCGCCTGATGCGGGATGGACATCTTATCCACCGCTATCCTCAACGGACTACTCGCCTACACACGGTGTGGATTTCTATACCATCGGGCTGCAGATAGCAGGTTTGGGTACGTTGATCGGCGGTATCAACTTCCTGGCAACCATTATTACAATGCGTGCACCTGGAATGTCCTTCATGAGAATGCCAATGTTTACATGGACGGCGTTCATTACATCGGCTATGATCCTGTTCGCATTCCCTGCAATTACAGTAGGCCTTGTATTGCTCAGCTTTGACCGTTTGCTAGGTGCCAATTTCTTTGATGTTGCGGGCGGCGGTAACCCCGTATTGTGGCAGCATATTTTCTGGATTTTCGGTCACCCTGAAGTATACATTCTGATTTTGCCGGCATTCGGTATTATCTCAGAAGTTATCCCGACATTCTCTCGTAAACGTTTGTTCGGATACAGCTCGATGGTATTTGCAACCATCCTGATTGCCTTCTTGGGCTTCATGGTTTGGGCTCACCATATGTTTACGACAGGTCTTGGACCTGTAGCAAATGCACTTTTCTCCATCGCTACGATGTTGATTGCGGTTCCTACGGGTATCAAAATCTTTAACTGGCTCTTTACGATGTGGGGCGGTCAAATCCGTTTCACCAGTGCCAATCTGTTCGCGATCGGTTTCGTACCAACCTTCGTTATGGGTGGCGTTACCGGTGTCATGCTGGCATCTGCTCCTGCAGATTTCCAGTTCCATGATACGTACTTCGTTGTAGCTCACTTTCACTACGTAATCGTCGGTGGTCTGGTATTCGGACTGTTCTCCGGATTGCACTACTGGTGGCCTAAAATGTTCGGTCGCGTACTGAACGAAACGCTGGGCAAATGGACGTTCTGGCTGTTCGCTATCGGCTTCCATATGACATTCTTTGTACAGCATTTCCTTGGTTTGCTCGGTATGCAGCGGCGGATTGTATCGTACTTGCCGAATCAGAATTTCGATGAACTCAACTTCATCAGTACCATCGGTGCAATCTTGATGGGTATCGGTGTGTTGGCCTTCTTGGCCAACGTTGTTGCAACTTCAAGAAAACCGGTGGGTGCAGCAGCGGATCCATGGGAAGATGGCCGTACGCTCGAGTGGAGCATTCCTTCTCCACCACCAGAGTACAACTTTAAGCAAATTCCGCTCGTTCGCGGTATCGATGCTTACTGGAAAGAGAAGATGGCAGGCAATAAAGAGATGACACCATCCGAGCCGGTTGGTCCGATCCATATGCCTTCGCCAAGCATCCTTCCGTTTGTGATGTCACTGGGTCTGTTTATCGCGGGTCTTGGTTTCTATGTTTAGCACGGAGGACTTCTCGAATTCGTTCATGAGCTTAATCTTCAATAAATACATTGTTCTGATTGTTGGTCTTCTGATTACGTTCGCTGCAATGATCGCTCGTTCCCTGTACGATGATCATGGATATCACATCGAAGTTGAAGAACTGGAAGGGGAGGGGAAAGCATGAGTCACGCTGAACATGTAAACGGCGAACTTCCTCACGAGCCGGAGAAGGCAACACTCG
This sequence comes from Paenibacillus vortex V453, assembly GCF_000193415.1. Taxonomy (NCBI): domain Bacteria; kingdom Bacillati; phylum Bacillota; class Bacilli; order Caryophanales; family Paenibacillaceae; genus Paenibacillus; species Paenibacillus vortex. The sequence goes on from NZ_ADHJ01000012.1 coordinate 45,659, forward strand.
AAGGCCGTAATAAGGTTCTTGGTTTCTGGCTCTTCCTTGGTGGAGAGGCTGTACTCTTCGGTACGTTGTTTGCAACATTCCTGGCACTTCGCGGCCAGAACAATGAAGGTCCAACGGCTTCTGAGCTGTTCTCGCTGCCGATTACGGCAGCAGCAACACTGATATTGCTTGTCAGTTCCTTGACCAGTGTGTTCGCCATTCAGGCGCTCCACCGTCACAATATCGAGAAGCTGAAGTTGTGGCTCATCGTAACCGTAGCACTGGGTCTTGGATTCCTTGGCCTTGAGATTTATGAGTTCTACGAGTATATTGTACATGAATCATTTAATATGAAGACGAGTGCATTCTCGTCTGCATTCTATACGCTGGTTGGCTTCCACGGTGCTCACGTTGCTTTTGGGGTCGTGTGGATCAGCCTGTTGATTGCTCAGCTGTACAGAAAAGGGTTAACCGTTGTTACAGCACCCAAGGTATATGTTTCTGCCATGTACTGGCACTTTATCGACGTTGTATGGGTGTTCATCTTCTCGGTCGTATACCTTCTTGGAAAGGTGGGCTAAGGAATGACTGCGAACCAATCATCTAATGCTAATGAGGGGCCGACAGTTAAACACCGCCATCGCGTGGAGGGCCCTGAGAAACACATTGTAGTATTTATCTTCTCCATCGTGCTGACGGCAATTGCCTTCGCAGCCGTCGCAGCCGGTGGCATCAACACAGCATTTACGATCATCATCTTGCTGGTTATGGCTGTGCTGCAGGTGTTCGTACAAATGGGTTACTGGATGCACTTAAAGGACAAAGGGCATCTGATGCCAATCCTGTTCATGATTGGCGGCTTCTTCGTAGCAAGTACCTGTATTGTCATGGCACTGTTCTGGGTTTGGTGGTAAAATGAAAAAGAGGTGGGCTACTTCAGCCCCCTCTTTTTTTAAGTCGTAGGAAGGTGTCACAATTTCGACAGAATTTAACCCGTTTAGGGGAGGTTTTTGCATGCTGGGCTTAGAATATTTTAGTTTTGCAGATAAATGGACCCCCATGTTCCTGGCGTTTATGCTGCTCCTGACTGCTGGCTATTTCTTGCTGACCGGTCCCTTGAGCCATCGATTCCAAGGAAGTGCTCCGGTTTCGGCTGGGCGGAAATCTTTATTTGTTGCGGGGATGATTACGTTCTATCTTGCCCAAGGTGGACCGGTTAATCTGCTTGGACATACAATGTTCTCGTTCCATATGGTGAGTATGGCGATGTCTTATCTCATGGCAACACCACTCCTGATTCTGGGCATTCCGGTTTGGCTGTGGCGTGCTTTCGACAGGATAAATCCATTTAAGAAGCTAGGCTTCCTCACGCATCCGATTGTGGCAGCAGTAGTGTTTAACGGTTTGTTTTCGTTTTATCACATTCCAGTAATCCATGACTTTGTCATGTTGAATTTCTGGGTGCATCGATTGTACTATCTGATTCTGTTAATTGCCTCACTGCTCATGTGGTGGGCCATATTGAATCCGATTCCGGAGAAGGACAAGTCCTCGGGGCTTATGAAGATGGGGTATATCTTCCTCAATATGGTATTGCTGACACCGGCGTGTGGGCTCATTATTTTCGCAAACGAGCCGATGTACGCTACATATAGTGACCCGGTTGTATGGGCGAATGCGATGGGTTATTGTGTGTCTGGCGACACCTCAGCATTACTCAGCCAATTCGGAGGACCCGAATTTTTCGGCTACTTGGAGCCGGCCATTGACCAGCGTGTTGGCGGGATTATCATGAAATTCTTCCAGGAGATCATCTTCGCTTCGATGCTGGCCTATGTGTTCTTCCATTGGTACAAACGAGAGAATCAGGAAGACGATCCTTTGCCTGGTGAGGTGCCTCCGGGTAACCTGAATCAAGCTTAATAAGGATTAATGAAGGAGGATCCATATGGATTGGTATTTTATATTTCCCACGGTCAGCACTACGTTTATCGTGATAAGCGCCGTGCTGGTAGCTATCGGTTGGGGACTTATTATTAAAGGTAAACGCGCAGCTCACAAAAAAGTGATGATCTGGGCAGCGGTGGCAGCGGTGATCTTCTTTATCATCTATTCATCGCGCACTATATTCATTGGCAACACGTCGTGGGGCGGACCGGATGAACTGAAGCCTTATTATCAGGTATTCCTGATCTTCCATATTGTGCTGGCTACCGTCGCTGCGGTCTTTGGCATTACGACATTGACTCTTGGACTCAAGGAAAAATATTCCAAGCACCGTAAATGGGGCAGAGTTACGTCCATTATTTGGTTCTTTACAGCAATTACCGGTGTGGCCGTGTACACCTTGCTGTATCTGTTGTATCCAGGCGGTCATACTCAGCCTGTATGGAAAGTCATATTTGGAATGTAAGTGTGGGAGAACACCCGTCAGAGAGATCTGGCGGGTGTTTTTTTATGGAGGCGGGCGGGGTAGCTCATTTGCAGGATGAAGTGTGGGAGTGTATCCACTCCGGTCGCTGCCATCAACCAGGAAAATCATAAATATTTACAAATTCTATTGACACTGTTTAGATACAGACTATATACTGTATATAAAGATATACACAATGAGCACAGTAATCACACTAAGCACAGTGGAAGTGCACAACTGCAATGATTACGAAATTGATTGTATAGAAATTGATTGTATATACGAGGGAAAGGGTGAGGCGCGTTGCAACAAGTACTCCATAATGCAATGAAGATCGTAAAGAAGGATTTTGCAAGCGACAAGCTGCAGATTTTATGGACCATTCTCTTCATGGTATACATGGGATTTGCCGCCAGCGTTATCATAGACAATCAGTTTGAACATTTGTATGAGCGCAGCAACCCGTTCATTGACTTCATATTGGTGCTTTACGCTCCGTTATTGGGATACCTCTTCAGCAGAAGATCCTTCCGTTATCTGAGCGAGGATTCGTATACGCGGATGCTGTATTTTTACCGCAGCATACCGGTGCCGGCCTCCGCGATTTTCGTAAGCCGCATTATAAACAGCCTGATAGCTTATGCCATAAACGGCATCGTGTTTTTTGGGGTCATGTATGCGATAGGTGATCATATCAGATCCGCAATGGATATCCCGAGTTATATCGCATTCATGCTGACATGGATCGGCATCGGATTTTTAATGACCGGGCCCTATATTTATTGGGAGCATATGTGCAGCGGCAAGGCGTACTTCAGAAACACCCTTGTGGTGATGGTGCTAACCACCGGATCCGTCGTTCTGTTTAATTTGCTGGGTTACAGCCTAACCGATTTCATTGCTAACGCATCCATCAGATGGAGCTTGATATCACCGGTCATGTGGGGATCACTCATCATCGGACTGGCGGCCATGCTGCTCATGAGTAAATTCACGTACACCCGGCAGCAGACAAGGGATCTAACATGATTTATATAGAACACATACACGTTGGTGTCGGAGGTTCGCCGCTTATGTACAAGGAAGAAGAGAGGTGATACAAGGTGCGAATTCCGATTCAGATTAATGAAAATAGCGCAGAGCCTTTATATCACCAGATTGAATCACAGCTGCGCTCGCTTATTATCAGCGGTCAGATCGAGGAGGGAACGCTGTTGCCGTCCATCAGGGAATTTGCCGGGAATCTGAACTGCAGCGTCATTACGGTACGCAGGGTGTATCAGGATCTAGAGAATGAAGGGCTGCTTCGAACGAGACAAGGAACGGGAACTTTTGTTGCTGGTGTCGGTGATCGGGCCCGTGAACAATATAAACGCGATTCGGTCGTTGAGGCATTAAAGATTGCGGTAGATAAGGGGCTTGCTGTTCAGTTTAATGAAGATGAATTAAAGGAACTGTTCATGGAAGTTGTTCGGGATAAATACCAAGCAAGAGGAGGTCGCTAGCAATCAATGGAACCGCATATCATTGAAATTCGTAATGTCATTAAACGGCGGAAAACGAAAACCATCGGACCCATCCAAATATCGATACCTCAAGGATACATCGTTGCGCTGGTGGGACCTAATGGCTCGGGGAAAAGCACGCTGCTGAACATGATGATGCAGACCGTGTTTCCAGATGAAGGGGAGATCACCTGGTTCGGTGAATCCCATCCGAGAGAGCTCCCCGTCTCGATTCGTAAACAGATGGGGTTCGTTCCCGAACAGCTGAGCTCAGAAGAACAGCATATGACGGTGGATGAGGCGGCCAGCTTTCGAGCATCTTGGTATGACAGTTGGGATGGTTACTTTTTCGATGAGCTTCTGTCACGATTTGATGTCCCGAGGGGCGTAAAACTTCGCAAGATGTCCAAAGGGGAGCGGCGCAAATTCGAGATTGCAGCGGCGCTTGCACCGAAGCCGAAACTCCTGCTTCTGGATGAACCCTCTTCCGGTCTGGATCCCTTTGCTTGGAAGCTGATGATCGACCAGCTGCACAAGGTGATGAAATCTATGGATACCACCATCGTGCTGTCCACCCATGTGGTGGATGAAATCAGGCGGCTGGCGGATTATGTGATCCTTATCCATCATGGAAAGCTGCTGGGTATGGTGGAGAAGGATTCGCTGCTCGACAATTGGAAGGAATGTTGGATTCAAGGCGATGCTTCCATCGTAGAGGAATTGCCTGGTATTCTTAGCAGCAAACAAGAGACAGCGAATACGATTTCTTTTATAACGACGGAATGTTTGGAAGTAGAAAAGATCCTCCAGTCTGCAGGCATACCGTTTATTCGGGCCCGTTCCTTGGAGCTGGATGAAGTGCTTCGACTATGGATTGAAGGCAATATTCCTGCCAACGTGCAGAACTAGGATAGAGAGGGGTTTCACAATATGCAACGATTGCAATTAGAGGATGTAGTTAAGATTTATGCGGACAAAACAGCCGTAAACCAGATTTCGCTTCAGGTTGAGGAAGGAGAAATCTACGGCCTGCTCGGTGCGAACGGTGCCGGTAAAACAACCACCATGCGGATGGTGCTTGGCTTGATCTACCCGGATGATGGAACGATTTTGTATAATGGGAAGCCTTACAACAAGGAGCTTCGTCACATTATGGGTTATTTGCCGGAGGAGCGCGGGTTATATCCGAAAGTGAAAGTCAGCGAGCAGATTTCATACTTGGCCCAGCTTCGGGGCATGTCAGCCAAAGACGCCGATAAGAGCTTGAAGTACTGGCTGGAGCGCTTTGAAGTGCCTGACTACTACGATAAGAAGATTGAGGAACTGTCTAAAGGTAATCAACAAAAGATGGGCTTTATTGCAGCAGTGGTTCATGATCCGCAGATCCTGATTCTGGACGAAGCATTCAGCGGACTGGATCCGGTGAACGTTGAACTATTGAAATCGACGGTTAAAGAACTTCGCGACAAAGGCACAAGCATTCTGTTCTCTACCCACCGGATGGAGCATGTTGAGGAATTATGTAGGAACATTACCATTCTTCATCGCTCCAACACCGTAGTGAAGGGGAACCTGAAGGACATTAAATCCAAGTATCCGCGAGAAGAAGTGGTGCTCGGCACCTCTGGTGAAGTTCAGGGGCTCGATTCACTGCCGGGCGTAACGGCTGTTGAGCGGACAGAGGATGGTTACTCCATCCGCATAAGCCACATCGACGCTGCCCAGAATATTTTGAATACAGCGATGTCGCAAAGCGTGATCCATCGGTTTGAAGTGAAGGAGCCGACACTCAATCAAATCTTCATAAAGGCGGTAGGTGAATCTAATGAATAATATGTGGACCGTTATCCGATTTACGTTTATGAATAAGGTAAGAACGAAGTCGTTTCTCGTATCAACCCTGATTTTTGCACTGATCATTACAATCGGGATTAATCTTCCTTTTCTGATCCAAATGTTCACGGGTGACAAGGCAGGATCTGAGGAAACCACTCGCATAGGTCTGGTGTATGGACAGGAGCAAGCGCTCGCTGAACAATTGGAGACGACTTGGAGCAGCCTGCCGTCAACTACCTATAAATTTGTGAAATATGAAACGGCAGATGAAGCTGCCTTGAATAAAGACATTGAAGATGGCACTATTGAAGGTTATTTAAAATTTGAAGCACAAGAAGGCAGCACGTTCCCGGCCGTGGTCTACAGCTCCGAAGAAGAGGGAATGAGTCCGGAGCTGCAATCGAATCTGCAAGCCGCTCTTCAAGTGGCAAAGACTCGCAGCATTGTAGATGGGCTTGATTTGTCTGATGCACAGATCAATGAGCTGAATGCGCCGGTTCAGATTGATGCTCGCAGTATTGGCACGAATCCATCAGGCAGTGCTGGAGGAGCATCCGAAGAGAAGGATGGGGCTTCCGAGGTTATTAACTACATCGTGGTGTATGCACTGATTATTCTCTTCTTCTTCACCTTGATGGGGACCGGCAACATGATTGCTTCGGAAGTGACGACAGAGAAGAGCTCCCGTATTATGGAGATCCTCATTACCAGCGTCTCTCCGCTGAGTCAAATGTTCGGTAAGGTTATCGGCATGTTCCTGCTGGGTCTGTCACAGATCCTGGCGTTCGGCATTGTTGCCGCAGCGAATTTGATGCTGCCTCACAACATGGACACATTGAAGGAAATGAATCTTGACCTTACTGCGATTGATCCGATGCTGCTGGTGTTTGGCTTAATCTTCTACATTCTCGGATATTTCTTGTACGCGATGTTATACGCGGCCATTGGTTCGATTGTCAGCCGTACAGAGGATTTGGGGCAGGCTGTCATGCCGATTACCATGCTGTCGCTGGTGGCATTTTATATCGCAATCTTTAGCCTGAGCGCTCCGAACTCGATGCTGATGAAGGTGTCCAGTTATATTCCATTCATCTCACCAACAACGATTCTGGTTCGTATCGGACTTGGCGACGTAGCGATGTGGGAGATCCTGTTATCCCTTGCTATCCTGATCGTATCCATCCTCGTGTTTGGCTGGTTGGCTGCAAAAATCTATCGCACTGGTGTCCTGATGTACGGCAAACGCCCTACATTCAAGGAGCTTAGAAAAGCGATGAAGGCTTATAAGATGTAGTCAAAGTACGAAAAAGAGGCTTTAAACCAAAATAAGAGGTACATGGATGTAAAGATAGACATGACGATGGATAAAAACCAAAGTATGATGATGGTCTTGATCTCAGCGGTCCTGCGTATTTTGCTTGGAACGACCATGGATACACTACAGGTTCTATGCTGAAAGAGGTCGTTCAGGGAGTGTTGATGGGCTTTGGGATATTATTAGCCTGCGTTGGTCTGTGGGCGTTTGGTAAACGAAAACAATAGAGTTTAAAAAGAAATGGTTTAAATGAGGCGAATGTAAAAGACTAGTGAAATCAGATTGCTGATTTTACTAGTCTTTTTCTTTGGCAGAACAAGAGACCGATTTAAACAACAACTATACTAAGTTACTAGCGGAATGAAGCAATCTATATTCTGTTCCACCAATCACATAGGTTAGATCAGGAAATTAGTCACATCATTTAAACTATAGAGTGTATTATATCAATTTGACCCTTTGCATTGTCTCTATTCCTAAGAATGTTGTATCCCAATCAGATCGATTATTATTCTTATGTACAAAGAACCGACTCCAAGAAGTCGGTTCTTCTACGCTCAGCCAGATCACGGTGCATTCCACCCTCATTTAAACTGCACCATGATTTGATTGGGTCCGGTGCGCTTCATTACACGGTATCCGCTATCGGCATTGGTGGCGACCCCATCGTCATTGGGCATGCAATAGCCATTAACCGTGCACGTTCCATCATCACGAACGAGCAGTTTTCCAATCAAACCGACGGTTACCCATTCCTCGCGCTGGCTTCTTGGAATATAGGCCATCGAAGGGTCCCACTCCGGATTCAAGATCGGCTGCTGTTCGGTGGATGCAGGTGCAATGATATTTCCTTCTTCATCCCGTTCCTCAGGAATCGTAACTTCCTGAAACCGCACGTTTCTCCACTCATCATGGAGGTAGTAATCCTTCCATCGCAGTTCTGCGGCATCTGCCACAATAGAGGGAGTGGAGGTGACAATCCCTAGCAAGTAACCATCGCTTTGCGTAGCGATCCGGACCTTATCTCCATCCAGGGTTACAAAATAGCCGGGCTCTATGCCGGTGCCATCCAGTGTTTCGTACATTTCGGCATAATCGGCTCCACCGGAAAAATAGTTGCCGTCAATATACATATTGCCGGTTGACCCTTGCAGAACAGCGGCCAGACCCTGTGCATCAGCGGAGGTCCCGTTCGCGACATGCCAGGAATAGGTATAGAGCGACGCCCCATATCTGCCCATAATATGGGCTCCGTTATGGGTGGCGGTGGTTTGGAGGCCTTCCGCATGGGAGAAATCTCCGCTTGCCGTCGTTTGGACTCCTTCGGCATGCGCTCTGCTGCCCGATGCCACGGTGTTGGACCCTTCAGAATGGGAGGCATAGCCTTCTGCCGAAGTCGTAAATCCTTCCGCGTGTGAATTATTGCCTGAGGCAGTGGAGGTATTGCCCTCCGCGTGCGAAGCATATCCGGATGCCAACGTCGTGTAGCCTTCCGCATGCGAATTAAAGGCGTTGGCCGTGGTGAGGGAGCCCTCGGCATGGGCATAGTTGTTGGTTGCCTGCGTACTTGAACCTTCCGCGTGGGAGTAATTGCCCGATGCCGTTGTGTCTGCTCCCTCGGCATGGGCATATACACCGGAAGCAACCGTATTAGCACCTTCGGCATGCGCATTATTCCCCGAAGCCAGCGTATTGGAGCCTTCGGCATGCGCATTGATCCCTAATGCCTGGCTACCGGACCCCTCGGCATGGGAATTGCTGCCCTCGGCGAGGGTGTTGACTCCTTCCGCATGGGAATTTCCGCCCGATGCGGTGGTGGTATTTCCCTCTGCATGCGAAGCATAACCACCCGCCGTCGTAGTAAAACCTTCGGCGTGCGAATTGTTTCCTGAAGCTATCGTTGTATTTCCTTCCGCGTGCGAAGCGTAACCTTCCGCTAACGTAGTGTAGCCTTCGGCATGGGAATTAAAGGCGCTTGCAGTCGTAAGCGAACCTTCGGCATGTGCATAATTGCCGGTTGCCGAATTATCGTATCCTTCTGCATGAGAGAAATTTCCCTGAGCCGTATTACTTCCGCCTTCCGCGTGGGCATAATTCCCGTCCACCGTGTTGTTTGCGCCCTCCGCATGACCGTAATTGCCGGTTACTGTGTTATATGCGCCCTCGGCATGAGAATAATTACCCTGCGCAGTAGTGTTGGTTCCTTCGGCGTGGGATACGAGGCCGCTCGCCGTTGTAGACAATCCTTCGGCATGCGATATAAACCCGCTCGCCGTTGTCGAGATGCCTTCGGCATGGGAGGCTTCTCCACTGGCCATGGTTCTGTACCCTTCCGCTTGAGATGCGGTTCCGCCTGCTACGGTGTTTGAGCCTTCCGCGTGGGCGGTATCCTCTATCGCTTCCGTCAGATAGCCTTCGGTGTGAGAGGCATGGCCCAGAGCTGTCGTTGCGTTGCCTTCGGCATGGGAGGCTTCGCCGTAGGCCATCGTTGTAAAACCTTCGGCATGAGAAGCTGTTGCACTTGCCATAGTAGTCGATCCCTCGGCATGGGAACTGTCGGCCAGCGCTTCGGTATTATAGCCTTCCGTATGGGCAGCGTCCCCGGACGCTCTGGTCGTACTGCCTTCCGCATGGGAAACGGCTCCGCTAGCTGTCGTCAGAATTCCTTCCGCATGGGAGGCGAATCCACTGGCTGTCGTATTCGAACCTTCAGCCTCCGAGCATTCACCGATTGGATTTCGATTGCATTCAGCCATCGTATTCATTCCTTTATCTATAAGGTGTGGTAATGTCACTAAACTTCCCTATGATACAGGATATGTGTGTCTAAGGAGCATGAGTGGACTTATTGTACACGATATGTATTGACCTCTCGAGACTACGATAGGTAACCCATATCCTTGACGCAGCGGAATCCGACATGACTGGATGAGCTGTCCGGCGTATTTTTGTTCCTTGCGGCAACGCGATAGCGATTGCAATAGGATCGATGGCATAAATAGGAGCCGCCGCGCATGACTCGTTCTTGTCCTTGCAGTGGTCCCTTGGGATTGTCCGTGTGTCCAGTCACATCATAGCTTCGGTCATACCAATCCGAGCACCATTCCCACACATTGCCCGACATCTGATACAGACCGTACCCGTTCGGCCTATAGGCTCCAACCGGTGCCGTGCCAGGATAACCATCGCTGGCATGGTTCTTCACGGGAAACCTCCCCTGCCAGATATTGCAGCGAAACTCTCCAGCAGGCTTCAATTCATCGCCCCAAGGGTATCGTTTCTGCACGAGTCCGCCGCGTGCGGCATATTCCCATTCGGCTTCCGTGGGCAGCCTGACTCCGGCCCACTTGCAGTAGGCGTCGGCATCGTTCCAGGACACATGGACGACAGGATGGTCCATACGATGAACGAGACTTGACCCGGGGCCTTCCGGATGAGCCCAGTCCGCACCGGGTACCGCTCTCCACCATGGCGTATGGGCCGGGGCCTGTGTTGCCGCAGCAGCCTGTTCGGTCAAGAACAAGTGAAACACATACGACCAGCCAAACTGCTCAGCATCTGTCCTATATCCGGTCGCTTGTATGAAACGGACGAAATCGCTGTTGGTCACCGTATAGGGAGCAATCGCAAAAGCGTTGACATTTACTTCCCGAACGGGTCCTTCTCCATCATACGGATTGGCTTCCTGATCGGAGGTGCCCATCAGAAATAGACCGCCAGGAAGCTGAACCATACGGTCCTTCTCGGATTCGGCAATCGTAATGCCAGGTAACGCTGCCTGGCCTGCAGCAGGAGTTGGGGCCGTGACGTTCAGCCTGTTTCGTGCTGCGGTGCAGCAGGACGGTTTGGATTCCATCATGCACCTCCCAGTTCAAGTTAGAATAAAACAATGCCGGCAGCGCCGGCGACGATGAGCAGGAGCAGCGGGTGGAGCTTGTGCTTCAGTAAGAGATACAGGCAAACACCACTGATAAGGAGCGTGGGGACGATGCCCCAGGTTATCGCTGCGCCTTCATTAGACAAGCCAAAGTGAATGGCTGCATATAGAATGAGCCCGGTCGTTACAGGCCGCAAGCCGTACAGGGAAGATTTCAGCCATGGGTTGTCATGCAAGCGGTAGAAGAAGGCAGATAGCAGCACAACAACGATCAACGACGGGATAATGATCCCAGCGGTGGAGACGGCGGCTCCGAGATAACCTGCTGTTTCATAGCCGATCAGCGTGGCGGCATTGGTTGCAATCGAGCCGGGCGCCATTCCAGCCAGCGCCACTGTCTGTTGGAACTCCGCGGCTGTCAGCCATCCTTTTTCCGTGACCTCATACTGAATCATCGGAATGACTGCATAACCGCCGCCAAACGACACAAGGCCTACGCTTATAAACATGATAAACAAGTCCCAATACATGATTCGATCGCCCCGATTTCTCTCGCTTAAATGTAATACTCCAGCTCCGAAGGGCTGCCGGTTGCGGTCTGCTTCTCGGTCCGGGCCCGAAGTCCAAGCCGTAGTTTGATCCGGATGACCGTCATGCCGCATAACAAACCCAGAGCTATAAGATAGAGGGGGTGGACACCAGCAAATAACAGCACGGAGACGGTAGCAAGGGCAGCTATCGCTGTCGTCCTGTCAAAGACGGAATACTTGGCCATCCGATATGCCGCCATGAGGATTAGCGCTATAATGGCACCGTTCATCCCCTTTAGAGCAGCTTCGACTTTAGGCTGGTTTCGGAACACCATGGCAAATATGCTGATCAGAATCACAATCAGAAACGTGGGACATGTCACTCCGATGACCGCCGACACAGCTCCGGCAACGCCAGCCTGACGGTGGCCGATGATGGCAGCCGCATTAACGCCAACGCCTCCGGGAGCTGAGCCGGCGAGCGATATAAGCTCACCGATTTCATCCTCTTGCATCCATTTTTTCTTGCTCACCACTTCGCGCTCAATAATTGGCAGCATGGCATACCCGCCTCCGAAGGTGGAGGGCCCGATGCGGAAGAAGGTCCAGAACAGCTGGTTCAGCAGCTTGAATTTATGCTTCAGTCCCTTGATGCGATCTCTCATGATTTCCATTACGCATGATGGATTCTGGGCATCGGCATCGGTTCCTTGCCAAGCTCGGCCCAGATATATTTGAGCAATAGCTCGGCCTTCAGCTGCTCGTGCTCCGGCTCGTTCCACAGGTTATGCAGCTCGTTAGGATCGGTCTCAAGGTCGAACAGCTCACCGTAGGATTGATTGTAATAGACGGTGATCTTATAACGCTGTTCGATATATGTTTTTTGATGAATCGTTGTCGGCTCGTGCCGGAATTCGCAGAGGGCATGCTCCCGAGCGGCCGCCTTCTTGCCGAACCACACTTCCTTTTGGTCGACGCCCGTCATGGCGTGCGGAATCGGAACGTTGCAGAGCGATAGGAAGGTCGGGGCCAGATCGACCAGGGATTGCATGGCATTTGATTTTTTTCCGGCAGGCACCTGATCGGGGTACCTTACCATAAACGGAATCCGGATTAAATCCTCGTAATGGAACCCTCCCTTGGCTTGAAGGCCGTGCTGGCCGAAGAAGTGGCCGTGATCCGTTGTGAATACAACGACGGTATTCTCCGCCAGTCCCAGATCATCCAGTTTATCGAGGATTTTGCCGATATATTTGTCCATCATGCTGATCATGCCGTAATACACGGCAACAAGCTTTTTCTTGTCATACTCCGTTAGTCGTGCCTTTGCACCATACTCGTAATAGTGATGGGAACGGTAGCCATGTATGCCATACCCGGTCTCTGCAAGATGCGAGAAATCCGGATCGTCCTCTTGCGTCAACTGGAAATGCGGCGGATTTCGGTCATGCTCTCCCGGCGTTACGGATGGAATGGTCAACTCGTCCGGGTCATACATCGAGTCCCACGGTTCAGGGGCCAGATATTCCGGATGCGGGTCGAAGAAGCTGGCCCACAGAAAGAAAGGGTCATCCGAGCGCTGGTATTGGTCCAAAAGGGAGCCGGTTCGTTCGGAAATCCAGGCGTTGTAATGGTATTTCTCCGGGATGGGCCATGTGTACGTCCGGGAAGGATCCATGGTTCCCGTCGGCGGCAGGAAGTATTCCCGCCAGTTGGCACACCCTTGCTCTTCCAGCCATTGTGCATAATGTTGACCGACATGGGCTTCATTGGTGTGGTTGCGGGCCAGTTCAACATGGTCGAATCCGTAAAATGGCCCGTGGAAATTTCTCCAATATTCCAAATCCTGAAGGATCGGGTACGCTTCCAGCGAAGGATAAACATCCGTGGATTTCAGTGGCTGAAAATGAGCTTTGCCGACAAGACCCGTTCGGTATCCGGCTTCCTGGAAGCTTTGACCCACGGTGTGGCGGTCTTCCAGCAGTTTTGTACCCAAAGTCCATGCTCCATGCTGACTGGGATACATTCCCGTAATGATGGATGCTCTGCTGGGGGTGCAGGTGGGATTTGGGCAATAGGCCCGATCGAACGTTGTCCCTTGCCGGGCGAGACGGTCCAGATTCGGCGTGGAAATTTCAGACTGAAATGTACCGATGGTGTTCCAATGCTGTTGATCACTAGTTATTAGCAAAATGTTAGGTGTTCTCGACAAGTGTAATCCCCTCCTAGTATGATAATATTGAAAAAAATCAGTTATAAAAATAGCTTAGTGTTATATTTTTGTTGTCATTTTGTTATGATTAAGCAAAAAATGAAGGAAAGGAGGGGCGTCGCCAAATGCAGGAATATGAATACGAGTATGCGGAATTCATCTACTATACGCCGGGATATTTGGATAAGGAGGAACAAATTTGGCCGGTTCGGGCAGGACGAACTGCAGCCAAGCCCAATTACAAGGTCGGACCGAAACGGATCGAGTGTTACAGTCTGCATTTTGTGCATGAAGGCATGGTCCGGCTTGAGTTTGATGGTAAATGGGTGGATCTGCAGAAGAACGATGTGTTCTGCCTGTTTCCGGGGCGGACCTATTACTATCACATGCTTCCCTCGGATTCTCCGCTGCAAATGAGCTGGCTCGCATTGGACGGCAACAGGGTCAAGCCGTTATTGGAGCTTGCCGGTTTGCTTCCGGATAGCCCGTTTGGCAAACAAATGTTATCCGCCCGGGTCAAAGAGTCCTCGGAAAGCGTGATTCATGCCCTGGCTGGCGTGGAACGCTGGAAGCCTTCAATTTCACTGGAACTGCATGGCTTGATCTACGGACTGCTTGCCGGACTGGTGCCGGACACGGTTTCTTTGCAGCCGACAGAGCTTGCGGGATGGATTCATGAGTGTTTGGATTACATGGAACTTCACGCGACCGAAGGGATTTCAGTACAGCAGGTGGCTGAATTTGCGGGGGTGCACCGTTCGTACTTCTCCAATATGTTCACCAGTCAGGTAGGAATGCCTCCGTTAAAATACATGCAGAAAATACGGATGGAGAAGGCGAAACGATTGCTGACCGAAACGGACGCAACGATCACGGAGATTGCCCTGTCTCTTGGCTATCCCAATTTATACTCATTCACGAGAGCCTTCAAGATTTATTACAAGGTGCCTCCCATTACCATGCGGGGAACCCAATGCTGAGTGCGTACCATGGGAATGCTCATGTGAACGACATTTTGTAAACGGTTACTTTTTATTTCGGTTGATCTTGAAAAAGGAGAATTCCGCTATGAAGCTTTCTACGATTCAGAGGTGGATATCGCCCGGTCGAAGCATTCAAGGGAAAATATTCATTGCGTTTAGTGCGGTTACCCTCGTGTCCATTGTCTCGATTACGGTCATTGTTTACATGAGCATGCGTGAGACGATCATGCACAATGCGGTCACCTCGGTATCGGACAGCATTCGGCAGGCGGATGAATCGCTGAATATGATGCTGGAAGAGATCGATCGCTTGAACACCGTTGTGGTGACCAACAAAAACACGGTGATTGACACCCTGTTAAGCCCGAATGAAGAGATCAGTTACGAGTGGTTTCAGGAGCAGAAGCGGATCGATGAGTTCCTGTCCGTTCTGATCGATTATAAGCCCTACATTACACGGATCGCTGTTGTCGGTCTGAACGGAAAGGTGTATTTCTCCGGTGGGCCGTGGTTGGACAGGACGGTGCTGGGGTCACCGATGCTGGATTACATGCTGCAGAATGGATCCCGCCATGCGTATTTCAAGCAGACGGGGGTGTCGGACGCCATCACGGTAGGGCGGGAGATCCGCTACAATCGTGAACCGATCGGGGTGGTCATGGTGGACTTGAATTATGATTTTATCCAAAAAACATACGGCGTGAAGCCGACTACGGACAGCATGATCTATGTGCTGGACATGCAGGGCGGGTTCGTTTATGAGGCCGAATCGGCACCGTCTTTTGCCCCTTCATCCGATAGGATTGTCGGACTCAATCAGGAGCTTGCAGGTAATGGTGATGCTATCAAGCAAGTTATTGACGGGAGAGACTATATCGTGGTCAGCCGCCGATCCGGTTATACGGGCTGGACCACGCTGGCGTTGATTCCGATGGATTCGCTGCTGAGCGAATCGGCAAGGCTGCGCAAGCTGCTGGCGGAGGTGTCGGTTATCGTCTTTGTTGTGGTTCTCATCGGGTCGCTGCAGGTGTCTTCGCGAATCACCCTTAATATCCGGCGATTGAAATCGTTGATGATGTTTGTGAAGGAGGGGAATTTAACGTTTCCCAGGAAGGAGATCAAGGGCGAGGATGAGACCGGGCAGCTGTACCGCGTCTTTATCAGCATGGTGGAGGATTTGAAGCGGCTGATGGAAGGAATCCGGGTCAGTGAGAGGGCCAAGCGGGAAGCCGAGTTAACGGCCCTTCAGGCGCAGATTCATCCTCATTTTTTATACAATTCGCTGAACACTATTAAGTATCTGGCTAAGATGAACGGCGTACCTAACATCGAAGAAGTGTCGGGATCGTTGATTGAGCTCATGCGCGGGGTTCTGGGCAATTCAAGCGAATTTCTGACGATGCGGGAGGAACTGGATTATGTTGAACGCTATATCTCCATCGTCAAGTATAGGTATATGGAGCCGATCCGGATGGTTGCCCAGGTTGAGGATGATGCTTTGCTGGAATGCCGGGTGCTGAAGCTAATGCTGCAGCCTCTTGTGGAGAATGCCATTATTCATGGTATCGGACCGCTGGAGCGGGAGGGACTTGTGCTGATCCGCGTATGCGAAGAGGGGGGCGACCTCAAGATTGAAGTGATCGACCATGGCAAGGGTATGACAGAGGGGCAGAAGGCTGCTTTGTTGGGTGAAAGGGGAAAGAGCGGGAATATGTCCCGTTTTAGCGGAATGGGGGTGCGTAATGTGCATGAACGGATCGTACACCTGTATGGTCATTCATACGGCGTCAAGCTGTACAGTGAGCCAGGTCTGTATACCAAGGTCGAGATCCGGCTGCCGAAACTTACGGAGTGTAAGGGAGAATCCGAACAAGAGGTGATATAAGCGATGTTTCAAGTGCTGCTTGTCGACGATGAGCCGCTGGTGCGGCATAATCTGTGGACGTTACTCGACTGGAATGAGCATGGATTTCAGCTGTGCGGCCAAGCGCATAACGGATTCATGGCTCTGGCGATGATGGAGCAGTCCCCTCCTCATATTGCAATTATTGACGTGAACATGCCCGGCATGAACGGTGTAGAGCTCAACCGAGCGATCAAAGAGCGCTTCCCGGCCATTAAGACCATCATGCTCAGCAGCTTTGATGACTATGACTACGTGCGGGAGTCCCTGAAGAACGGGTCCATCGATTATGTATTGAAGCATCGGCTGGACGGGGCAACGCTGATCGCCATGCTGAATAAAGCGGTCCTGGCATTGCGGCAGGAGGATCGGCTGTTTAAAGAACGCATTGCCCGGCAGGCCCTGGAAGAGAGGATAAACCCTGTCCTGATCCGCGATTATGTTGTGCATTTAATCCGGGGAGGGATGGAAGCAAGCCTGGAGTCAGAAACCTTCTCCCAGCGGAATAACCTGTATCCCCAGACCTTCAGTTATACGGCTGCGGCTGTGCAGATTATCCCGTTTCGGCTGCTGACGGAATCGTACAGCGATGTGCAAACGAATCGGCTGGTTCAGCAGGTAGTGGATATGATGCAGCAGAGTTTGGGGGATATCCATGAGCGGACGGCAGCTTATGTGGAGGATGGGCGGTTTGTTGTTGTGTTTGCGAACAAGGAACGAAGTGAATTTGCCGTGATGAGCGAGGCAGATGGACGAATAAGGAAGATTCAGCACGCCCTTGAATTATTCCTCAATTTAAGATGCGTAACCGCTATAGGACATGTGTGCACCAGCTTATCCCAGCTTGGATCCAGTTACAGCTCAGCTGAGCGAGAACTAGATGCTTCATCCGTCAAGGTGCCGTTCGCCGAGAATACGCCGCCAAGGATAATGGACCACGCTGTCGGATTTGCCGGAGGGTACAAAGAGCGCGTTTCTTTGACGATCGAAGAGCACAAGCAGCTTCTGCTCTCCATCGAAAGACTGGACACCCAAGATGTGCAGGCTTTAATTTCATCCATATTTGCTTCGATCTCCCATCAGCCAATCCATTCGCATACGGTTCAGATCATTGTCAGTGAGCTGATGCAGACCGGTGATAAGGCATTGAAAACATGGATGCCATCCATTGAAGCAGCAGGGGACAGGCTTCCTGCAAGAACCGAACTCGGAAGGATGGGTAGTGTCGGGGAATTGGAGCAGTGGCTGTTATCCTTCTATGCCGACTTGCTGGGCCTGCTGAAGCAGCACCGTGTGAGCGGGGCATATTCTCGTCATGTCACGCAAGCCATCCACTTCATCCTGGAGAGATATCCGGGGTATGTCACATTGGAGCTAGCGGCAGGCGCCATCGGGTTGAACTCATCCTACTTAAGCCGAATTTTCAAGGAGGAGACGCAGCGGACCTTCTCGGAATACTTGAATCGGGTACGAATCGACGCAGGGTGTAAACTGATGGAAAGCGGGCGCTATACCATCAAGGAAATCAGCAATCAAGTGGGGTTTACGACTCATAACTATTTTTTTAAAGTGTTCAAGGAGATTACGGGAATGACACCGCAAGAGTACTTGAACAGTCTGGGAAAAGGATAAGAGAAAAACCAAGCATTCGGATCGGCAGAAACCGTGTTTCGGAAGCAGCCAGTATAAAAAAACCGTAAAATATGTGGAGTAAATGATCATATTATTGTAATTGGCTGCCAGGGCCGTTGAATTATAATAATCACACACCAACGGTAAACGCTTACACTAAGCGTGTGGTGATTAAGAAATGTGGGGGTCACCTATTCATGCGTAAACACTGGGGAAGAAACGCGATCATGACCATGATCGTTTCCAGCTTGATGCTGGCCGGATGCAGTTCAGATGGAGGTTCGAAGAAGGAAGCCGCACCCGAAGGTTCGGAGAATATCGTTCACACCACGGGATTTCCGATCGTAGAGCAGGCGGTGGAACTCAAGATGTTCACCCGGATTGCCCCCGTTAATGGTCCGTTTAAGGAGATGCCGGTTTTTCAGGATTACGAGAAATTGAGCAATGTAAAGGTGGAGTTCATCGAAGCGCCGACAGACGGCTTCCAGGAGAAGAAAAACCTGCTGTTCGCGTCGAATGAGCTGCCCGATGCGCTGTTCCGTTCGGGGCTATCGCCGCTTGAAACCGTCCGCTACGGGTCGGCAGGCCAATTGATCCCGCTGGAAGGACTTATCGATGAATACGCTCCGAACCTGAAGAAATGGATGGAGGAATATCCCGAAATCCGCTCGGGCATCACAACGCCGGAGGGCCACATTTATGCGATTCCGGGCATCGTCACGCTAGGCGCGGCGCGTACGGATAAGAAATGGATTAATCAGAAATGGCTGGATAAGCTGAATTTGGAGGTGCCGGAGACAACCGAAGAACTGTATCAGGTGCTGCTTGCTTTCCGTGACGGGGACCCGAACGGCAACGGCAAGCAGGATGAGATTCCGATGACTGCCCGAATCGGGTTATCGGTTGTGAGCGCGATGAGCGGATCGTTCGGACTGGACACACAGCTCGGCTACAACATCAACATTGAAGATGACAAGGTAAGCATCTGGATGGGTAGCGACAAGAATAAAGAGATGCTGATGTATCTAAACAAGCTTTACAAGGAAAAGCTTCTGGATCCCGAGATATTCTCGCATACTGAAGCGCAATATTTGGCCAAGCAGGGATCAGGGAATGCGGGATTCTTCTTTGACCAGACAAACAACAACTTTTTGTCAATCCAGGATCAATATACCGGGATCGCGCCTCCGGCAGGGCCTGACGGAGACCGGATGCAAAGTCAGGCGCTGCCGATTGCGCGGGATTTTGGAGCTTTTGCCATCACGTCCGTCAATAAATACCCAGAAGTCACGATGCGCTGGATCGATTACTTCTATAGCGACGAAGGATCTACCCTTCTCCGGTTCGGCAGAGAAGGAGAGCATTACGAGATGAAGGACGGAATTCCCTACTATACAGAGGATTTCTTGAAGGATATTACCAACCAGGCAAAAATCACGCCTTACGCCGGAGGAGGAGCGCCTCATCTCATCAGCGAGCAGGTCGCCTCTTTCATCAATCCGCCGCAGGTACAGGAGGCGCAGCAGAAGCTGGATCCATTCATGCCGGAGGTTCGCTACGCGGCTCCCATGTTTGACGAGCAAACCGCTCAGCAAGTGAACATTCTGCGTAACGATATCGATAAATACTACGAAGAGCAGAGCACGAAATTCATTGTGGGCGCGCTTAGCTTCGACAAGTGGGAACAATTCCAGTCTACGCTGAAGAAGATGAAAATCGATGAGCTGGAGAAGTTGTATCAGGATGCTTATGACAAGATGCAGAAATAATGCTGCCACATCATGGATAAGGAGTGGATGCCCATGAAGAGTGTCAAAGCCGATACAACGATCACTATGCCTCCAGGTCAACGAAGGCGAGGTCCCCGCTTGCTAAGACAAATGGCCAAAAGGTATGACCTGTACCTCATGCTGCTTGTGCCGGTCGTCTGGTATCTGGTTTTTCACTATGGTCCGTTGTACGGGCTGCAAATTGCGTTTAAGAATTTCAACCCGGCCAAGGGAATCCTTGGGAGCAGCTGGGAGGGCTTCGGGCATTTCGAACGCTTCTTCGATTCGTATTATTTCTGGAGGCTGCTGTGGAATACGTTGTCCATTAATCTGTTCTCGCTGTTGATCGCTTTTCCGATTCCCATCTTGCTGGCGTTGATCATTAATGAAATTCGTAACAAGACCTTCAGCAAATGGCTGCAGAACATTACGTATATTCCGCACTTTATTTCCGTAGTTGTGATTGTCGGCATATTGAATGTATTCCTCTCGCCTACCAGCGGTCCGGTCAATCTGCTGATCGAGGCAATGGGAGGCACGCCGGTCCGTTTTATGGAGGAAGCCGGCTGGTTTAAGACCATTTTTATCGGCTCTAACATATGGCAGAACATGGGCTGGCAGTCCATTATCTACATTGCGGCATTGAGCGGGGTGAACCCGCAGCTTTATGAGGCTGCCAAGATGGACGGAGCGACAAGGCTGAAGCGGATTTGGCATATATCCTTACCCGGCATCGCTCCTGTTGTTATCATTCTGCTGATTTTGGATATCGGCCATTTCATGAACATTGGCTTTGAGAAAATTTTGCTGATGCAAAATAATTTGAATCTCGAATCGAGTGATGTCATTTCCACGTTTGTTTACACGACAGGCATTTTAAAGGGAGAGTACAGTTACACGGCAGCAATCGGGCTGTTTAATTCGATCATCAACCTGATTTTGCTGCTGCTTGTAAACCGAATTGCGCGTAAAACGTCGGAGACGAGTTTATGGTAAAGGGGGAAAACGCGACATGTCCAAGCCATCGACCATAAAAAGAACCTCGGATGAATGGGTATTCGATGTGATCATTTACGCGGTCGCCGCCATCATTATTCTCATTGTGCTGTATCCGTTAATCTTTATTGTCAGCGCTTCGTTCAGTGATCCGGCAAGGGTGCTGAACGGGGAGGTTTGGCTGCTGCCCAAGAGCGTAACGCTCGATGCCTACACGAATATTTTGCATAACGATAAGATTTGGATCGGTTACCGCAATACGATCTTCTATACGATTGTAGGGACGGTAATTAATATCATCATGACGATACTGGCAGCGTACCCGCTATCGAGACCTGACCTTCCAGGACGCAATACGATTATGGTGTTTATCACCCTGACCATGTTTTTCAGCGGAGGGCTGATTCCGACCTACCTGTTGGTCAAGGATCTGGGAATGGTCGATACGATGTGGGCATTGATTGTTCCCGGTGCCATCGCGACCTACAATCTGATCGTGATGAGAACGTATTTCCAATCGAGCATTCCGTGGGAGCTGCAGGAGGCTGCCCATATCGATGGATGTTCCAACTGGAGGCTGCTGCTGAGCATCATCCTGCCCTTATCCAAGCCGATTCTGGCGGTCATGGTGCTGTTCTATGCGGTAGGACACTGGAATTCATTTTTTAATGCGCTCATCTATATTCGTAACGAGAATTTGCATCCGCTTCAGCTGGTGCTCCGCGAAATTCTGCTGATTAGTCAATCTGATGCGGTGGACGGCAGCATTGGTTTGGAAGACAAAATCCTGCTTGCCGAGAGCATTAAATACGCGGTCATTATTGTCTCCAGTTTGCCTGTACTGCTTATGTATCCGTTTGTGCAAAGGCATTTTGTTAAAGGCGTCATGATTGGCTCGGTAAAAGGGTGAGCTCAGCTCACATGCCATTTTCGCACGAATTAATTCCCCTAATATATCACGCTTATGGAGGATTTATCTTGAAAACAAACGCCAAGATTACCATTGACTGCGTCAGGCCGAGCGAGCATACGGTCAACCCCTACCTGTTCGGACATTTCGTGGAGGATATACGGGACCATATGGAGGCCATGCTCGCATTTCCCTTGAAGGACATGGATTTCGAAAGCGAGACGGAATCAAAGACCGCGGTATCGGGAAGCTGGCGCTCGTATACCAACGGACGGAACACCAGGTATGCCATGGAGGCGCCGGCACCCAAGCATTCGGGCCGCGCCCAGCGCATCCGCATTCTGAGCGATGATGAGGCCTATGCCGGCATAACGCAGATCACATCGCTGCAAGGGCCGAAGGATTACACCGTTCGGATGGTTGCAAGGGCTTCCATCGAGCTTCGTTATTTGATGATCGAAGCGGTGGACCGGCGTACGGAAGAAACGCTGGGGCAGCTGCGGGTCGAGCTGAGCAGCCATAACTGGCAGGAATACGAGGGGCAGCTGTCCATAACCCGTGCTTGTGCGGATGCGGAAATTCGGGTGTATATCCCGGCCGGGCACCCAAGGTGGGTCGACCACGTATCCACCGGCATGCTCTGGATCGATCACGTCTCTATGCTGCCAGTAGACAGCATTGCCATGGTGAAGCGCGAAGTGGTAGACATGACCCGCGAGCTGAACGCGGGGATGATGCGACTGGCAGGCAATTATATCAGCGCGTACCATTGGGGGCATGGGATCGGCCCTGTTCTGGAGAGACCTGTCATGTACAACGAAGCGTGGGGAGGGTGGACCAGCAAATATTTCGGAACGGACGAATTCATCCGCTTTTGCCGCGAACTGCGGGTTGAGCCCCTCATTTGCGTGAACGATGGTTCCGGCACGCCAGAAGAGGCTGCCCAGTGGATCGAATACTGCAATGGAAGCGTGGATACACCGATGGGAGCTCTGCGAGCAAAGAATGGATCACCCGAGCCATACGATGTAAGGTACTGGGAGATTGGCAACGAGGTTTGGGGGCAATGGCAGGTCGGCACTTGCACAGCTGACAGGTTTGCGGAGCGGACGATATCGTTTGCCAAGGCCATGAAGGAGGCGGACGATTCCATCGTGCTGCTGGCCTGCGGGCATTATGATCAGGACTGGAATCAAACGGTCCTCGATCTGGCCGGTGAGTATATGGACTATCTGACACTGCATTTGTACCACGGCTACGGTCCCTTCGGCATGAACCGGGACACCCCGGCAGAGGACCGCTATAAAGCGATCGCCTCTTATCCCGAATGGACCCGGCATTATATCCGGCAGACGACGGAGCTTATTCGGTCCCAGTCGAAGCATAGCCACGTGAAGCTGGCGATCACCGAATACAACACGATGTACTATCCGAACACCGTAAGAAAAGGGCTGCCGAACGAACATACCTTGGGAGCAGCCGTGGCCAATGCCGCCAACCTGAATGAAATGATTCGTTGCAGCGATATGGTGCATATCGGCAGCTTCTCCGATCTAGTTAACGGCTGGCTGGGAGGATGCATCAGAGTGGGGGATTATTATGCCGACCAGTATTGCGGCAAAGAACCTGGCTGGAGCGGGCTTCCTCTCGAAATATACGGTACACCCACCTATGAAGTGTTAAAGCTTTACGCGAATCGGGATATCCGGCGAATCCTTCCTGTTAAGGCGGAATGCGGCACCTTCTCCGTGTCGTCACACAAGAAGACGCCTGTGGAGCTGGATGCGCTTCCGGATCTGGACATTGTGGCCGGTACGAATGACGACGGCAGCGTGATTACGCTGCTTATCGTGAACCGAAGCCTGGGGGAGGTTCGGGCCGAGCTTGAGCTGCAAGCTTTCGAAGCTTCCGGGGAAACAACCGTTTATGAAATTACCGGGAATTTTTACGATGATATCAATTCCGTATTCCAGCCTGAGCAAATCAAGTGTAAGGAATACGGGGTTTCGGCGGAGGAACTGCAGCGCGGTTACGCATTGCGTCCTTCCTCCATTTATGCGCTTGAATTCAGGGCGAAGCCCGAATCAGGTGGAGTGGAATAATCACCTAGGCTGGCTGTGACCATCAAGACTAAAGTATCTATTATAACCGAAGAGCCGTGACTGCGCTGACAGTCACGGCTCTTTTTTTGACATAAAGCCATTCGAAACTCGCCGCGGCCCGAAATGGAATGATACAGGCTGATCTTATCCAAGAATCAAGGAAAATGGTCTTCATTCATCGTTTAACTTATTTATGGGAAGTGTAATTAGAGACTAAACAGAAGGATGGGGTGATCAATATGTCAAACGGAACCGTCGTGAACCAGGAAGCCGTTGAGATTGTTAAGGATATTATCAAGGATGTGGAAACCGCGATGTTCTCCACGATATCGGAGGGTGGGATCAATTCCCGGCCGATGCAGACACAGGATATTGAATTTGATGGGGACCTCTGGTTCTTAACGAAACGGGATACCAGCAAATATGCGGAAATCATGGCTAATCCCAACGTGAATATTGCTTATGTCGGCAAATCCTACGTATCGATTCGTGAACGGCTGAAGTTGTAGAGGATGTGGAACGGAAAAAAGCGCTCTGGAATGCAGCATACGAGAAGCTGCTGCAAACATCCTACGACGATCCCAACATGATTCGGATCAAGGTGAATACGGACACGGCAGAGTACTGGGAAACCGGAAATAAAACTAAAACGGTGAAGGCCTTTTTCAAAAAAATGGTGGGCCAGCAGCCGGAGGGCAACTCGGATATTAACAAAACCGTTGATCTTCATTAAGATCGGAAATAATTCAGTTATAAAAACCGCAGGATCAAGCCACGATCCTGCGGTTTTTTTTAGGAATTTTGGCTATGGTCATGACTGTCCTCTAGTAACGGATCGATATGTATGCGGGCAAGTCATCAGCTCATACGTATTGATAGATAAATGGTTTAAGAAGGAAGAAAGAGGGAACTTTAATACGTAAGAAGGCAGATTTACCCTGAAACCTATTTTAAACCCATAAATCAAGTGAGAATTGTGTGAATTAAACGGCAGAACATGTTCTAAACCATGACGTTCAACTGGATGGTTTGGCTCTGATTGTGTTATACTTTTTTCGTAATTATGAAAATTTACATTCGGAGAGGAGGTAGTACATTGGGAAGGCGTTATTGCAAATGGATCAAGTTACGGAACTAAAGGGTGTGACATCTTTTCTATTGGCTGCCTCTTCTGCCTGGGTATTTGTAATACATGATGTACTTGCTTCTGAATAACATTGAATACAGCCTTAATTAAATCTGGAGGTGAATCCCTCTTAAGAGGGAAATCATTGGACATTATTACCATCACTAATTTATTCATACTTGCAGTTCTGATTGCATTGACAGCGTTTTTTGTGGCCTCTGAGTTTGCTGTTGTAAAAATTCGTATGTCTCGGATTGATCAATTAATTGCTGAAGGGAATAAAAAGGCGGTTGTGGCCAAAAAAGTAGCCGGCGACCTTGATTATTATCTATCGGCCTGCCAGCTCGGGATTACGGTAACGGCTCTCGGACTTGGAGCCATTGGTAAGCCTGCCGTTGAACGCATCATGTACCCGGTATTTGATCTCTTTAACGTATCGGCCTCAACGGCTTCGATTGCTTCCTACGCCATTGCCTTCATACTCGTGACATTTCTGCATGTCGTGGTTGGGGAAATGGCACCCAAGACGCTGGCAATCCAATTCTCGGAGAAGATGACCTTGCTGCTCGCTGCCCCGCTGTATGGGTTCGGGAAAATCATGAAACCATTCATTTGGGCATTGAATGGAGCATCACGAGTATTGCTGCGTTCCTTTGGCGTGAAGCCTGCTGGACATGAACAGGCTTACTCGGAAGACGAGCTGCGCATTATTATGACGCAAAGCTATCAGGGCGGCGAGATCAATCAGACCAAGCTGGCTTACATGGAGAACGTATTCTCATTCGATGAGCGTGTGACCAAGGATATCATGGTGCCGAGAACCGCTCTGGTTACCCTCGACAAGGATATGAAATACCCGGATATCGTCCGTATATTGGATGAACACAACTATACGCGATATCCTGTCATTGAAGAGGGCAGCAAGGACCGGGTGGTCGGCGTTGTCAACGTGAAGAAGATGCTGCCGCATATCGTGGCTGGACGGGAGCGCAAACTGACGGAATTTGTCCGGGACCTTCCTATCGTGCTTGAAGTTACGCCGATCCATGAAGCGATGTTGAAGATGCAGCAGGAACGTATGCATATGGCTCTGGTTATCGATGAATACGGCGGCACATCTGGGATATTGACCATGGAAGATATATTGGAAGAGATCGTTGGGGAGATTCGTGATGAATTCGATGCCGACGAAGTGGCGGATATCCGGAAGACCGGGGAACGTGAATACCTGATTAATGGACGGGTTCTCCTGGATGAGCTTGAGAAGCAGTTTGGACTGGTCTTCGAGAATCGTGAAGAGATGGATACGATTGGCGGCTGGATTCAGTATCAGAAAGGCACTACGGTTCAGGACGGCGATGAGATCAAGCAAGGCGAGCACGTATGGGTTGTATCGGAAACCGATAACTTGCAGATTAAACAAGTCATTCTAAGACAAGCTTGAGATTGCGTGTTAAGGGCTTCTCGTTGATACATTCAGACCATCATTTTTTTGGAGGTGAATCCCTCGACTGAGGGAAATCATTGGACGGAATAATCGTGTTAAACTTATTTTTAGTAGCTGTGTTTATAGGACTGACAGCGTTCTTTGTCGGAGCCGAATTCGCGATATTGAAGGTACGGATGTCAAGAATCGATCAATTGATTGCAGAGGGTAATAAAAAAGCAGTCAAGGCCAAGAAGGTAGCACACGAGCTGGATTACTACTTGTCTGCCTGCCAGCTCGGGATAACCATAACGGCGCTCGTACTCGGAGCGCTGGGCGAACCGACGGTTGAGCGGATGCTCCATCCTCTGTTTGAGAGATTTGATGTGCCGGCTGCCATTGCAACCGTGCTCTCCTATGTCATTGCTCTTTCGATTATCACATTCCTGCACGTTGTCATCGGAGAATTGGCACCGAAAACATTGGCGATCCAATTTGCCGAGAAGATGACGCTGCTGCTGGCATCGCCTCTATACTGGTTCGGTAAAATCATGTACCCGTTTATCTATGCACTGAACGGAGCTTCGCGTCTTCTTCTTCGTATATTTGGCGTAAAGCCGGCTGGACATGAGACGGTCCATTCCGAGGAGGAGTTGAAGTGGATTGTGGATCAGAGCTACGAGAGCGGCGAGATCAACCAAACTGAGCTGGATTACCTGAAGAATATATTCGCTTTTGATGAGCGCACCTTACAGGAAATCATGATTCCTAGAGAGCGAATCATTACGGTGGAACAGGGCTGGCCGCTTGCTAAAATCATTGAGGTTCTGGGTGAGTATGATTATACCCGCTATCCGGTTGCCGAAGCAGGGAATGCCGATCGTTTCATCGGGTTTATCAACACCAAAGAGATGCTGACAGGCATTGCGGCTGGAAGGGACTGCGCCGTGCATGAATTTATTCATGAGATGCCGCGTCTTTCGGAATCGTCCTCAATCAAAGACGTCCTGATCAAGATGCAGCAATCCCGCGTCCACATGGCGATTGTAACGAATGAGTCGGGCGCTGCCGCCGGACTCGTGACGATGGAGGATATTCTGGAAGAAATCGTCGGGGATATCCGGGACGAATCGGATCGCAATGAGCTGCAAGGCGTACAGGCGTAAGTGATATAGGATTCGCAACCGATCAAGAAAAAGTAAATAACCATGCCCTCTTCCCTCCATTTGGGAGGTGAGAGGGCATTTTTTTGTTATATTCTCTATGTTTCTATCGGAATTCTCAGTGTGACCTGCGTTCTGGCCTCTGCGCAATATTCTGGCTGCTCAATGGGTCACGGTTAACCAGCATTCGTATATTTCACCCTTGGCTTGGCCTAATCGTGAATCCGAAGCTGTACGTACGGTTTGCAGGCAGGGTGAATTCCTCATGAATGGGCGCTCCCCAGCTGTCGTCGCCGCCTACACCCATCTGCTTGTAGTTGATGCGCAGGACGGTTTTATCGCTTGCGGGAAGTTTATAAGCATGGTCACAACGTTCCAGTTCATCCGGTGTCCACGGCAGAGCGCATAACTCCATGAGCGATGGGCTTTCGAAGCGGAGGCCGACGCCGCTGCTTCCTGCGTTAAGGCTGGCGAAGCGGACATCCGTTTTATTCCCGCACTCTTGGGGTCTCAGATAGGGGACAAACTGATCCGCCACCTTCCCCGAATATCGGCCGATTTTGGCTCCGGTCTTCCGGTCCCAGTAATTCTCATGAGGTCCGCGGCCGTACCAGCGGAGGGTGTCCAGTTCGTTATCCAGCAGGAACAGCATGCCGATTTCCGGAATCTCGGGCAAGCCGCTGCCAGGAATGAAAGTTTCATGCACATGAAGCGTTCCGTCAGGGAAGATCCGATAGTCCAGGGTCAGGCTGGATATGGGGTGGGTCTCTATCTGATATTGACTGGAGACGATAACGGCAGGGCCCTCGGTTTGCCAGCTCAGCAATATCAGCTTCCGCTGATTATGGGCGGTTCTCCATACGCCGCAGCGTTCAGGGAGGCGGTTGCCCAGATCGTTATCGGTAACGGCCCGCCAGAAATTAGGTCTGACGGGAGCTCGCAAGTATTCCTTGCCGGACAGCGTGTAAGATGTCAGATCGCCGGTGATCTGGTTAAAGCGCAGCGAAACGGCAGACCCTGTGATGAGGAGGTCTTCTTCAGACTCGGTAACATCCAGCAAGGCATCCGTCTGCCCGTGAGTCCCGTGCTCCGATTTTTCCGTAACGTATGGCGTAAGAGCGAACTGTTCCCAGGCCTCTTCATGTCCGGCTGGCGCCCACTTGACGCTTTCCTTCCTCACGAGGGAGAGGGTAAGAATCGTTTCCTTTCCATAATGTTCCATAGGAAAGCAGGGAATCGAGAATTCGGTATGCTCGCCCGGAGGCAGGGAAAGCTGAAGTGTACCGGATTGGCTCTCTTCTCCGTTTAGTTGCACGTCCCATTGTACAAGATACTGATCCAGATTGGTAAACAAGAAGCGGTTGGTGACCCGAATCCGACCTGCGGCAGGATCGGTGCTTTCGAATTTGACGTTCTGATAGCATTTTTTCACTTCATCCAGCTTTGGCGTTTTGCTGCGGTCCGCGAAGATCAGGCCGTTCCCGCTGAAATTGCCGTCATGCGGCGTCTCGTTAAAATCCCCGCCATATGCAAGGTATTCTGTACCGTCCGGCGTCTGGGTGCGAATCGCTTGATCGATCCAATCCCATATGAAGGCTCCCTGTAAGATGTCATACTTCTCAAACAGCTCCCAATAGAGGTGAAGCCCGCCGCATGAATTGCCCATCGCGTGGCTGTACTCGCAAATAATGTAGGGCTTGCCCGGATTGCTGGTTGCATACTTCTCCACATCCTGCGGCTTGGCATACATGGTGGACTCGATATCGCTGGCGGCTTCGGATTCCCTGTAGTGGAATATCCCTTCATAATGAACCAGCCGCGATGGATCGACCTCCTTAAGGAAATCATGCATTGCTATGAAGTTGTCGCCGCCAAAAGACTCATTGCCTAATGACCAGATGAGGATGGAGGGGTGGTTCTTGTCTCGTTGAAACATCGAATTGCAGCGGTCCAATACGTTGTCGCGCCATTCGAGTTTGCTGCCCGGAACCGTATCCTTCAGTTCCTGCTGCCCATACACCCAGGTGCCGTGTGTCTCCAGATTCGTTTCATCGATGACATATAGGCCATATTCATCGCAAAGGTCATACCATATGGATTGATTCGGGTAATGGGACGTCCGTACCGCATTAATATTATGGGTCTTCATCAGTTCGATGTCGGTGATCATGTCCTCGCGGCTTAGAGCCCGTCCGGTATCAGGGGAGAACTCGTGCCGGTTGACACCCTTGAACAGAATGCGCTGCCCATTGATTTGCATCAATCCGTTTTTAAGCTCGAAGCGGCGGAAGCCCGTGCGGCAGCTAACGGCTCCGAGACATGCACCGTCTGAATCTTTCAATGCCAGAACTACAGTGTAGAGGCAGGGGGATTCCGCGCTCCATCGTTCAGGCTGATGAACGTCCATGCCCAGGGAGAAGGTGTCCTCATCAATAATGTAATCCGCGATGGTGAGTGATTGCTTCTGAACCAGTCGATGATCATGATCGTACAGCAGCGCCTCAAGCCGAAGGGTGTCCTTATCGATGGTTTCATTAAAATAATTCGTGATGGCTGCATCAATCTGCAATTCGGCATTCCGGTAATCATCATCGAGAATCGTCCGCACGAAGAAATCCGAGATATGAAGCGCAGGGACCGAATAGAGGTAGACGTCACGGAAGATGCCGCTAAGTCTCCAGAAATCCTGATCCTCAAGCCAGCTCGCATCGCACCATCGGTATACTTCAACAGCCAATTTGTTCCCGCCCTTGATCAGATAGGGAGTAATATCGAACTCGGCCGGTGTGAACGTATCTTCGCTATACCCGACCATTTCGCCGTTCACCCATACATAGAAAGCGGATTCAACACCTTGAAAGCTAATATAAACCGGCTGCCCCTCCCATGTATCGGGTACCGTGAATTCCCGGATGTAGGAGCCTACGGGATTATATCGGGTTGGCGCGAAGGGAGCTTTCAATTCAGGCTCCGAATCGGACCAAGGGTATCTGACATTCGTATATTGTGGATAGTCATAGCCTTGAAGCTGCCAATGGGAAGGGACGGGAATATCGGCCCAGCTACTGGAATCATAATCGGTTTCATGGAAATGGCGAATGCGTGCTTCCGGTGTTTCCGCAAAAGCGAATTTCCATGTCCCATTCAATGACTTATATAAGGGGGACAAGGAGTGGTCGTGGTTTAACGCTTCGGATTCGGATGGGAACGTCATCATATAAGCGTGTGCCTTGTGACGATTTAGCTGAAAGATATGGGGGTTATTATTCCATTCGGGATAACCGTTTGCAGGTGCCTGGTAAACGAACTTCGTACGCAATTTGCTCAGCTCCTCCTAGATTATGGTTTCCTTCTACTGACAGTATAGAGGTTAAACCCGCCTAAGAGAATAAGACATATTTCACGTTTCTAAGATAAGTGGCCGGGAATTAAGGGTTTACATGTAAAAAGGTCTATGAAATAATGATTAGTAAATAATCATTCACTAATTGATTGGAGTGTATTGGATGGTACGACCTCGCGAATTTCAAGACGAGGCCATATTTGATGGCGTCTACAGAGCGCTGTGCAAAAAAGGCTACGGTCAAGTAGCGTTAACGGATATCACGCATGAAATGCATATCTCGCCGGCAGCCTTAATGAAGAGATTCGGCTCGAAGAAGAATATGTTCCTGGCATACAGCGATTATGTCATTGAATTAACCCGGCAAGCCTTCCATGAGGCCAGCCTGTCTGATCAACCCAGAATCGATGCACTAAAGGCCGTGTTCAAGCACTCTACCTCACGTATGAGCCATCCCGTTGAATTGGCTAACCACACTTCCTTCTATTTGGAGAGTACGGCCGATCCCGATCTGCTGGAGAAGACGCAGTACCGGTTGCGGCTGATCGATGAGTTTACCCGGCAGATGCTGAACCAGGCGATAACAAACAACGAAATCATTCCATGTGATGTCGCTTCGCTCAGCAGGGTATTACAGGCTGCCATCAGCGGTGCCATGCTGATCTGGATTAAAGAGTCCAACCGGTCATTGGACGAACTGTTTGATGAGTGCTTTGATGTGATATTTGCCTCGTTAACAAACAGCGATAAGCCGTAATTTCATGAGTTGAAGGGGGAGCGTCATGCCAGTTTATAACGGAAGTGGAGTCGATTTGTATTATGAAGTACAAGGGGAAGGGAAGCCGCTTGTGTTTACGCACGGGGCCTCCTGGAATCATAAGCAATGGCGGCCGCAGATCGACTATTTCTCGCAAACTCATAGAACCGTCGTGTGGGATATTCGGGGACATGGTTCGTCTGCCCTGCCCGATGGACAAGTGAATTCGGAGGATTTTAGCCGGGATTTGGCGGATCTGCTGGATCATCTGAACATAGATAAAGCTATCCTATGCGGGTTATCTCTGGGCGGTCATATCTCGTTACAGACTGCAGTTCGCTATCCTGACAAGGTTGAAGCGCTGGTACTGATAGGCACTCCATTCACGAATGCGTTCAATTGGTTCGAGCGAATGTTTGTGCCCCTGAACCGTTGGTCGAGTTACCTCATGCCGATCTCTTTATCGGGGAAAATCCAGGGCAAGATGTTATCCAAATATAATAAGGACAATCAAGCCTATATCGAGGAAGCCTTCGGCTCCATAACGCATCGCGATTGGGTTCGGATATGGGATGCGGTTACCCGAATGGAGAGCAGGCAGGACTTGCACAAGATCCAGTGTCCAACATTGCTTCTTCAGGGCGAAAGCGACACGATGATCCGCAGGCAGCAGGAATACATGCTGGAGAGAATTTCGAATGCGCGATTGGAAATCATCCGGAACGCCCACCACGCCACGAATCTGGATAACCCGGATGAGGTGAATGAAGCCATCGCTTCATTTCTGGCAGGAAACGTTATTTAGCCCTTCATTGACACTCCAAAATAGGGTTGCTACAATTTTATGTATATAGCCATCGGAATAATGGGTTAATGAGGAGGGGACGACCTTGAATCGATTCGGTTCTACAGATCCATTCATACGTAATGAACGCGAAGCATGGATTGTTGCTCGGGCCGACCAGCTCGGAGCGAAATTCGCGGAAAGAGCACCCAAGCATGATCTGGAGGGATCGTTTCCGTTCGAGAATTTTGAAGACCTGAAGGCATCGGGTTATCTGAAGCTGACCGTGCCGGAATCCTTCGGCGGAGAAGAAGCCTCCGTCTACGAGATGGTGCTTGCCCAGGAAAGGCTTGCCCGAGGGGACGGGTCCACTGCGCTGGCCGTCGGCTGGCATATTGGGCAAATGCTGCAGCTGCGTCTTTCCGGTGCCTGGCCGGCGCCGTTATTTGAGAAGCTGTGCAAGGACGTTGTGGCCGAAGGCGTCGTCATGAATGAGCTGGCAAGCGAGCCTGCGACGGGAAGCCCCAGCCGGGGCGGAAGGCCGGAGACGACTGCACGGCGGGTGACGGGTGGCTGGAGCATTACGGGACGTAAAACCTTCAGCACCTTAAGTCCGATTTTGAAGCAGTTTGTTGTTACGGCGGGAATGGAGCACAGCGAGAAGGTTGGTGCATTTCTGGTTCGCAGCGGGCCCGGTGTCAAGGTTGAGGAGACCTGGAATACGCTGGGCATGCGGGCGACAGGAAGCCATGACGTGATTCTGGAGGATGTATTTGTGCCGGATGCGGAAGTGATCCGTGGACTTGATTATGAGAAACCTGAGGAACCCGTACCTACAGAAGGCGTCCTGCTTCACATACCGGCATGTTATATGGGGATTGCCTATGCCGCGCGCAATTTTGCTATCGATTTTGCACGACATCATAAACCGAATTCATTGACAGTCCCCATTGCGGAATTGCCGAATATTAAACGCCAGATCGCTCAAATCGAGGTGGATCTGCTCACAGCCCGAAGCTATTTGTATCAAACGGCCGACCGCTGGGACAAGGAAGTGGAGAACCGCGCTTCGCTAAAGCCCGAACTCGGTCTCGCCAAATACATCGTGACCAACGCAGCGGTTCGGATTGTAGATCAGGCTATGCGGATAGTCGGTGGATTAAGTCTATCCCGGAATCTCCCCTTGGAGAGAATGTACAGGGATGTTCGGGCAGGGCTTCATAACCCGCCAATGGACGACATGGTGCTGACTAACCTGGCCAATCGGGCCATTCAGGAAGCTGCGGATGAGGGGGATGAATGAAGGCCCTCCATAATAGGTTAGGCAATATGGAATTGCATGCTATATGATCATGAAGAGAATGGATGAACATGAACTGCCGGGAGGCCATCCCCGGCGGTTTTTTTGTGCAGGATCAGCTGGTTTTCTACGTTGTCGACCCCGCATTCAGCAAACCTTCAGCTAGGCCTAAGCCTGGCATAATCTTCCCCTAAGTTTTACTTTCAGCTTCCTTCTCTATACTTCAAATGGTAAGACAAACTATAACCCTGAAGGAGAGATTACGATGAATCCGATAAGTAAAAAAGTATTAGTGGGCAGCATGGCGGCAGCGATTGTGCTGGGAGGAGCCGGATATCTGCAGAGCAAGACCTACGCCGCGGCAAGCACGGACACTTCCGCCTCGGTTACTGAGGAAGGGCAGACAGGCACATCTGATTCCGTAAAGAAATGGGAGGGTAAGCGGATGGATCATAAGGGAGGAGGTCCCCGCGGAGGCAACATCTTGAAAGAAACGGCTGAGCTGCTCGGACTGACCGAGGCCGAGATCCGAACGGCGCTTGAAGGCGGCAGTACATTTGCCGAGATTGCCGAAGGTAAAGGGATGACGAAAGCTGTATTGGTACAGAAGCTGACCGATCTGGAGACCGCCAAGATTGAGGAACGTCTGAGCGAAGGCAGTATTACGGAAACCGAAGCAGCCGAGTGGAAGGAGGGGCTAAGTGCCCGTCTGGAGCAAATGGTGGCGAGCAGTGATCCCGGTTTTGGGATGAAAGGTCATGGCAGAGGGGGGCATGGCTTCGGGAAATTCGGTAATCCGGAGGAAATAGCCGCCCTGCTCGGTATAACGGAGGACGAGCTCAAGGCAGGCATGGAAGATGGTAAATCGTTGGTCGAGCTGGCTGCCACCAAGGGAATTACAGAGGAGCAGCTGCTGCAAAAGCTGAAAGATCAAATGACCGAGCCCTTGAAGCAGTGGATTAACGAGAAGCATACGGACGCGGATAAATCAGGAGCTGCTGCTAAAACCGATACCGAAGATGAAGCGGTATAACAATGTATCATTTGCTTGAACCAGGTGCAGTTACGTTAAGATAATGGATGCTGCCCCGCCGCTATTCATGATAGAGGTCGCCCGCTATCCTATGGGGCGAGTTTTCAGTCAGTCCTCCACCTTGTGTGGGGGACTTTTTGGTTTGGTCCTGAATTTTTTTCGCGAATTGTGTTGACCTTAACGTTACGTGAAGGTGTACAGTGGTGTTGTCAGGAGGTGAAACCATGGAATACACGGTGCAGAAGCTTGGGAAGTTGGCAGGAATCAGTACCCGGACGCTTCGGTATTACGATGAGATTGGCATTCTGAAGCCGGCCAGGATCAACTCGTCGGGATATCGGATTTATGGGCAGGAGGAGGTCGATCAATTGCAGCAGATCCTATTTTACCGGGAGCTCGGGCTTCATCTGGACGGTATCAAAGAAATTCTGACCTCGCCATCCTTCAACAGATCCCGGGCGCTCCAGGAACACCATGCACAGCTTCTGGACAAAAGAAAGCAATTGGATATGCTGATTACCAATGTGGAGAACACGATCGCCTCCACGGAAGGGAGAATGACCATGAGTGACCAAGAGAAATTCGAAGGATTCAAACAGAGGTTGATTGAGGACAATGAGCAGAAATACGGTAAGGAAATTCGCGCGAAGTATGGCGAAGAGACTGTGAATAAATCGAATGCCAAGCTGAAAAATATGACGCAGGCACAGCATGATGAGGTGACGCGCCTCGCGGAGGAGCTGTACGAGACGCTGGCCGAAGCGTTCAAGCAAGGCGATCCGGCCAGCGATCTGGCGCAGAAGGCAGCCGGTCTTCACAAGCAGTGGCTCACTTATTATTGGAACGATTACAGCAAGGAAGCCCATGCCGGCCTTGCTCAGATGTATGTCGACGATGAGCGCTTTACGGCCCATTACGATGAGAAGCATCCCGGAACTGCGGAGTTCCTTCGGGATGCGATTCTGATCTATACGGGCGCAAAACCTCCATCCATATAAGGCAAGCTGAAGAGAGTTGCCCTGCTCTGATTGCAAGTCCCTCTCACTGTTGTTAACACGCAGTGGAGAGGGACTTCTCTTATATGGAAGGCCAAGAAGAACCTGCGCTGTTCATCAAACCCCTGATTTCCACAATTAACCTCTTGTATTTGAGGGGGAAGTAATGGTTAGATGAAAATTGGACTATTTTTCACAAACCTACACCATGGGTGATGACTTATATAGCGAGGGTAGAATATGGATCAAATTGTACAGCATGCCGTTAATATCTTTAATGATTTTCTCTGGTCTAAACTGCTCATCGTATTGCTGATTGCGGTTGGCCTGTATTTCACGGTGGGGACCAGATTCCTGCAGTTTCGTTTGATCGGTGAAATGCTCCGGGTAATCCGCGAACCCAAAAGTAAAACAAAGGGCAGTATTTCGCCCTTTCAGGCATTTGCCATCAGTATGGCGGCGCGTGTCGGGACAGGGAATATTACGGGGGTTGCTCTGGCCATCTCCCTTGGCGGCCCCGGGGCAGTGTTCTGGATGTGGATTATTGCGATTATCGGGTCAGCCTCAAGCTTTATCGAGAGCACGCTGGCTCAGATTTATAAAGTAAAGGACGGAGCGGGCGGTTATCGTGGCGGTCCGGCCTATTACATGGAGCAAGGATTGAAGAAACGGTGGATGGGTGTGCTGTTTGCAATCCTGATCACGTTATCATTCGGCCTTGTCTTTAACGCGGTTCAATCCAATACCATTACGATTGCCTTCGAGAATTCATTTGGCGCGGATCGTTTAACCATTGGGATCATCATGGCGGTTATATTTGCGGCGATCATCGTTGGCGGAGTGAAGCGGATTGCCAAAATGTCGGAGCTGATCGTTGTTGTATTGGCCGTGGTTTATGTCGGTGCGGCGCTCTTTATCGTACTAGCCAACATTACCAAACTGCCGGAAGTGTTAGTTCTTATTGTCAAAAGCGCGTTCGGCTATGAGCAAATCGCTGGCGGGACTATCGGTGCGGCGCTGCTGAACGGAATCAAAAGAGGCCTGTTCTCCAACGAAGCGGGAATGGGGAGTGCACCGAACGCCGCAGCAACCGCAACGACAAGCCATCCTGCGAAGCAAGGGCTGGTGCAGGCGCTTGGTGTGCTGATCGATACGTCTGGTTATATGTACAAGCACGGCCTTCATTATTCTCTTCACCGGTGCGTACAAGCAGACCGGGCTTGACGGGATCGCGCTGACGCAGGCTGCCCTGGGTATGGAGATGGGAGCGTGGGCGTCCGACTTCCTGGCGATTATGATCTTCCTGTTTGCGTTCAGTACGCTGATCGGCAATTATTACTACGGGGAGACCAACATCGAATTTTTGAAGTCGAACCGGGCTTGGGTTTGGATCTATCGGGTAGCCGTGCTGGCTATGGTCATTTTTGGTTCGGTTACAAGCGTGAAGCTGGTGTGGGATCTGGCGGATTTATTTATGGGATTGATGGTCATCGTAAACCTTGTGGCGATCACACTCCTTTCCCGGAAGGCCTTCGCTGCGCTTAAGGACTACTTGAAGCAGAAGCGGGCAGGTCTGGATCCTGTCTTCACCAAGGACAGCATTCCAGGGCTCCATGATGTAGAGTGCTGGGATGGACAGAACATGTCGTCCTCTGAAGCGCAATAATAGATGAATGAATGTGGAATCGTCATGGCAGCAGCATTTGTTGCGGCTGTGACGATTTTTTTATTTTTAACTGTAACAATTGCGCGTTCAAACCGTTGTCTAGGTGAGAAGGGGAGGCGTAGAAGTATGCGCAATGATGAGGATCAGGAGAAGCAAGTGCTCCGGAACGGGGATTTCGAGGATGAACAGCCCGAGTGGAGCGAGAAGAAGTTTAACCGGATGGTGTGGCGGACGCGCGTGAGGCTGTTGTCGAATGCGGTGGGAGCGCTGCTGCTGTTCTATCTTTTGTACGTGCTGTATTTGTCGCTCAGTCAGATATTTTTTGTATACCCCGGAGAGGAATGATACGTTTATCCGGTCTGTTATCACGGCGGTAGAGCTGCATGGAAACGGCGTTAAGGTGGAGAAAACGGGTCTTCCGAATGTTGAGGTTACGCCCCTCCTGACCCAGAAGGCAACGCTGAAGTTATATAGAGATATCGGGGGATGGCAAGTCATTACCGGTGAGGTTCGAGCTGAGCAGCCATTGTTTGGCGAGTTGACGTATTCCGTTGAAGATACCGGGGCTTATCTGAATAGTGACAGTGATGTGCAGGGGGCATTTATTCTGCCTTCATCGATTATGTCTGAACAAACGACGCCGCCTGATCAACAGCGCAAGGAGGAGGGGATCGAGCAATTAGGCAGAATGGATGACGGAAATGTAGCGGATATGTCATTTTCAACGATGACTTTAATGCAGCCCGAGCAGCTGCTGAAACTTCTGGAAGGTTATGACCTGGCCGTGACGGGAATGCCCGTATATGCTGGAGAGCTTAAGGAATTCGAGGTTGGTTCAAACATTGCCGGTGGCAAAGCCTATTATGTTCCGTACCTCACCCTGCGGCCCCTGTACGCGTTCGAGGAGGACAATCGACTGTCTATGTGGGGGCTCTATTTTACAGCTGAGGATGTAGGCAAGATGTCGGAGCATACTGCGAATATGATCTCCGACCTCAAATGGCTGACCGAGAGCATTCAATACAACGGTGTGGACATAGACAAACAGCGGCTGGCATATTTGAAGAAACATGGGGTTCAGGTTTACGGCGCTACCGTGACGGGACCTGTGCGGGAGCTGGAGAAGCTGAAGGAGCAGCCGCAATTCCGGGAATTCCGCTTGGGCCGCATCGAGGTTTGGAATTGGGATTAGGTTCGAAAACGATAAAGAAGAGGCCTTTATAGAGGGCCTCCTCTTTTTGTTTATGTAGATACGTGAAGCAGCCAAGATGACGAAGAATCTTGCACAGGTCTTACATTACGTTAAATATTTATCCCGGAGAATATTCAGGTGGTGAAGCTCATGACCTGCAATGACGTAAGCGGCAGCGCGGGCGGAGAGGGGGTAATTGTTGAACGTGCCCTCGCGCAGCAGCGCTTCCTCCGTCAAACTTCCCATGAGCGTAATGCTGGACTGCCTGACAGCGGCGTAATCTTTAAGGGCTTCTCTCAACGGAAGACTGCCGAAGGGAGAATTCCGGACAAAAATTTCGCGGTCATAACCCGAGAATTCACGGGCATCCCCCCGCGCAATGTAGAGGATGCGGTAGTTCCACAAGCGCTCAACATCGGCGATGTGCCCAACCACCTGTTTTAAGCTCCATTTGCCTTCTGCATACTTGTAATTGGCTTGTTCTTCCGTCAGATCGCTGAGCGATTTTAACGTTTCATCATGCTGCTGCTGCAAAATCTCCGTTATGCTGCCCTCAGGGACCAGAGAGACGTACGGTTCAGCGAGGGGCAAATACTCATGAGAATCAGGCCTTGTATTCATAACAAGTTCCTCCAGATCAATTAATAAGGGCTCACGTTAAAACTATGCAGACAGGTTCAAATGAATGAATGAAAAGGTCAGGTTGCTTGCGCCCAGATCAGGTGGATAATGCCGTTCCAGTAGCGTTCTGTCTTAACGACCTTCAGCGCCGAGGCATCCACGATCTCGATCATATCCCGATTATAATGACAGCCGGATATCCGCCGTGCCGCCGGATTGAGCAGATGCTGCGCATAGCCGAGCAGCCGGTTCGTGCTCATGCCATGCTCCAGCAGGTAAATGCGGCCGCCGGGTTTCGCCCAGCGGTTGATTTGATTGAGTGCTTTGACCGGATCTTTATAACCGCACAATGAAAGGGTAGAGACCACGCAGTCAAAAGATCGTTCCGGAAGCTCCAGCGTCTCGATGTCCTGCTCCTGGAAAGTCACCTGGATGCCAAGTTCAGAGGCCATCTGCCGTGCCCGGCTTAACATCTCGGGACTGAAATCGACTGCCGTTACGTCCACCTTGCTTCTATTATAAAAGGGGAAGTTGGCACCGGCGCCAACAGCGACTTCAAGCACATGTCCCTCGACATCCTGAAGAAGCCGTTGTCTCCATTCACCGAGGCTGCGCTGTCTTGTATTCCTCTCATATCGAGCAGCCTGCTTGTTGAACTTACGGATGAGGGAATTCTTATTCACGCGGGATTCTCCGGGCCACGCCGGTTTTGACGGCGGCTTTTACGACAAGATCACGTATGGCTTTTACAACGTTCTGGTTGAAGACACTAGGAATGATATAGGATGGGTTGCGTTCCTCGTCCGATACGGCCGATGCAATGGCTTCGGCAGCTGCCAGCTTCATTTCCTCATTAATCGTGGTCGCTCTGCAGTCAAGAGCAGCACGGAAAATACCCGGGAAGCAGAGGACATTATTAATTTGGTTCGGATAATCCGAACGCCCGGTTGCGATCACCCCGACGATATCTTCCACCTCTTCGGGTCTGATCTCCGGCGTAGGGTTTGCCATTGCAAACACAATCGGATTCTCGGCCATGGCTTGTACGTCCTCGCGGCGCAGCAGACCGCCGGCAGAGAGTCCAATGAACACGTCGGCGCCTTGAATCACCTCGCGTAAAGTACCTTCAACCTTATTCGGATTCGTATGCTCGGCATACCATTGCCACATCTTATTGCCGTATTCCTTCCCTGCAACCAGGGCGCCTTCGCGGTCGACACCGATGATGTCCTTAACGCCGGCCGACATCAGGATTTTACTGCATGCTATACCAGCCGCGCCGATGCCGCACACCACCACTCTGACGTTATCAATCGATTTGCCGACAATTTTCAGGGAATTGATGAGTGCGGCATACAGAACGACTGCTGTACCGTGCTGATCATCGTGGAATACCGGAATATCCAGCTCATCGCGCAGTCTTTGCTCAATCTCGAAGCAGCGAGGGGAGGAGATGTCCTCCAGATTAATGCCGCCAAAAGCCGGAGCCAAAGCTTTGATGCAAGCGATGATCTCTTCCGTATCCTGAGTATCCAGACAGATGGGGAAGGAGTCTACGCCGGCAAACTGCTTGAATAGCATGGATTTCCCTTCCATGACCGGCATGGCCGCATAAGGGCCGATATTTCCCAAACCGAGTACTGCGCTGCCGTCCGAAATAACAGCCACCGTATTTCTTTTAATCGTCAGTGTGAAGGCTTTTTTCGGGTCCTCCTGAATGGCTGTACACACCCGGGCAACATCTGGTGTATAGACACGGGATAGATCATCCCGGTTTTGAATTGGAATTTTGGGCTGGGTCTCGATTTTGCCGCCGAGATGCAGCAGGAATGTACGGTCTGAAACGTTGACGAGACGAACCCCTTTTAATTCCTTCACGCTATTTGTGATCTTGCCGATATCAACGCTGTCCGTTACCGTAATGGTAATATCCCGCACGGTGATGTTGCCGCTCGCCTGAATGACGTCGATAGCGACCATGTCTCCTCCAGCTTCGAATATCGCGGATGCGACCTGACCGAATTTAATCTCTTGAGTATTCATTTCCAGCCTGAGGATGATGCTTTTTCCGCCGAGTCCGTTGTTTTCCATTGCTACCTCCAAATGTTTGATCATTTTTGTAATGCCAAGGTATGTAATTGTGCAGAATGTTAACGTTATCATAGTTCGCTGAGCAGGGGGCGATTTCCTGTTTAGCAACCAAGAAACCGTGATATATATAAGAAGAATTTATTGGAAAAAGACGATCGCACAAAGTATAATCGGAAGCATCATAATATGAAGGGGAGATCTGCTGTGAATGCCCGAATCGAAGAGCTTGAGAAGCGTTTAACCACCCAGCACCATAAAGACCTGTTTCTTCAGATGAAACATACACTGAAGGCAGTCGATGATTTGGCCGAACAGCACCGGGTCTACCAGGCCGTTCAGGCACTTAGTGGTACGCGTATCGTAGGGGCGGAGGAAAATGTGTATTTTGACACGTTGAATCAGGTCAAGGAACAGATTGTGCATACCCTGGAGCTTACCATTGAGGATTTGGAGCACAAAGGCGATAAACATTACAAGAAGCACTTTAAGGACGGAGTCGAATAATGCCGTTCCGTTCTGCCCGGCAGTACGAATGGACTGGATGTTTGGAACGAAAGCATGAATCCTTATGGGAGGCATGCTTTTTTTTGTGATCTTTTTCAGCAAAAAATGCGCTTTTTCATTACATAACAAGTTACATATTTATCCAATTTCATTGATATGTGTAATAAATCGTTGATTAGTATTATGGGATACCGATTCCATATGCTTTAAAATAATTATAGCACTGGTAAAGCTTGGACATTCGCTTTTTGATTATATCTCCAAGTTCAGTCAATTCAGATCGCAACACTTGTCTAAATGAAGGGAGGTGGGAAGCGCAGCCCGGAGGTTGTGGAAACGCTTTAATTATAAATTCAACATTAAGAGGAGGAAATATTGTATGACTTTAAGTTTGCCGAACAAAGCTTGGCTCAAAAATCTGATTATTGCTGGTTCCACGATGTTATTGATGGCTTTATTCATGGTTTTATTTGCAGATAAGGCTTTTGCCCACGGGTATGTCGATTCTCCGGGAAGCCGCGCCATTCTGTGTAAGCAGGGGCAAAACACCGATTGCGGGGCAATCGTGTATGAGCCGCAAAGTTTGGAAGCCCCTAAGGGCTGGCCAAACGCTGGTCCTGCTGATGGCAAAATCGCCAGTGCAGGCGGTGTGTTCCCTAAACTTGATGAGCAATCTGCAACACGCTGGAGCAAAGTAAGCATTACCCCGGGAACCAAAACGTTCCAATGGCATTTGACAGCCAACCATGCGACGGCAAGCTGGAAATACTACATCACGAAAGACGGCTGGAATCAAAATGCTCCACTGAGCAGAGCTTCCTTTGATCTGACGCCTTTCTGCTCCATTGACTACGGCGGTGCTAAACCTCCAACAAACTATGCTTCCACTTGTAACGTCCCTGCTAAATCCGGATACCATGTAATCCTGGCTGTATGGGAAGTAGCTGATACACCTAATGCTTTTTATAACGCGATCGATGTTGACTTCGGTGGCGGCGGCGGAACTCCGAATCCAGGCGTACCGGCACCGACGGGACTGACTTCCCCATCCCAAACAAGCAGTAGTGTTTCCTTGGCCTGGACAGCTTCCACAGGGGCTTCCAGCTATGAAATCTACCGTAACGGAACACTTGTGGGTACATCCACTACAACGTCTTACAACAATACAGGTTTAACTGCAGGCACGTCTTATACGTATACTGTGGTAGCTGTTAACAGCTCAGGCAGCAAATCATCCGCATCGGCACCGCTTACGGTGTCAACGTCCGGAGGCTCAACGGCCTACCCGGCTTGGAGTGCAACAGCTGTTTATACCAATGGCAATAAAGTCAGCCACAATGGCGTGAACTATGAAGCGAAATGGTGGACACAAGGTGAAACTCCTGGATCTGCCGAAGTATGGAAAGTAATCCCTTAACCAACAGTACGAGAGGATCCGGCGTCCTATGACTGCCGGATCTTTTTTTATGCAATGGCA
Organism: Paenibacillus vortex V453; assembly: GCF_000193415.1. NCBI lineage: Bacteria > Bacillati > Bacillota > Bacilli > Caryophanales > Paenibacillaceae > Paenibacillus > Paenibacillus vortex. Next base: position 89,099 of record NZ_ADHJ01000012.1, read on the forward strand.
GAAACGGCCAAACTTTACTTTTGTTATGAGAATGCTATGATATGAAGGTAAGAAGGCGGCATTTTGTTAGAACGAGAGGAGAATCATGTTAAAGACGGATTATGTTGATGTACTGACCGTAATATCCACGAAATTATATGATTCTGCAGCTAGAGTGATCCAGACTTCCAGCCGATTAATGCAGGCCAATACCTTCTGCATCGCACTGAACGACCGGCATACAACAACCGTTTTGAAATCGTTTAACCGGGAAACGATTATGCTTGAGGAAGGCTTGATCGTAGCGAACGAGGATTCCTATTGTCATCTTGTTATTGAGAAATCGGAAGGACCGCTTGTGATACCGAATAATTTGACGCATGCGTTGACCAAGGACATGGATGCCACGCGGTTTGTTGGCGGATGCTCGTTTATGGGCGTTCCGATCGTTACAAGCTCGGGCGAGATCTATGGCTCTTTGTGTGCTTTCGATCATAACTTTTACGAGTATAGCCAAGAGGATATTGATTTGCTGTTATCACTCTCGGCATTCTTTGGAGATATGCTTGAATTGGAGTCCACCATCGATGAATTGAAGCAGATGGAAGATGAGAACGACCGAATTTTGCAAGAGAAGTCAGAGCTGCTGGCCGTGATGAGTCATGAAATCCGCACTCCGATGAACGGGATTATGGGGATGTCGGCATTGCTGCAGTTGACCTCGCTTGATGAGGAGCAGAGGGAATATGTGGAGCTGATTGAGCAGAGCAGCGAATCGCTTCTCTCCATGATCGAACATATCCTGGAGTATTCCAAGGTCGAGAATACCAAGATGGAGCTGGTTATGGAGCCGTTTTACCTCCGTCCGCTGATGAAGCAGGTGACCAGCCTATTTATGAATGACGTGCAGCGTAAGGGGATCCGACTCCATGTCGTTATTGGCGATGAAGTGCCTGAGAAGGTGACAGCAGACGCCAATAAGATTAGGCAGGTGCTTATCAATTTGATCTCCAACGCCATCAAATTCACGAGTGAAGGAGAGGTTTCGGTCGCTGTTGGAATCTCTCCAGAAACGCAAGCCATCAAGATATCCGTTCGAGATACGGGAATAGGCATTCCAGTTGACCGGAGACATCGCTTGTTCAAGTCCTTCTCTCAAGCCCACCATGCTGAAGTGACCAGAGAATACACCGGAACGGGTCTTGGCCTGTCGATCTGCAAACAGCTAACCGAGCTGATGAATGGTCGAATCTGGCTGGAGGAGACTTCTGGCGAAGGAGCATGTTTTACCTTTACAATCCCTTTAATAGGCATGATGGAACCGGTAAATACATGATTTCATAATAATAAATAGGAAAGCTGCTGGCTGGCAGCAGCTTAATCAGGGCACCCATACGGGTGCTTTTTGTGTTTTTCGCAGGTGAACCAGAAGGAAACCATCCTTAAGCCCGGTATACCGTGATGCCCCGTTCTTGAAATGGCTTAATATCCGAGTCGGATGCCGAAGCGCCGGTTACAAGGGTGTGAATGGCGCTGTTGGGTGCAACGGTGTGCAGGGACAGCTTGCCAATCTTGCTGTGGTCTGTCGACAACAACGATCTACACCGGCAGCCTGAATCATGCTCTGCTTGGCCGGGACGAGCAGTGCCTCCGGGTGCATTAAGCCATACTGCGGATGAAGGGCAGGGGTCCCGATGAACGCTTTTTCCACATGCAGTGATTTCAGTACATGATCGGTGAACATGCCATTCAGCATATAACTGGACGGGTAGAGCTCCCCGCCGGTCAGAATAACCTTGATGCCTGGAGCATCGCGAAGTTCGACAGCCACGTTCATGTCGTTGGTAATGACGGTAATGTCCGAGCGGTGTACCAGATGTGTAGCAATATGAAGGGTAGTTGTCCCCGAATCAATGATGATATTCTCGCCGTCCTCCACAAGTGATGCCGCGAGCTGGCCAATCCGAATCTTCTCATCCCGATGAAAGTTGGTTCGTTCATTAAATGATGGCTCGTTATGCGTCCATTGCTCCATGATGACGCCGCCGTGCGTACGCTTTAAAGCGCCTTCCTGTTCAATCTCCGCCAGATCCCGGCGGATGGTGGCCGTATGAACGCCGAATTCCGATGCCAGTGCAGCAACCGTTGCCGTACGGTATTGTCTTACATAATCAATGATTCTTTTTTTTCGTTCATGTGCCAGCAATCGATGATATCTCCCTTCCTATTAAGACGATGAATGAATTAGATGCGTTTGTACATACAATGCGCACTTTTGCTCTTTTATGCTTATGGATTCCATGTCTCTACAGTGTACCCTCACTATGTTAACGCAATGTTAAACCCCTTGATGCTATGCGAATTTACAAAATCCGTACGAAGGCCTAACACTCCCCTAATATTGCAGATTTACAATCAAACTAAATAAAAATGAGCAAAAATGATCATTACATGTGCATTTGATGCGTATTTATTATCGAGAGCATGTAAAGGTTTTCATTTCAATGAATTTTGTTCATTATTTGCTTGTCATGATAGCATCATTACATTTTCGTGAGGGGGATCGCTCTTGGCATCTATTGAATTTGTGAAAGTAAGCAAGTGGTTTGATCGTCAACCCGTCATTCAGAATTTGGATCTAACCATTGAGGATGGCAAATTCACCGTATTGGTAGGTCCGTCAGGGTGCGGGAAAACCACGCTCCTGCGGATGATTGCGGGCATTGATCCTCAAACCTCCGGTTCCGTTCTCATCGATGGCCAGGACGTTACACGGATTGCACCGGGTAAACGTGGCGTGGCCATAGGTATTTCAGAACTATGCAATCTATCCGACCATGTCGGTCCGCGAGAATATCGAGTTCGGTCTTGTGAACAACAAGGTTCCCAAAGCGGAGCGGACACGTCTGGTAGAGACCATTGGAGAAACCGTCGGATTGAACGATTACCTGGACCGCAGGCCATCCACCTTGTCCGGCGGACAGCGGCAGCGGGTGGCTTTAGCCCGGGCGATGGTCAAGAACCCGTCGGTATTCCTAATGGATGAACCGCTGTCTAATCTGGATGCAAAACTGCGGGTTCAGATGCGGATTGAACTGATTGAGCTGCACAAGAAGCTCGGAACAACCTTTGTGTATGTGACCCATGATCAGGTAGAGGCGATGTCGATGGCCGATACCATCGTGCTTATGAACAAAGGCGTCATTCAGCAGGAGGCGCCGCCGGAGATAGTATACCGCAAGCCCAGCAATCGGTTTGCCGCACAGTTTATCGGGGTTCCTCCGATGAACATTGCGCCGCTTGGCAACGATAACACAACATTCGGCTTCCGTCCGGAGAGTGTCGTGGTTGGTACAGAGCCCGGCTCGTTTCATTATAAGGCCAAGGGTGAGATCATCACGCGTGAAATGCTGGGCGCCGAGACCATTTATCAGGTGAAAACGACGGAGGGTCAGGCATTCATGGTGAAGTGCCTGGAAGATGAGTTCCATGTGGATCAGGAGGTTTATCTCGGCGTGCCAGCCGATAAATTGTTTTTTTTCGGTGCAGACGAGAAGCGGGTCGAGGAGCAGAATGCTCGTTACCGGGAGTTCATGGAGCGGCTGAGAGGGCTGGTACATGGATAAGAAGCGAATATGGGAGGGGCTCAGACCTTATGTGCTGATCGCACCGGCGATGGCGGGCATTATGCTGTTCGTGATGTATCCGGTAGGGTATCTGATTTACTTAAGTTTGTTCAAATACAATCTGATGAACAAAGACAAGAGCAAGTTTGTCGGATGGGATAATTTCACGCAGATTCTGGGCCGCGGCGATTTCTACAAGGCGCTCTGGAACACCACCATCTATACAGCCGGCGTTGTGGTATTGACCATGCTGCTGTCTCTGCTGATTGCGGTATGGCTTAACAAAAAAAGCCGTTTCAACTCCGTCGTTCAGGCCGGGATTTTCACGCCTCATGTCGTATCCATCGTATCGATCTCGCTGGTGTGGCTGTGGCTGATGGAGCCGAATCAAGGTCTGCTTAATTATGTGTTTAAGCTGGTCGGGCTCCCGCCGTCTGCATGGCTGCAAAGCTCCAAGACAGCATTAATCTCGATTATTATCGTATCGGTCTGGCAGGCCATCGGCTACTACACGCTGATTATCGTAGCGGCCTTGCAGAGCATTTCGCCGAGCATTTATGAAGCGGCTGCGCTGGATAACGCCAGTAAGTTCAAGGTGTTTTATAAAATCACATTGCCGATGATTTCGCCACAGCTGTTTTTTATCCTGATCATCATGACGATTGGTTCCTTCAAGGTATTTGATACGGTTCAGGTGATGACAGGCGGTGGACCGAACAATGCAACAACCACGCTTGTGTACTACATATACGGCTTCCGAACGACCAATATCGGGTACTCGGCAGCAACCGGCGTTGTGCTCATGGCGATTATCGGTCTGCTGACGTTCATCTATTTCCGGCTGCTGTCCAAGAAGGTTCACTATCAATAAAGGGCGCGTCCATGCAGAAAGGAGGCACAGTTTGAAGACCTTTGAATTAAAAACCGTATGGATCCTGCTCGGCTATGTACTGAAGGCTGCGGTTCTCATGATTTTTATCTTCCCGTTTCTGTGGATGATCTCCACCTCGCTCCAGACATTCCGGGAGACGATGACGTTTCCGCCGACCTGGATTCCGGCTTCGCCGCAATGGGGCAATTTCATGGAGGCCATGAATGCCGGTCCTTTCCTGACCTATTTTAAGAACTCCGTTGTGGTTACGGGTTCCATCATCGTTCTGCAGTTCCTGATCATGATTCCGGCTGCATATGCCTTTGCCAAATACAAATTCCCTGGCAAAACCCTGCTGTTTGGCATGATTCTGCTGGCGTTCATGATTCCGGGACAGGTTACCTTCATTCCGGTGTATCTGATGATGGCGGACTGGGGCCTGGTCAAAACCTTGCTGCCGCAGATCATACCGTTCATCTCGAATGCCTTTGGCATCTTCCTGCTGCGGCAATATTTCATGCAGATCCCGGAAGAGATTATCGAAGCGGCCCGTCTTGACAACGCCAATGAATTCAAAATTATGCGGAAAATTATGATCCCCATGTCGAAGCCGGCACTTGCTACCATTGCGCTGTTCAGTTTTGTCAGTCACTGGAATGATTATTTCTGGCCGCTCGTCATGACGGATTCGGCTGCTGTCCGGCCGTTGACCTTGGGCATTGCCATGCTCCGGGAGACGGAAGGCATCAGCAACTGGCATATCATTATGGCCGGAAACGTCATTCTGGTGGTGCCTATCCTGCTTGTGTATTTGTTTTGCTCGAAGCATATCGTGAAGGCATTTGTTTATTCAGGCATTAAATAATTACAGGAAATGACAGGTTTATACAAATCATAATCGAATAATTAAATGGAGGAATGAATCGAATGAAATCCAAATGGTATTCACTGCTATCCGTCATCCTGCTGTTCAGTTTGCTTGCCGCGTGCAGTGGAGGAGGTTCCGGGGAGACCGGCGAAGCGCCGGGAGGCGGGGGCACCGAAGCTCCGTCCGGTGATAAGGGGAAGACCACGGTTCAGTTCTGGCACTCGCTCGGAGGCAAGAACGGGGAGTACATGGACGCGCTTATTCAGCGCTTCAATGCATCTCATGAAGATATTGAAGTTGTCGGCACGTTCCAGGGAAGTTATGACGAGACGGTAACCAAGCTCCAGCAGGCGATTGCCTCCGGTACCGGTCCCGATGTCAGCATGCTGGAGCGCGCCTACGTTCAGATGTTCGCCGATTCGGAGGTGCTGGAGGATCTGACGCCTTATCTTGAAGGCTCCGGCATCAGCGTCGATGATTTCACGCCGGGGCTGATGGGGCACTCCACCTTCAATGATCAATTGGTGTCACTGCCGCTGAACCGTTCCACCCCGATTTTGCATGTGAATAAAACGCTGCTGGATGAGCTGGGGCTGCAAATTCCGACCACGTGGGAGGAGATGAAGGAAGTCGCAAATGCGCTGGTTGTCAAAGAAGGTAGCGAGTATAAACGTTACGGAGTTACGATGCCTTATGACACCTGGTATCCCATTGCCATGATCTCGCAGGCGGGCGGCACCTTTTTCAATGATGACCATTCGTCGATAGGATTCGGCGATAACGGAGCCGGCGCCAAAATGTTTGGATACCTTAAAGACCTGCAAAGCACGGGCGCACTGTATTATCCGCCGGCACAGGATTCCGGCAACATTGTGAACAGCATGTTTGTGGAAGGCAAGGTCGGCATGATGTATCAATCCACGGGGTCGATCGGCGGGCTGTCCAGCACGGTGGATTTTGATTACGTGACGGCATTCCTGCCGAAGGACGAAGTGTACGCGAATCCGACCGGAGGCGCGAATGTGACAATGCTCTCTTCTTCCAAGAACAAGGAAGCGGCGTGGGAGTTCATCCGGTGGATGGAGATGGAGGAGGAAGGCGGTCTGGAATTTATTTTGCAATCGGGATACCTGCCCTTCACGAAGAAGATGGTGGAGTCGGAGAGGATGCAAGCGCTGTGGGCCAAAGAACCGAATCGCAAAGTCGCCTATGATCAGCTGGAATTTGCCGTAGATACCAATAAGGATGTGGCATGGCCAGAAATTATGCATGAGTTCTTCTCGGCTATTGAAGCGATTATGTACGACAGCAAGGATATTCCGGATACGCTGGATACCTTCAAGAAAGAGACGGAGCGGATTCTCGCCCAATAACAATCGGTAAAGGAGTGCAGGACATATGATCGAACGACTACAGGAACCATCCTGTATGATGGTGGCTGCACATCGCGGGTACAAAGCAGCTTATCCGGAAAATACGCTGCTGGCCTTTCGCAAGGCGCTTGAATTAGGTGTGGATATGCTGGAATTTGATCTCCGGCTATCACAGGACCATGAAGTGGTGGTCATCCATGATGCAACCGTTCAGCGTACGACGAGCGGTTCGGGCGCGGTTCGGGATTTTACCCTGGAGGAGCTGAAGTCTCTGGATGCGGGAGGCTGGTTCGCACATGAGTTTGAAGGGTTGAAAATTCCGACGCTTGGAGAGCTCTGCGTTCTGCTCAAGGAATATCCTGAGGTATTGTGCAACGTTGAGATTAAGCCAAGTCCCGACGCCATAGAGGCTGCTGATCGGGCCGTTGCCATACTGGGCCGATACGGATACCTGCCACGCTGTGTATTCACCTGCTTCGATGCAGAAGTTCTGACCTATATTCACGATACGTATGGTCTGAAGACGCAAGGGTTCCTCGGCGAGAAAATGTCCCATTTTGTCTCTGGCGAAGCAGGAACCTATACCAGGATGTGGGCGATCGGTGTGGAGATGTCGCTGCTTACACCAGCGCTTGTTGCCCGGTTCCAGGAACAGGGGCTGTTAGTCTGGAGCTATTGCCCGGACGAAGAGGAGGGTGTCAGGTACTCGCTGGAGTGCGGAGTTACCGGCATGACCTGCAACGACCCGCTCCCGGCCCTGGCGGTTACAGGCAAGAAGGACACTCTGATATGACCGATCTATTATCGAACATCCGAAGCTTGGCGGCAGGTTTGCCGGTCCATCATCATGCAAATCTGGATGAAGTGGATTCTGTCCGGATTCAAGCCGGAGCCCTACGCGAGGTCGCCGGTTATCTAGAGACGAAGCAATGGACGGTGGTCGTGATCGTGGTTGATGGCAATACCTATGATGCGGCTGGCCAGTCGTTGGAGAGACTGCTCACGAAATCCGCTATTCAGGTCCAGGTTACCAAGCTTTCTTCGGATCAGAAGGGGGATGTCATCGCGGATGAACCCTCCCTGATCCAGGTCATACTGGATATCCAGCAGAGCAGGGCGAAGGCTGTGCTTGCAGTTGGCGGAGGGACGATCCACGATATTAGCCGGTACGCGGCTTATACCACTGGGATTCCATTCCTCTCGATACCAACGGCCGCGTCAGTGGATGGTTTCAATTCCAAGGGAGCTCCCATCATGATCCGGGGACAGAAGAAAACCATACCGGCTATTGGGCCAAGTGCGATTTTTGCCGACGTCGATATTCTCATGTCTGCTCCCACCGAGCTTACCGCAGCTGGCTTTGGCGATATGCTGGGCAAGTATACGTCCCTGTTCGACTGGAAGTTTGGAAGCCTGGTGGCAGAGGAGCCATATTTGCAGCTTTCGGCGGACATTACGAAATTCGCGCTCAGCCAATGTGTGAGTGGGGTGGAACAGATTGCCCGGCGGAGCGAGGAGGGGGTGTGCACCTTAATGGGCGCACTCATTGAATCCGGCCTGGCTATGCTGCTGTTCGGTCAATCCCATCCGGCTTCGGGTGCTGAACATCATCTGTCCCACTACTGGGAGATGGAGTTCATCCGGCTCGGGGAGAAGCAGCTGCTGCACGGGGCTAAGGTAGGCGCTGCCAGTATTGAAATCTCGAAGCTGTATCACCGCCTCGGTGAGCAGAAACTCGGGATCGTCCCTAATGCTGCCACAGACGTTGATTCTATGGCGGAGCGCATCTCCCGTCATTGGGATGATATCAGCGAAGGGATTAAAGGGATCCCGGAACCGTCCGAGCTTGGCGATCTGATGTCAATGGTGGGCGGCCCAGCAGCCGTGTCGGAGCTCCCGATCCAGAGCGAGCTGCTGATGCGGAGCCTGCGTGAAGCCCACAAGGTTCGGTACAGCCGGTACACACTTCTTCGTGCATACAATGAACAGGATGTTTTATTCGTGGATTAAGTAAGGCTGCGAACGTTGTTAAAGAAGTAAAAGGCTGTTCCTCATAGCAGATTAATCTGCTTTGAAGGAACAGCCTTTTTTGCTCATCTGGGAAATTTATTCCGCTTGTTCTTCGCCGGGTGAAGGCCAGCCGCCCCAGAGACTGACGGTATTTCCATCCGGATCGGTGAGGCTGAAGCTGTAGCCGCCATCCGGAATATATTTCATATCGCTGACGGCTACCTTTTTATTTTGCAGGTCCTGGTATACCTCGTGAATTTCATTCACCTGCAACTTCGAACGATGGATTGAAGATTGCCTTGTGAATCCGTAAATTCCAGCCGAGGAACATCTTCTGTCTGCACAAGACCGAACCCGGCATCGCCAATGCAGAGCCAGGCCGCAGGATCTCCCGGGGTAAAAGGGAAGGTCAGCGTAACGCCGAGCACATCCTGGTACCACTTTAGCGATCACTCTACATTTTTTACAGGCCACTGAATTACAGCTATCCGGTGGGGGGTTGCTGCCATTGATTATACACTCCTTTTTTGATAGTTCTATCCTGAGGACTTCGCTATATATGCGATCTCAATTAAATTAAACGGAAGAAGAGGGTGCATAAGAAACGGGGTCCCAAAAAATTTCTGTTGTCATGGTAAGTAGATGACCGTCCAGATCACGGAAGGTAAAAAGAAGCCTCTCCCCGGCACGCTGTACCCGCTGCAGCTGAATACGCCGAGATTGCATGGACAGATAGGCGTTGGCAATGGCGTACGGATTGGCAGATTGAAAGCCGCGTATCAAGGATTCCATCCATTCCAAAGTGTCACGGCTCTCCTGATTCCGCTCGGATGGCAGGGCGTAACCATGAATTTCTCCGCTTGCCCGAATTCCCTTCAACCGTTTACGGGCCCGTTTCAATGCTTCTTTCACGGCTCCCTCGGTACTCTGTATCAGTTGGGCAGCTTCCCTGGCCGTATACGAGAAAATGTCGATCAGAATGATCAATACCGTCTGATGTGCCGTGAGTTGGGCTGCGAGCAGTTCCAGCGTCTCCCTTACCAAGAAGCGGCTCTCATGATATTCCCGATCATTGCCGGCATCGGGCAGCAGAACGGGTTTCCCGGTGTGCTTACGGTAGGAATCGATCCACGTATTCCGCGCTATCCGATACAGATAGGCTTTGGTGATGGGCCGGTCAGGGGACTGCTCAAGGGCTTTGTGAATTTTGATTAAGGATTCTTGCTGCATGCAGTAACGCCGGAGGTCCGGGAGGTAAGAGGATATGGCTTCAGAGAATGGGGATGACAAATCGGGATCACTCCTATCAGGTTCCCTATACATTCCATAACCTGTAGGCCATTTCCTGCTGGGCAGACAAGGGGACAAGGCCTCCACGGCGATGGGTCTACGGGGCCACACGGGAGGGAGCGGACGTTTACCAACAAAGCAATAAGGGTAGTAAATAGATATGGGCATTGACCTAAATTACATCAGGATAGGAAGTGGGGGCAGACCATGAAGCTTGGTAAATATATCGCTGCATGTTTGTTGACTGTATTGGTGCTGACCGCTTGCGGAGCTAAAGAGGAATCCGGACGGGTACAGGTAGAGTTTTTTCAGAATAAACCTGAGGCGAAGGGCTCTTTTGATGCACTGATTGAGAAGTTTAATTCATCCCAATCCGAGATTAAGGTGGTACAGGTAAATCCGCCGGATGCAGAGACGGTGCTTAAGACGAGAGTTGTCAAGAATGACATTCCTGACATTATCGGCATGGGTGCAACGGATACCTATTCATTGCTGGCACAGAGCGGCATCTTTATGAATTTGACAGATAACCCGCTGCTGAGTCAGGTGGATGAGACTTATGTTCAGATGCTGAAAGACGTAGCGGGCATGGACGAGGTTACGGGCATTCCATATTCCACGAACGCTAACGGCGTAATGTACAATACGGAAATTTTTAAAGAACTGGGACTTAGCGTTCCGAAGACATGGGATGAGTTATTGGCTACAGCACAGAAGGCCAAGGATGCTGGCAAAATCCCGTTCTATCTTACCTATAAAGACGATTGGCAGACGGTGCTTCCGTTCAATGCGCTGGCGTCCAACCTGGAAGGCATCGAATTTTATATGGAGCGGCGGGAAGGCACTGTAACCTTTGCCGACAAATACCAAGAGATTGCAGAGAAGCAGTTGGCGCTGATGGATTATGGTCATGGGGATAACTTCGGCAAGAATTATGCAGATGGTAACCGGGAGTTCGCCAGAGGTGAATCCGCCATGTACATCCAAGGGACCTGGGCGATTCCGGAGATTCGGAAAGCCAATCCGGATGCACCGATCGGCTTCTTTCCGCTGCCGACCGGCAACAATCCGGAAGAGAACAAGCTGATTTCGGGAGTGGACACCCTGCTGGCTATATCCGAGGATTCGAAGCATAAAGAGGAGGCCCAGCAGTTCATTCAATTTCTGTTGGAGCCTGAAAATAGCAAGCAATATATAACGGAGCAAACACTGTTCTCCACCGTTGAGGGTGTAACGCAGGACGATCCTGCCGTTGCAGAGCTGCTGCCTTACCTGGAGCGGGGGCAAGTGATAGACTTTGCCGACCATTACATACCTGCCGCAGTGCAGCTGAACTCGGTTATCCAGTCCTTTTTACAGAACCGGGACATTGATGGGTATTTGAAGAAACTGGACACCGAATGGGACAAGGTAGCAGACAGGCGCTAACAGTTGCAGCACGAGGGAATGAAGTGCGGCAACATGAGAAGAAGGGCTCCATAGGAACGTTGCCATGTTGCAATACGATCATTCCCCGGTAAGCTTCTCAAGCGAGTTTTCTGTGACATACACGATATCCAAGATGCACTGAGGAGGACCCAACATGAACAAGCGGCTTATGCCTTACTATTTGATGACCGTGCCTGCGGTGATACTGTTCTTCGTATTTCTGACACTGCCGGCGCTGCAAGGGGTGTATTACTCCTTCACGAACTGGAACGGATTCGGGGACAACTTCGATTTCATCGGATTCAAGAATTATGCGAACCTGTTCAAGGACAGCAACGTGGGCAATGCGTACTGGTTCACATTTAAATTCGCGGTGGTAGTAACGATCCTCATCAATATCTTCAGCCTGCTGATTGCCATGGGGCTTAATGCCAAAATCAAGGCGAGGAATTTCTTCAGAGGCATCTACTTCCTGCCGAATATTCTGAGTGTGCTGATTGTGGGCTACATATTCAATTACCTGTTCTCGAATGTATTCACCATTTGGGGACAAAACCTGGGGATCGAGTGGCTGTCCACCAATATTCTGGGCAGCGAGCAGCATGCCTGGATTGGTATCGTAGTCGTAGCGGTATGGCAGGGTATTGCCTATAACACGATTCTGTATCTGGCCGGGCTGCAGACTATTCCCCACACGCTGTACGAGGCTTCCAATCTGGATGGAGCCAACCGCTGGCAGGAGTTTTGGCGGATTACGTTCCCGCTGATTGCACCGTTCTTTACGATTAACATGGTGCTTGCGATGAAGAATTCCCTGATGGTGTTTGACCAGATCGTTGCCCTCACCAACGGGGGGCCGGGACGGGCGACACAGTCCATCTCCCATCTGATCTACACCGGCGGCTTCGAGGGAGGGGAGTTTGCCTATCAATCGGCTAACTCTGTGATCTATTTCATTCTGATTGCCACGATCTCGATCGTGCAAATCCGATTCCTGCAGAGAAGGGAGGGGGAGATGTAATGCGGACCAAAACCAATTGGACGGTGATGATTCTCATCACACTGGGTACCATCCTGATCCTGTTCCCGCTGTACATGACAATCACTATTGCGCTCAAAACGCCGGAGGACATGCTTACCTCCCTGTTCGGTTTGCCGAAGGAGCTTCATTTCGAGAATTTTACCAATGCGATACGAATGACCAATTTCTTCAATGCGCTGGGCAATAGCGCGATGGTAACAACGGCAACGGTGGTGCTGACGCTGTTGACCAATTCACTTGTGGCGTATGCCATCGCTCGCAATATGAATCGTAGATTCTTCAAGGGACTGTACTTCTATTTCATCAGCGCGATGTTCATTCCGTTCCCGATCATCATGCTGCCGCTGGTCAAATTGACGGCCGGGCTCCATATGACTAATCTGGTCGGGCTTACGATCCTGCATACCGTATATGCTTTGGCATTTAACGTATTTGTGTATGTGGGTTACATCAAATCCATTCCGGTTGCCTTGGAGGAAGCGGCCAGAGTGGACGGCACATCGACTTGGGGAACGTTCTGGAGAATCATATTCCCGATCATGGCACCGATCAATGCAACGGTAGGGATTCTGATCTGTCTCTCCACCTACAATGACTTCCTGCTGCCGCTGATCATCATCAGCGATACGAATTCCTACACGCTGCCGCTGGTGCAGTATATATTCCAAGGGCAGTTCAATACGGACTTCAATCTGGCCTTTGCTTCGTATCTGATGGCGATGCTGCCGATGATTATCATCTATCTGTTCGCGCAGAAGTGGATCATCAACGGCATTACGCAGGGTGCCGTAAAATAAAAAGTGAAGAATAGACGAAGACAGATGAAAAGCTGTACTCTGCGCGATTCGAGATGCGCGGAGTACAGCTTTTTGCTGCGGCAAGATGTGTGATGTATGCTATAAACCCATATTCATGCGCTTTACCGCATCCGGGTCCTCGATGATCGAGCAATCGGAGTTGAATATCATCGTTGAGCGCGACGCTGGCTCATAAGTCGGCCACGGCAGTCCCTCCGTATCCGGTGAGCCGCCCCGTGCGAAGGCAATCCATGCATCCTGCATCCGGTCGGACAAGGCCTGCGTTTGAGCATCCACCTGAACGCCGATATTCCGGAACAGCGCCAGCGTATTGAATACAAATGGAATTTCGAGTGCATGCATCGCTTTTCCGAGAATCGGGTGATTCGGCAGTGTCCAGTCGAATCGGTACATCCATACCGGTGCATGTCCGATCTGAGCTGAAGCGAACTGCAGGGCCGAACGCCAGAAATACGAGGTCGGTCATAATCTGGGCATGTCCGTCAATGGTATAAGGGTAATCCTTGGTAAGGGGAGCCGCATCGGGGATCCCGGTCATCCGTTCAACGACGTGGACCAGATCTCTCTCCTTCACCAGGGGCATGTCCGGCCGGAAGAACAAAGCGCCTTCATCGAGATTCGTTCCGATCAGGATGGGTACATCCTTGGCCGAGCCTTCCTGAACAGCTTGCAGCGGATCCTGGGGGAGTGTGTCCGGGTCCAGGACGGGCTGGAAGAGCATGCTTACACCAGGACCCACCCGCTTCTTCAGCCGTTCCCCGGCTTCGAATATTTGCTCTCCGGTGAGGGATTCCAGCCGATGCATCTCTGCTCGCGGGATATCAAGCTCCTTCAATAAACCTGCCGTAATCATCTGTGCCTCTTCCGATGTGATAACTTGGGCAGCACCGCTTTCCATGATGGCCCGGTGGAACAGCCCCTTTGCCGCAGGCATGGCCAGCAGGGCGGCAATGCTCATGCTGCCGGCTGACTCGCCGAATACTGTAACCCGATCCGGGTCTCCACCGAAGCCGCCAATATTGTCCTGCACCCACTGCAAAGCTGCGATTTGGTCCAACAAGCCGGTGTTGGAGGCATAAGATTCACCGAACGGAGCCAGATGAAGAAATCCGAGAGGGCCCAGGCGGTAATTAATGGTAACCATAATAACGCTGCCGCGGAGAACGAAGGCCGAACCGTCATAGCTTGGCAAGCTGCCAGAGCCGGTGACAAACGTACCGCCATGAATCCATACCATGACTGGCAGCGGCTCAGCAGGAGCGTTCCGGGGTGTCCACACATTGAGGTAAAGGCAATCTTCCGACACGATCTTGGTTACGCCTCCTCCAAGCATGCTTGATGTGGATTCCAACGGCTGGAGGCACATGGGGCTGAAGGCGGTGGTGTCTTTTATCCCGTCCCAAGGCTCGGGAGCTGCGGGGGCACGGAACCGAAGCGGTCCAATCGGGGGCTTCGCATACGGAATGCCTTTCCAAACACGCACTCCGTTTTCCAAAATGCCTTGAATACGCCCGTCTTTCGTCTGTACGACAAGTTCTGACATGTTCTCTCTACACCCTTTCTCTCTATTGTGCTGGATTGGAACGCATCCCAATTTCGAATTTGCAGCGCTAAGGGATGTTATTATTACTACTCACTATATACACTTTACCAAGTTAGCGGCATAAGTTCAAAAAACCTCGAATCCTGAAAAACAGGCAGGAATGTCATGTCACATGAAGAATGTAAACAGGGTGGAAAGTATTCGCGGATCGTGGATACGGCATCACCTATTGATTCAGGTCATTATAGGCATACTGGAGGGATAAGCATGAACATAGCGATATTGGGCTGTGGAACGATGGGGACGGCCTATGCGCACAATTTGGCGAAAATGCCGGGCGTAACAGTAACGGGCGTGGTCGATCTGAACGCCGAACGGGCTGAGCAGGCTGCTGCCTTGACCGGGGCGAAGGCATACACGGATGTAGATTCGCTGTTGGAGCAAAAAGATTTGGAAACGGTTGCGGTGTGTCTGCCCACCTATCTCCATAAACCGTTTGTACTGAAGTTGGCGGAAAAAGGGCTGCACGTCATCTGCGAAAAACCGGCAGCTTTAACGCTGGAGGATGCACAGGAGATGAAGGCGGCCTGCGAAAAGCACGGAGTCCGTTTGTTTATCGGACATGTCGTCCGATTCTTTCCGAACTATCAGGATGCTTATCGGAAGGCCCACTCCGGTCATATCGGAACGCCGAAGATGGCTCACTTTAAGCGGTACGGGTCCTATCCGCAGGGCATGGATTTATGGTATAACGACCCTGGCAAAAGCGGCGGCGTTATCATGGATCTCATGATTCATGACATCGATTTCGCCTGCTGGCTGTTCGGGGAGGTGGAGTCGGTATATGCTTCCATCGTTAAACGGGCCGAGCCCGAGATGGAATACGCCCAGCTGACGCTTCATTTTAAAAATAGCTCAATTGCGAGTTTAACCGGCTACTGGGGGTATCCCGGACCGTTTACGACACAGTTCGAGATTTCAGGAGATCAAGGAATCATCAGATTCGATAGCAATCAGGTGCAGTCCCTGGACATTAAACGGGTAAGCGCAGAGGCAGGGGATGGAGCAGCGGTACAGGTTCCCGCAAGTCCAAGCCTCCATCACCCTTATTATAAAGAGGTATTGCATTTCATCGAGTGTATCCGTGACGGCAGCGAGCCGCTCGTAAGCATCAAGGATGCTTGTTATGCTGTTCAAATCGCTCAAGCAGCGGAGCAATCGGCTCAGACCGGACAGCCCGTGACGATCGGAGGGACGGTTTCATGAAGAAAGTAAAAGTAGGATTTATCAGCTTCGCCCATATGCATGCAGCAAGTTATTTGTTGGGCATGCTGAAGCGGGATGATGTCGAGGTAGTCGGAATCGCGGATGAAGACGCGGAACGCGTGCGACCATACTCCGTGGATCGAGGGATTCGGTACTATGCGGATTATAACGAGCTGCTGGCAGAGGAACTGGATGCCGTCGTGATCTGTTCGGAAAATTCGCGTCATGCGGAAATCACCAAGCACGCTGCTGCAGCGGGCAAGCATGTCCTGTGCGAGAAGCCTTTAGGCTTGTCTGAATCGGAGATGCTGGAGATGATCCAAGTGTGCCAGGATAACGGTGTTCAGCTTATGACCGCTTTTCCTTGCCGTTACATTACGTCCGTACGTCAGGCCAAGGAAGCGATTGACGCCGGACAGATCGGCGATATTCTGGCCATGAAGGGGACCAACCGGGGCAGCATGCCCGGGGGCTGGTTTATTGAACGGGAGAAATCGGGTGGCGGAGCCGTATTGGATCATACCGTCCATGTCATGGATCTGATGCACTGGTTTACCGGCAGCAAAGCAGAGGAAGTCTATGCCCATGCGGAGACCCTGTTCAATGACACGGAGATTGATGATGCAGGCATGGTGCACGTCAAATTCGCGAATGGCGTTGTAGCCGTGCTGGACCCGAGCTGGTCCCGTAACCGCACCTTCCCGACCTGGGGAGATGTGACACTTGAGATTATTGGCACCAAGGGTGTGCTGAACATCGATTCCTTCGCCCAGAAGAACGACGTTTACAGCGATGTGACAGGTAAGGCCGCATGGAGCTTCTGGGGCGACGATATGGACGAAGGTCTTGTGAACAGCTTTGTGGAAAGCATCCGCGACGGCAAACCGGTTGAAATAACCGGTGAGGACGGTTACTACTCTGCCCGTGTCGCCATTGCAGCGTACGAGTCCGCAAGCACCAAGCGCACCGTCCAGCTGAAGGCGCAGGGGTAATATGGTTTGTAGATAGGGCCGTGCCTTTGTTCACGGCGCAGTCTTTGGCGCTATAAGGAGTCATTCCATTATCAGGACCGGAGTGACTTGAATAAATCGTTAAATAAGCCCCTTCGAAACGTATATTCGAAGGGGTTTGTTATGTTGGCAAAAAAGATCAAAACCGCGCCGGTTCCTTTTGGTATCCTTATAAACAAAGGAGGGCTTAACCTTGAGTACCCAGCTAATCATCCAAAAGAGCATAGCGTACATGGAGCAGCATCTGGAGGAGCAGCTGACCCTCGCAGATATTGCATCTCATGCCGGTTTTTCTCCATATCACTTCCACCGTTTGTTTCGGAAGGAGGTCGGTATGAATATCGCGGATTACCTTAGAAAACGAAGGCTTTGTTATGCGGCGCAGCTTCTGCTGCACTCCGAGGCTGCGATCATCGACATCTCCTTTCACTGCCATTTCGAGAGCCAGGAGTCTTTTACGAGAGCCTTCAAGAAATTGTACGGCATGCCCCCGGGACGTTATCGGAAAATCTTCGCGGCGCACGCTCACCATTCCATTTTTGAACAAGGAGATGATTCTATGCAGCAGCAACAGTCTCAGTCCGCATTAAAGGGCTGGTTCCTGAGCGGAAGCCATCCTCAGGATTATGAAATCGGCATCGACCGGACCACCGTCCATCAAGGAAGCACTTCGGGCTATCTTAAAGCTGTCACACCCATGGACATGGGTGCTTTTGCGACCATGATGCAGCAGTTTAAAGCCGGTAAATTCGTCGGCAAACGGATGCGATTCTCCGGTTTTGTCAAAACCGAGAACGTCAAGGAATATTGCGGGCTGTGGATGCGTGTCGACAGCCATTCAGAGGATGTGCTTCAATTCGACAATATGAACGATCGGCGCATTGTTGGCAGCACGAACTGGAATCACTATGCGATCGTGCTGGACGTGCCAGAAGATAGTGCCACGATCTCGATCGGTGTGCTGCTGATGGGAGCAGGTCAGGTATGGGTGGACAGCTTCCGCTTTGAAGAGGTGGATCGGAGTGTACCAACGACCAACCTCGAGGTTCAATACGAGATGCTGGAGGAGCCCGCCAATTTATCGTTTGAAGAGTGAAGCGAGGCTGACCAGCGTGAATTCATGTTAGATCCTTGAGATCAGAAACAGAAGCCTTCCCGAAGGGGAAGGTTTGTTCTTTTTGATGGATGATGGGGATGGGGGACAAGCGTAGCCGTTATTCGGAGTGTGCAATCATGATGATAGGAGTTGGCACACCGGGAGTGTACAGGCAGTTATGTAGCTTGTGCAAGGAGAGTAGTGCGGTAAACGGTACAGGAGCAGTGCGAGGAGCTGGAGCTGTACAGGGGACGATAATGAACGAGGCACAATTGGGGGGGCACAATATGGCCTTGTATGGGGAAACAGCCTGTTGTTATAGGAAAAATTAAAATCGTGAATCGCTAGCGGACACAGAGTACCTTATTTGGTGGAAACTAGGCATTTTCGCAAAGGTTACGGACAAGAGATCCGCTATTCCCCGAAAATGAGCAGTTGTTGAGCATAATTTTGTATAATAACGGCTCTGGTGTCCGCTCATTTTAAAAATGAGTCGATTTTTCGAAAATAACGGATTTCTGGTCCGGAACAGCCTCCGTTGTTAGCCTTGCAATACTCCAGTCTCCATACCTTCGTCCACAGTAACGCATTAGGCACAGTAACACAGCAGGCACAGTACGCATTAGGCACAGTAACGCATTAGGAATCACGGTTATCAGTAATCAAGGTCAAGGTGTTCGAATAGAGGAACCCAATAACTCGTGGGAACCTGGCAGCTGAAATAACAAAAGGCAGGGCAAGATTTTTAGATCTTGACCTGCCTTTTTACTCTAAAAGGAGCACCACTCACATGAATCAGCGAAGCGAACCAATCGATTCCGGAAAAACGGAGTGGTCGCCTTTGCCCCGGATTTCTTCGTATGATGAGTCATATCAGCAATCCGGGGAACTACAGTAGTTGGAGCAACGGTATGTTTGCTAAGCGTCTCCACAGTCTAACGGGTTCATAGAGACTCAAACGCAGAGACTTACCAATCACCCACAAATCACCCACAGAGTTACCCAACTTACTTACAGATACAGCACCAACGCAATTACAGCAGCGAGCACGATCCGATAGATCGCAAACGGTACCAGCTTGATCCGGTTAATCAGCTTCAGGAAGAAGCGGATGGAGATCAGAGCGAATACGAAGGCCGCTACAAATCCGGCGATGAAGAACGGAAGGGCCTCCAGGGTGAAGTATTCCCAGTTCTTCAGCAGCGACAGGAAGCTGGCCCCGAACATAATCGGTACAGCCATGATGAAGGTAAAGTCCGCTGCCGCGCGGTGACTCATGCCGAGCATGACGCCCCCGGAGATGGTGGAGCCGGAGCGTGAGAAGCCCGGCCAGAGCGACAGACACTGGATCAGTCCGACGCTGAAGGCCTGCCTGTACGTAATTTGGTCGACGGACACAACCTTCGGCTCTTTTTTCGAGCTGACTTTGTCGGCAACGATCATAAAAATGGCCCCGATCACAAGTCCGATAAGCACTGTTTCGGTAGAGAATAAATGTTCATCGATGAAATCTTCGAACAATACGCCGAGGATACCCGCAGGAATCAATCCTACGATAACCTGGCTGAGTTTCAGTCTGCCTGTATCAGCCGGAGCGCCGGCTTCAGGCTTTTTGCGCTTAAGTCCCAAGAGGTCCAGGAAACGGTCTTTAAACACAACGATGACCGCCAGGATGGAGCCAAGCTGAATGACAACCTTGAATGTGTTAGCTACGTATTTCGTCAGAAACTCCTCGGATTTAAGCCACATGTCATCAACGATGATCATATGACCGGTTGAGGATACAGGAGCGAACTCGGTCAGTCCCTCGACGATTCCCAGAATAATTGCTTTGAGGATGGTTAAAAAATCCATGACCTACAGCCTCTCCCTTACATGATAATATAAAATGTTAAACCGTAATGATGTTAATGATGTATGGCATGAAATAACCTGAGCAATGGGTGATCGAATGTGCGACAAGTGCGTGCCCAGGCGTGGATCAAAACGACCGAATGTAGGATTGAATGCGTAACCCATGAGTGTATCAAAACGACCGAATGCATGATCAATTACGCGACCCATGCGTGCGAACTGCGCGCCAAACGCCTGACTAATATTTTGCCGAATAAGTGATCCATGCGACCAAATACGTAATCACCAACGTCTGATCAATTCGCACTCAAACACGAGCCCAATCGGATCTCATGGTCATTTCATGTCGTAATCCCAAGTTGACGTTATGCGGATTTTCTCCGCTTGCGGAAGAAAAAGAACAAAAACGCAATAACTGCCACAGCAATTACAGCATAAGCGATATAGGAGTAGACGTCCATGAAGGCCACGATATTCTCCCATGAATCGCCGACGGCGGCTCCAACGGACACCAGGATGATGTTCCAGATCAAGGTCCCGATGGTGGTGAAGAGCAGGAACATGCCGAACTTCATGTTGGACATGCCCGCTGGGATGGAGATCAAGCTCCGGATCAGCGGGATCATGCGGCAGAACAGCACCGTCCAGTAGCCGTATTTATCAAACCACGCATCCGCTTTGCGGATGTCTTCTTTTTTCACGCGGAGGATATGTCCCCAGCGATCCACAATCTTCTCAAGCCGCTCGACATCGAGCAGACGACCAATGCCGTACAGAATAACCGCACCGACCACAGAGCCGATCGTAGCGGCAATAATGACGCCGGGCACCGTCAAATTCGTATAGGTTGTCATGAATCCGCCGAAGGTAAGAATGACCTCGGAGGGGATCGGAGGAAACACGTTTTCCAGAGCAATCATGAGCAGAATGCCGATGTAGCCGAATTGCTCCATAATATCCGTAATCCAGTTTTCCAAAAGTTATACCTCTTTCAAAAGATAAGGACGTCTCTTCCACCCTTTATATAAGTGACTGCTTCAGCTTGCGCAGATATTGACTGCGGATGAAGAAGAAGTACAGGACCTGCATCATCAGGAAACTGATCAGCACAATCCCCATCTCAGCTGCAATGGATAGATAGAAGTAGCTCTGCAGCGCAATAAACGCAAAGATGCTGTGCACAATCGCAAGGCCAATCGGCACAAAAAACAGCAGCGCCAGCTGTCCGGTTACGATTCGCCGGAACTCCTTATCGGTCATCCCGAGCCGGGATATCGTGGCATAATGCCTGCGGTCATAATCCAGGTCGGCATAGAGGCGGAAATACAGGAAACTGCCTGCCGCAATAAAAAACACCGTGCCCACAAGCAGTGCCGCGAAGAGCAGCATATTATACAGGCTGTCCCGCAGGGCAAACAGAGTGCCGCTGACCGCCAGCGCGTAAGGCTGGCCCATCTCATAACGTACGGCCCCTCGCGGCGCGAGATGGGGAACGATGCCTTCCGTTTTCGTGAAATCATCCACGTAAAAGCCGGTGTACCGTTCCTGTCGTACCGGGTCCGTGATGGCGGCGAAGGTCGCATCACGGACGACAAGCCCGCCGAAGCGGGAATCGTCATCCATCTCCGGCAGCAAATATTCCGGCACGCCGACATGATCGGAATAACCGATTTCGTGCACCCTGATTCCGGAATCCTGAAGCTGGTAAGAGGCGTGCTCCCGGTTGCGGGTATAGGCTCTGTCATTTTGAGAAGCAATCAGAACAAGCGCATTTTCGCCCCGAAGCGGCTGTTCATCGAACGGCAGCCCCGCCATCAGCACCGCTGCCTTGTAGTCGGAGAAGGATATCAAGGCTAACGGATTCTCCACAGGCTGATCCAGAGCGGAGGCCGATGTGGCTTCCGTATATTTAACGCGAAACGATAGCGTTTCAAACGGTATTTTTTTAGATTCAAGCTCCTGCTTGATTTCATTCAAATGCTGTTTCTCGAAGGTATCACCTGCTTTGGCAAGATAGCCGATGGCGGCAGGATAATCCTCGTTGAATTGTTTCGTAAGCACCGGGATGGAGGCAAATACGCCAACCGAGCAAAAAGACACGGCCAGCACGATGGTCACCATCGAGAACATCTGGGCGTGATCCCTGAGCCGATACTGCAGGCTCGAAAGCGAGATAAGTTTGGTTCGTCTCCAGGTTAACCTGCGGCTCCGCTTCAGCCTGCGAACGAGAGCAACCCCGAGCTGAGAATAGATCAGATAGGTGCCGATTATCGTCATTATGGTTACCGGGAACATGCGCAGCTCGAGGGTTGAGGCCGTTGTCGTGGCCGCCAGGCTGTAGCTGACGATCAGCAGGACAGCGGCCAGTGCCGATAGCCATGGTGATGTCTCGGGTGCGGTTTTCGGACGCTGCCCGGATTGAAACAATTCGATTAACGCTTTGGGCCGAATCAGACAGGATGTGCACAGCGAGATAATGATGAACAGCAGTACATAACTTGCAACGGTCAGCCCAAGCGCGCGCAGCGGCAATCGAAACGGCAGGGGCGGAATGCCAAGAAATGCCGAACCGGCCATCAGGAACAGCTTGCCTGTAATGATGCCGAATACGATACCCGTTGCTATGGCGCTTAAGCCGATGATCATATTTTCGAGAAACACCATCTTGTTAAACTGGCGGTCTGTCATCCCGTGCATGAACAGAATGCCGAACTCGCGTTTGCGTGTCTTGAGAAAAGCCCCGACGGAATACAGCACGAAGAAGAACGAGAACACATACATAATCAGCTCTGCTCCGACCATAGCCTGAATTACAACCGGATAGAACATCTCATTTGCAATGGCAGGATGGAACAGGAACAAAGCACAGACAAAGAAAATCATGACGGAGAACGCGCTGCTTAGGAAATAGGCTGCATAGGTCCGCTTATTCCTCAGGACATTCCTAAAAGCGAATTGTCGAAAGGTCATGACTTCCCCCTCCCAGCAGAGCCAGCATATCGATGATTTTCTGGAAAAAGGCTTGCCGGTTGTCGCCGCAATACATTTCATTATATAGTTGTCCGTCCTTAATGAACAAGACGCGATCACAGTAACTGGCTGCTACCGGATCATGAGTGACCATGAGGATCGTTGCAGAAGCCTCTTTGCTTGAGGCAGAGAGCGTCTGCATGACCTCTTTGGAAGCCCTGGAGTCCAGATTGCCCGTGGGCTCGTCGGCAAGAATCAGGGAGGGCTCCTGAATGAGCGCTCTGGCAATGGCCGTTCGCTGCATCTGCCCGCCGGAGATCTCATATGTGTGTTTGTTCAGAATGGACTCGATGCCGAGCTGGTTGGCAATCCGGCCCAGCCTGCTGTCCATTTCACCTAGAGCCATAACTTCCAGCGTTAGCGGAAGAACGATATTTTCCTCAACTGTCAGCGTATCCAGCAGATTGAAATGCTGGAAGACAAAACCCAGATCCCGGCGCCGGAACAGAGCGGTGTCACTTCTGCTGAGAAGATGAGGGTTGCGTCCATTGATGATAACCTCGCCCGCGGTGGGCTGATCAATGGTGGCAATCAGATTGAGGAGCGTCGGTTTTCCCGCTCGCCCGAAGGACCCATAATGCCGACAAATTCCCCTTGGGTGACGTTGAAGTGAATGTTGCTCAGCGCTTGAAACGCCACTTTGCCCTCGTAAATTTTGGATAGATGCTTGACGCTCAGGATGGGCATATCTTCACTCCTCTAATACGATGGTATCATTGTAAAATAATTGACCGCGTCCATGCCATGTTCGTAACTTACAGTTACCTTACAACCTTGTAAGGTTTCTATTTGCATCGCAAGCCGGTGCTTCGGGAACCTGAGTTAAAGCATTTTAACCAGGATTTGAACCGGCACAAAGCCAATCCCTTATCTTCAGATACGGGATCAGTGCGAGTTATGGCTGCCGGTACCTTCAAAAATAAGGCGCACCGTCGTTCCCTCATCCACCTTGGATTCGATCTCGAAGGCATGTCCGAGCTTATCGCATATTTGTTTGACCAGAAACAGCCCCATGCCCGTCGATTCCCGGAATCGGCGCCCGTTTTCTCCGGTAAAATAGGGATCGAACACCCGGGGCAGATCGCTTGGAGGGATGCCGATGCCC
The DNA here is from genome assembly GCF_000193415.1 of Paenibacillus vortex V453. Lineage (NCBI taxonomy): Bacteria > Bacillati > Bacillota > Bacilli > Caryophanales > Paenibacillaceae > Paenibacillus > Paenibacillus vortex. The sequence continues at coordinate 113,308 of NZ_ADHJ01000012.1, forward strand.
TCATCCCGGATCTCAAGCACAACCTTACCCTCCCGGGCATAACCGTCAAAATACAAGCGCCCTTGTTCCTCCAGGGTATACCTGACTGCGTTAGTCAGCAGCTGAGTCAGCACGAAAGAGAGCCATTTCTCGTCCGTAGCGACCGTTAATCCGCTCTCCATCCGGATGGAGGGGTAAATTCGGCGCCGGATAAACAGCCGTTTTTGCTCTGAGGTGACACCTCGGACGATGCGTTCAAGCGGCAGGTTCTCGACATAGAAATCGTGCTCGAACGTATCGAGCCTGGCGGTATACAGCACCAGATCAAGCCCTTTTTTGAGTCGATCCAGCTCGTCGCCAATCGCTGCAAAACGGGGATCATCGTCATCCTGAAGAATCAGGTGAATGACCGATATCGGTGTTTTCATCTGATGGGCCCATTGGTTGATGAACTGAAGATGGCCCTCGATTTTGTGCTTGTAGTTATGCAGATCCGTTGTGTATTGCCGGAACTGGGTTCTAAGCAGCTGATGAAGTGCTTCGGCGAGCGGAGTGTGGGAGGATTCTGCAGAGGATTCGCCGGTGAGAGATTCTCCCGGGAGAGGCTGCTCCAGTCGTTTATAGAAGGAACGGTTGGCAATATATCGGAAGATCAGGTAGCCGAGAAGCAGCAGCAGGCTGATGATGCCGGCGTACAGGCTGACCGTGATATTCCGGAAGCCGTCAAGTCTGTAGATCACGCGATACGACAAGAAGCTGTGCAATATAAACAATGACTTAGGGGACGCTGCTCCTGCAGAAATAACTCTCAAGCTTCATCCCTCCAGTTCGGAATCAGCCGGTAGCCGCGTCCCCGCACGGTTTGAAGGCCTTCCTCGATCCCGAGGTTGGCGAGTTTTTTGCGGACCCGGGTGATGTACACATTCAGCGTATTATCGTCTACAAAGGCCTGGTCATCCCATATTTTCTCCAGGAGCCTGTCGCGGCTGACCACCATCTCGGGTTTCTTCATTAACTCGTCCAATATTTTGGCCTCGGTATGGCTGATCTCCGTCTGTGTTTGCTCCAGTGAAAGGGAGAGGCGTTCAACGTCGAGCGTTAGTCCGGCGACACTCAGGATGCGCTCGTTCTGTCCGGCGGCATACGAGCCGTAGGCGCGGCGCAGCTGGCTCTTGATTTTGGCGATCGCAATTTCATAATCGAAAGGTTTGGTAATATAATCGTCCGCACCGTTCTCCAGTGCCATCACCTGCTCCATTTTGCCGTCGCGGGCGGAGATGAAGATGATCGGGCAGGTGGAGAGGCTGCGGAACTGGCGGCACCAGTAATAGCCGTCATATTTCGGCAGATTGATATCAAGAAGCACGAGGTGAGGGTCATACGATTCAAATTGCTCACGTACCGTTTCGAAGTCATGAACGGACTCCGTCATATAACCGAATTTATGAAGATGCTCTTTCAGCAGGCTGACCAGCCCGGCATCGTCCTCGACAATGAAAATTTTGAACATATCGTTAATAGTCCCTTCATCTGACATTCTACTACCGATTGTATTGTACCAAATTGTCGGGATATAAGGAAAAAACGCGTGAGTCAAGGCAGCGTACATAGGGGTGACTGGGTGGAGTTCATACCTCGTATAACCAATGCTTCACTGCAAAAAATATTTTGACGCTGGTGTCCTCACCTGATAAAATTCTTGATAATTCCAATCGAATAACTATGATAAATTTGCAAACGACCAGTCCACTGGAGATCATGAGCCCTATTCATGATCTCCTTTTGTTGTTTTATCCAGGTTTATCTAACTGACAAAAGGGAGCGGGGAGATGATGAGTTGAACGCGATTGATGAGCTGAAACTGACGGCGGATGTCCTCGTGATCGGCGGCGGTCCCGCCGGACGCCCAGCGGCAGTCATGCATTTGATGAGGGAACAGCCTGGGGCACAATCGCCTCACAGGCAGCATTGCTCGGCCTGAACACCCGCGCCATTGGCGGTTATGACCGTGAGCTTGCCCGCGAAGCTTTGCATATTCCGGCAGAATATGAGCTTCTTGCGGTCATTAAGCTTGGTTATCCGGGAGACAAATCGGCACTTCCGGAGGCGCTGCAGGAGCGAGGTTCCTACAGGGCGCCGTTCCTTGAATGAGCTGGTGTTTGAAGCTGTGTTTTTAGGCTAGGGAATAATCCCCGGCCATTCGGCACGGAACTCAGAACCTAGGTTAACTGTACTGTCCACACTCAACGAGCCGCCGTGCGCGGCAATGATGGACTGGGTTATGGCGAGTCCAAGACCCGAACCGCCTTGCTGTCTGGTCCGGGATTCATCGATCCGGTAGAAACGTTCGAACAGATGGGGAAGATGCTCCTTCGGAATCCCGGTCCCGTTGTCGCGAACCAGCAGTACGGCATGATCCGCAGCCCTATCAAGCGTCACATGGATCTGCCCCCTGTCAGGATTCGTGTGCTGCACCGCATTAAGGAACAGATTGTAGATAACCTGCTTGATCTTGTCGGGATCGCATTGGCATAGAAGGGGGGCCGATTGGAAGAATACCTCCCGTCCTTGGGCAAGCATCTTCAGATGGGGCTCCATCTCATGCAGCAGCTGATCGAGCCGGGTTTCCTGAAGGTGCAGCTCAGGCTTGCGGTCAAGCTTGGCGAGCAGCAGCAGGTCCTCGACCAGTTTCTTCATGCGTTTGGATTCACCGTGCATGCTGGATAACGCAGCATGCAGCTGCTGCGGGTTGTCGGCAGCGCCGCGGCCAAGCACCTCCAGAAACCCGTGAATCGAAGTGAGCGGCGTCCGCAGCTCATGGGAAGCATCCGCAATAAACCTCCGCATCTGCTCCTTGGCTTCACGTTCGGCCTGAAATGCATCCTCAAGCCTTTCCAGCATGCCGTTAAACGACTCGGCCAAGCGGTCGATCTCCTGCTGCCCTTGCATAACGGGAAAACGCTCAGCCAGATTTCCGGCATCGGTGCGTTCTACCGTCTCCACCATTCGGCTGAGCGGATTGAGCGTTCGGCGCAGTAAAGGCAGATACAACGCGATTCCACCCGCCATGGCAAGCAAGGCCAGAAGAGCAAAAATCATCAGCTGCCGCATAAGAACCGCGTGCAGCGGCTGCGTATCCATACCAAGCTGCAGCAGGCCGGAAGGGCTGTCAGGGCTGCCGTAAGGGCGAAAGACAACGATCTGCTCTGTGCCTTCGGCATTTTCGATCACTTCATATCGAATGGGCTGGCGCTCCTTGAGCTGGGCCAGGACTGCTGTATAATCCTCGGAGGGCAGCTGCGGGGCGATGAGCCCGTTGTCGGCGGCCAAGTCCGAGTAGCTCCCATCGATATCAATCTTGGCAAGCGACATATTCGGCAGAAAGAACAGGGTTTTGTCTTGCAGGCGAGAGTTCTCCTGATCGGTGTCTTTATCCGGAAGTGCAGGCCGGTTACGAGGCTCGCGGTCAGGTTCCCAGAGCTCCTTGGGGAGCGAGCGGACTTGAAGAGCAAGCGCCTCGGCTTGATTACGGAACATGGCATTTTTCATCAATACATATTGCAGCGCACCGATCAGCACCAGCAGAAGCGCCAATACGATAAGGGAACGCGACAGCAGCTGCGTCCTTAGAGAACCAGGACCTGATGAGCGTATCCGGTCGCGGATTCTCATAACAAGTCCACCCGGTAACCGGCACCGCGAAGGGTGCGAATAACCCGGTGCTCCTTATCTCCAAGCTTCTCGCGCAGGGAACGGATATAGACCTCCACAATGTTATCCTCTCCGCCAAAATCATAATCCCACACAATATTCAAAATGTTGGATTTGCTCAGAACGCTGCCGTGTTTGGTCACAAGCAGCTTCAACAGCTTGTATTCCGTAGGTGACAGCTCCAGCGCCTCACCCTGGTATGCAATTTCCTTCTTGCGGTCATCAATGGTGAAGGAACCCAGCCGGATTTCACCCAGCAGGCTTGGAAATTGATTGCGCAGCCGTGCTTGGATTCTGGCAAGCAGCTCTTCAAAACTGAAAGGCTTAACCATATAATCATCCGCACCGATGGTTAGCCCCTTTACCCGGTCATCAATCTCATCCTTGGCCGTTAGCATAATCACCGCGACATCCTTGCCCTCTTCCTTCAAGCGTCTGCACACCTCCAGACCGTCCATCCCCGGCATCATCACATCCAGCACGACGACATGCGGCTCGAAGTTGCTTGCTACTATAACTGCTTGTTCTCCATCGGGGGCCGAGCGCACCTCAAAGCCTTCATTTCTTAATCCCAACTCCAAAAATTGCAGGATATGCGGCTCGTCATCGACAAGCAAAATGCGAATACGGTGAACAGATTCCATAACTCAAAACTCCTCTTATTTCGTTCCTTTAACTGTATCATACGTTCTTTAACTGAATGAAGTCTGAAAGCGAACTGAAAATAAACTGAAGGTGATTCGCAAATATGCATTCTCAATCAGGGAAAATAAGGATGTTGATATATATTCTGTTATCGTTAATACTATCTTAAAGCCGAGATATCAAGGTGAACACCTGTTCAAGGTCAATCATGGATGGGTGAAAGGAGGAGACTGGACATGATAGGAAATGTATATCCACCTGAGAATCAGAGCAAGGGCTCTCTCGACGGAGGAAGGATAACAGAGCTGAAGCCGATCGGTTTCTCTGGAGAAGGGTCGGCTGTGACCCGGGTGGGACCTCTTTTCTATTGGTCCTGGTTCCGCTCGCCTGTTGAAGGTTATATTGCACCCCATCCCCATCAAGGTTTTGAAATCGTGACGTATATGATGCAGGGTAAGGGTGTACACAAGGATTCACAGGGAATGCACAGCGAATTGGGGCCTGGAGGCCTGCAGTTGATGAGGGCCGGATCTGGACTTACGCATGAGGAACGTTTGACCGGACCTGATGCAGAAGGGCTCCAATTATGGTTCGAGCCGTATCTTAGGGATTCGTTGAAACAGAATCCGGCCTGTCGTCAGTATCGACCGGATTCATTTCCGGTAACCCGCATTCAGGGTGGACTGGTCAAAACGATGATTGGCGGTTCTGCGCCAACGGATCTATCCGTAGACGTGAGGATGCTGGATATCCAGATTCTGGCCGGGCATGAGGCCCAGTATGAATTGAAATCCGGCAGGCGTGCTGCTGCGCTCGCAGTCAGGGGGGCCGGCAGTTTTAGCTCCGAAGAGGAGAAACTTCTATTTGAACATCGGGACTTTATGGTAATGGATACGAAGCAGGGGGAGACGATAAACCTTAAGGCGCAAGAGAATGTACGGGTCATTCTGATCGATGTACCGGAAAACCCTGGATATCCGCTCTATTCCAAGAGACCGTAAAGCGAAAAGTTTACAATATTGTAGTGGAATGAAATTTAATATGTACGATAAACTAGAGTCTGTCAGATGGGATACCGTCTGGACAGGCTCTTTTTTAGGTGTAAGAGAACCTGAATCAGGTGCCCCGTGCACAAATGTAAGAAATACATTCGTATATTTAATAAGCAGATAGACCCAACAGAGCGATCCGGACGTTTATTCACCGGGCCCGTTGGGTTATTTTGGCGTTTTTTATTTCTATTATAATCTATATATACTAAATTAAAGTATAAAAAGAGACTAAAGTCCTACTCTTTACCAATAGTTGGCATGCGTTTTTGTGAGAATGGTAGCATGCGTCCCAAGACATAGCCTGTCTATAATGATTGCGGGATCACGAAAAATGACAATTTCGTCATCCCACAATCTAACGAGATGGGGGAGATACTTATTTTCTCGCAAAAAAGCTTTAAAAAATTGATGGCCGGAGCGCTTCTGTCAGCAGCAGTTCTTGGTTCTTACGGATATGGGTCTGTGAATGAAGTCTCTGCTGCCACTGCGCAGTCTGTAACAAAAGGTGTAGCAAGCTCGAATGTATATATGCGCAGTCAGCCTTCGACTTCCGGTAAAGTCGTTGATCGTGTCTATAAAGGAGACAGCGTTCAAATTCTGGGCAGCAGCTCCGGCTGGTATAAGATTAAAACTTCTAGTGGCAAGCAAGGGTACGCTTCATCTAAATTGATTACCCCAAGCAACGGCTCTTCTAACAATTCCGGAAACAATTCCGGCAGCAACTCTGGAAATAACTCGGGCAGCAACTCCGGCAATTCGGGAACAACTACCCCTTCTACCAATGCCAGCGTTGAAAAAGTTATCAGTGCAGGCATGAAGTATCTGGGCACGCCGTATGAATTCGGTTCTAACCGCAGTTCAACGAAAACTTTTGACTGCTCGGCCTTTGTCCGCCGCGCATTCATGGATGGGGCTAACATTACGCTGCCAAGTAATTCACGTACTCAAGGACAATATGTTAAAGATAAAGGAACAGCGGTTACAAACGTAAATCAACTGAAACGCGGAGATCTAGTATTCTTCATGAGTTATAAAGGATCATCAGCTTCGGCTTATGCGGGACTGGACAAGTCCAAGCAGAGAATTACGCATGTTGCTATCTATCTGGGAGACAACAAGCTGCTGCATACGTATTCGAAAGAATCCGGCGGCGTCCTGGTAGGCAGCTTCGGCGACTCTTGGAAAAACCGCTTCCTGTATGGCGGAAGTGTGCTGTAACAATGCCAATCCATTCATAGGGGGGGTTACCCCATACTTGGAATGAGATAGAGGGACTGCCCGGTTATGAGATCTGAAAGGATCCGTAACGGGCAGTCCTTTGTTGTTGAGATTTGCTTTTGGCTTTTGATTTCAGTAAGGTGGACATAGCGCAATGAACAGCATGAATGATGAGAACAGGAGGGACGATGATGAATGGTGGGCAGCGTTCCAACATCAGACCGGGACTTGAGGTTGATATTGTATTGAAGCAGGATCAAAGAACGGGGAAGCTAACCCGTGGAGTGGTTAAGGATATCCTGACCAATTCGCCGAACCATCCGCACGGCATCAAAGTACGTCTTCAAGACGGCCAGGTTGGACGGGTTAAGAACATTTACGAATCGTAGATTCGGTTTATTGATATGCACCAGTTGAGGAGCTGTTCCAAAACTTCGCAGATATGCGGACTATTGGAAACGGCTTTTTTGCATATCTATGCAACTTTGTAACCACACGAGCCGTCTGGAGGTTGAGGTGAAATCAAAGATGAGAAGATACCTTGCTTGGGGTTTATATTGATGTTTATTCTTACAGGTTGCGCGGAGCAGGAGATGTCGGGGGCGGCTCAGTCTAATCTTTCATTGAATAAAGCGGACAGGGATAGTCATGCGGAGGTTCCCGATGGGGATTTTGTGTATCGCCTGGTTAGCGAGAAGGAGCATTACGAGCCAAATGAAAAAGTTCAAGTATACGGGGAACTGGAATATGTGGGCGAAGAGGCTGAGATTACGATCGGCCATGCAGCCTCCGCTTTTTATTTTCCGATGAAGGAGCTCATCAGGGATTATAACATCAGCTATGCGATGAATGAACCGTATATTACGACCACGTTGAAAAAGGGAGAGCCCCTGCGCGAGTATTATAGCGGCGGTGGCGGATACAACGGCGGGGATGATAAACAGTTTAAAGCGTTTATTCATTCCCTGAGGAATGGTTTTCCTGAAGGAGAGTATGTGGTGTACGGATCTGCGGACTTTATGATTGATTCGAAGGCGCAGCGTGATTCGAACAGGGAAGAGCCGAAGAGGTACAAGATTCAAGCAGAGATCGAATTCAGTGTAAGCGATGAATCGAAGTAGAAACAAGAAGCAATGAACAAGGATGACGGAATTTCATAGAGAGAGATCTTACATGCGAGTCGCTGTCACATGGCAGAAACAGCAGAAGGGGTACCCAGACCGTGGGTACCCCTTCTTGATGTTCTTATTGAAAGCCTTGCCCTTGGTGGATGTTAGGGAAACCCTGCTGCCCGAAGGAAGGCTGAATGTGCTGTGTTTGATTGTGAGCTTGCGCGGTATGCTCCACTTGTTTGACAAGCTGAGAGATTTGCTGGTACTGCTGCATGGCTTGTTGATGGCCCTGCAGAGCGGATTGGATCATTTGAGTTGCTTGACGTTCGCGTTGAGCAATTTCCTCCAGACGGGCTGCATTCTGCTGTTCCTGTTGCAGCAGTTGTTGGTACATGGCTGAGCCCTGCTGCGTTTGCTGGGTCAACTGTTGAAGAATTTGCTCACACTGACGGATTTGCTGCGAAATTTGTGAGTTATTGTTGTTCATTTGATACATTGCTTGTATTCCTCCTAAGAATTGTTGGATTCAAACTCCTGGTTAGTGTATGGAAGAATACGCAAAAACATCCTGTTTATAAGGTGAGCTGGGCTTCCAATATGTGGACGAACTCCTCCAGGAATAGCTGGTCCTCCTGATCGAACCGGCTCTTCAGAGGGCTGTCGATATCGAGAACGCCATACAAGGCACCCTCTACGATAATAGGGACAACAATCTCGCTGTTCGAGGCAGCATCGCAGGCGATATGTCCGGGAAACTCGTGTACATCGTCTACAAGCAGCGTCGTTTGTTTAGCGGCAGCCGTGCCGCAAACTCCCCGATTCATCGGAATGCGAATGCATGCGGGCAGCCCCTGGAATGGGCCAAGCACCAGCTCTTTGCCATCGTAGAGATAGAATCCGGCCCAATTTGTATCGGACAGAAACTGTTTGAGCAGAGCGGCTGCATTAGACAGATTGGCAATCGCGTTTGGCTCATCGTGTATAAGTGCTTTTAACTGATTCAGGACCTGGGCATATTGCTCGCTCCGGGTGCCTTCATAAGGTGTATTTTGAAACATGCTGATTTCCGCCTTCCATTATATCGTCGTGGTTCATTCACCATAGTATAAGTATAAGATATTCGTCAAGGGACGAGCATGGGGAGCTTGATCCGGCCAGACGGCTGATTCCCCGCCAGGGTGCAAGGGTAATGAATGAAAAGACCAGGTATCAACTTAACAGGTGGAGGGAGAGAAAGCGAATGCGGGCAGACGTACAAAATTTGTTTATTGGGATTCATATGCTCTATCACGCACACGAGCGTGACCTTACGATAAGTGAGATGCAGCCTGAACTGGAGCGACAAGGATATAAGGTCGGCGATCGGGAGGTTAAGCATGAGCTCGAACGTTTGACGGAAGAGAATTTCCTGACTGCACACGGTGAGGGCTACAGCTTGACTGGTGCCGGAATCGAAGAGTTTAAGGAGATTCAGAGCAAGCTTAAGGATCTCTGCGGAGAAGTGCTCAAGCCGGTAAAATCGAAGAAGGAAGATTCCATGGCATAAACATGAATAATGATGAATAATGATGAATAATGAGAAAGAAGCCCCCGACTAACATTAGGTGCTGTGCGTTAGAGCGGGGGCTCTTTATGCTGTCGGTTCAGTATCCATGCTTCAGCTGCAGCAAACCATTTATATCGTCTCAAGAGAACCGTCCAGCTCCAATTGAAACGGATGTAAGGGAGGAGTTTCCTCCGTCTGAGGTACTTGAGCGGCTTCCGGTTGATATGTCTTCACGGGTTGGCCTATATACTTGCGAAGGAAAGCATGTACACCTGCCCTGTATAACTCAGGGTCGATATGGTATGCGTTGGCATGAATGGCTCCTTCAATAAGGAGCAGCTGTTTCGGTTCCGGTTTAACCTTGAACATCTCGATGCTCATTCGGGTCGGTACGTAATGATCCTGGGTGCCATGGACAAACAAGACCGGAAGTGTGCTGTTCCGAACAGCGCGGATTGGACTGACCTGGTCGAGGCTGAATCCGGCCTTGCGCCGAATCCTTGCATTCACCCACGACAGAAATGGCACGGAAGGGATTTTATTAAGGCGGGTAAGCTGATGTCGCATTAAATCTGTCAAATCGGAATACGGGCAATCGGCGATAACGAGTTTGACCTGCGGCTCGGCGATAGACAGATATTCCAGTACGGTTCCACCCCCCAGAGATTGGCCATGCAGCCCGATGGCCACGTCCTGCCCATACTGCTGAGTGATCCAGCGAACCCATGCCTGCACGTCGTGTTTCTCATAATAACCGTAGGTGGTATATCGTCCTTCACTTCGTCCATGCCGGCGCTGATCAATGAGGAGTACGTTGTAGCCCTCCTCTGTGAACAGATCAATGAATTGGGTGGAAACTGCTCGGGAGCCGGTATAACCGTGCACGAGGATCATCCAGTGCTTGGAACCGGGGTTGTTTTCTATGGCAGCTCCGCACAGCTTCAATCCGTCAAAGCTGGTGATAGCCACTTCACTCTTTCGAAGGGATTCATATCGCTCCCTGCTGTAAAGTCCGGCTTTTTCCAGCACCGTGAACAGTTTGAGATCATTCTTCACTCTCATCCGCGTAATCTGCAGATATCCGATTTGGGTAATGGCAGCGGCGACCATAACGACGGTTAACAGCAATACAATCGCGATATACATACTCAGATGACTTCCTCCTTCTTCCGTACTGTACAAGGGGGCTGTGCAACACATATTGACGGAAGCCTCCCGAATCCATCAATATATAAACATCCAGCCTCTAGGATGCTGATGGATGACCAGGAACGGATCGGATTTTTCGTTATACTCATTTATACACATAGATAGTATCACCGGAAACAGCGGATACAAGTCAGTTTTTTTGTAAGGGGGGACCTCAGATCCATGTACATTTGTGAAGGAAATATTCCTGAACTGGAAGGTAGGCAAATACGGCTGCGAAGGATGACAGCAGAAGATGCGGAAGCGATGTTCCGCTGTTGGTCGGATTCGGCCACCACGGCTTATCTGGATTTGCCGGTCATGCATTCAGCTGAGGATGCGAAGGCACTGATTCAATGGCTGTTTCGGCTTGCCGAGCAGGATGAAGCCATCCGCTGGGGAGTCGAAATCATCGAAACCGGGGAGCTGATTGGCAGCTGTGGATTTAATATTTGGCAGCTCAAGGGTGCGTTCCGGGCTGAATTCGGCTGCGAGCTGACCCGTGCTTATTGGGGGCAAGGCTTCATGTCGGAAGCGGCGAAACTGGCAGCTGACTTCGGATATTCATCCATGGGGCTAAACCGGATCGAAGCCTTTGTGGATCCCCGAAACGAGCGGGCATGCCGTTGGTTTGCAAAGATCGGTTATATGCGCGAGGGCGTGCTGCGGGAGTACCGGCATACATCCAGCGGTTATGTGGATGCAGCAGTGTTTTCACTGCTTAGGCAAGATTGGCTTAAGGCAAGGGAAAGGCAGGAGTGGTGACGTGTTGATTCAATATGAGAAGGGCAGCTCGCTTCTTCATCGATATGATCCTTTAAGCAAGCTTGTGATATTGTTCTGTACAGCCGTGATTGCGATGCTGCTTGACCAGGCCTGGCAGCAGGCGGTTTTTCTGCTTCTCTGTATCGGACAAGCCCGATATGCTGGACATATGTCAGGCAGGCAGCTGCTGGGAGGCATTCGGCTGATTGCCATCGTTGCGGTGCCTTATTTTATTCTGACCAGTCTGACCGTTCAAGGGGAGACCGTGTGGCTGCAATGGGGATCGGTATCGGTGACCATAGAAGCGCTGAATGCTGCAGGGGCCATGACCCTGAGAATGTTTACGCTGTTCCTGACCTCCATGGCGTACATCATTACAACAGACCCCAGGGAGCTGGTGGCGGAGTTGACCCGGCGTCTTCGGGTCCCTTATCGGTTTGCATTCGGCATATCGGCTGCCCTCACGTTCATTCCGCTGTTGGAGGAAGAGGGAAACCATATTCTGGATGCCCAGCAGGTTAGGGGGCATCGTCCGCCGAAGGGATTAGGAAGCCGCATAAGTTATGGATTAAAGTTTGTATCGGCAGTCTTGCTCAATGCGCTGCGACGTGTGCAGCAAACAGCGGGAGCCATGGAATCCAAGGGGTTTGGGGCGTATCCGGACCGAACGTACCGAACGGAGGTTAACATACCTTCATGGGCGGCCGTATCGGCTGTGATTTATGTGCTTGCAACGGTGTGGCTGTGGTGGATTGTTTAAATTGTTAACCGGATATATCAAAAACCGAGTTGACGATAAGGGCAGAAGGATGCAAAATATGATAATGAAGCATTCGAACGCAAGTACAGTCATTCATGACTGGAATTAAGGAGGACTCCACTTGAATTCATCATCATTTCAGAAAAAATGGTTTGCTTTTACTACCCAGGAAATTATCCTGATGGCGATGCTTGCCGCTGTTAATGCCGTTCTTACGATATACATAGGGCCGGTCAACAAGCTGTTGAACAGTCTTGGAGGACCCATTGCAACTTCGACTACAACCGGAATCTATATGATCTATGGTCTCTTGGCTTATTACATCATTCGCAAACCGGGAACAGCGGTTGTCACCTTTGCCATTGGCGGCACGATACAGGCTCTGACGGGAACGGTGTACGGCATTCCTTCCTGTTTCGTGGCTGCTGCTTGTTATATGATTGTGGCAGAGACGATATTTGCGATCTTCCGTTATCAAAAATGGAGCGCGGGCGTCCTCATGCTGGTTGGCGGAGCCATGGTTCCGCTGTGGTTCCTGTTCGCAGCCAATATGTTCGGGTATACATCCTGGCCGCTTGAAGTGCTTGGGATCGCGCTCGTTGTGCGGATTCTCAGCGGTGTGTTGCTCTGTGGTTTGGTAACCAAAGTTTTGGGAGAGGCTTTAGTGAAGACGGGGCTGCTTCGCCGGTTTGCCGCCTCAACGAAGGGATAAACGGATGTCAGGAACAACGATAACATGCCGGAAACTGGGTTTTCTTTATGATGGAGAAGAACAGCCGGTTATACAAAATATCAATCTGGAGATAGCGCGCAACCAACGGGTGGCGATCATCGGAGCAAGCGGCAGCGGCAAATCTACGCTGTGCCAGCTGCTGTGCGGTCTCCTTCCGCGCAGCGGCGGGGGCACGAGAGAAGGAGAGGTGCTGCTTGATGGCATCGATCCCGCAGCGGCGCCGATTGCTAGCATAGCGGAGGCGGTTGGGGTGTTGTTTCAGGACCCGGATGCGCAGCTTGTGCAGGGCATCGTAGAGGACGAAGCGGCCTTCGGTCCTGAAAACATGCGGGTATCACCGGCGGAGATTGAGGAGCGGGTGGCACAGTCCCTTGCCGCGGTCGGGCTGCTTGACCGCCGGCTGGACCCGGTGCGCCGCCTGTCCGGCGGACAGCGGGCAGCGCACGGCCATTGCCGCGGTGCTGGCGCTGCGGCCGCGGCTCTACGTCTTCGACGACGCCTGCGCGAGCCTGGACGCCGCGGCGCAGGCGAACTTCCTGCAGCTGTGCTTCACGCTGCAGACGGAGGGCCGGACGCTCATTACCGCGTCCGGCCGCTTTGACGATGCCGCGCGCGCCGCGCAGCGCGTCATCGTCCTGGACGGCGGGACCGTCGTGCTCGACGGGCCGCCGGGGGAGCTGCTGCGCTGCTGCGAGGAGCAGCTGGCGCAGCTGGGCTTGCTGCCTCGTCCTCCAGGCGAGGCAGCGGGTGCCGCCGCCGGGGACAAACCTGTCCCGGCGGCAACTCCCCCGCATTCGGCTGAACGCCATGCGGGCAAGCCGATCGCCGCAGGTTCCGTTCCTGCCGCGGTACCCCATGCAGAAGGCGCGAGGGAGTCTGCCGCCTCCCCATTGCTTGAGGTCGATTCGCTAACATTTGCCTATCCCGGGGGCCGGGAAGCGCTGCACGGCATCCATGCCAAGATATACCCCGGCGACTGGGTGCTGCTGACCGGTGAGAACGGGTCGGGCAAAACAACCCTCAGCCGCCTGATCATGGGACTGCTGCCAGCTCCAGCAGGCAGTATACGTTGGCAGGGGGAAGATATCAAGGGCATGGCCGTGTACCGCAGGGCCGAGCAGATCGGTTACGTGTTCCAGCAGCCCGAATATATGTTTACTGCCCCCAACGTATGGGAGGAACTGATATACAGCCTTCATGGAGGGGTACCCGTGAAGAAACGACGGGAGTTGTCGGCTGCCGAGCAAGAGCGGGCCAGGTTCCTGTTGGAGAAGGCTGGGCTGACGGACCGGCTTCACATGTCCCCTTATCTGCTCAGTCAGGGAGAGAAGCGTCTTCTGAGTGTGATCAGCCAATTGATGCTTCCGCGGGCTTTGTATATATTAGATGAACCAACCTCGGGGATGGACTATGCCGCCATCGACCGGGTGATTGGCCTTTGCCAGCATATGTTGGAAGAAGGATCGGCCATACTCATGATTACTCACGATCCCGAGCTCATAAAGGAACATGCCACATCGTTCATTCATCTATAGGAACGGTAAAATGTGACTGTGCATACTACGAGGTAACCTTTATAATAGAAATATTACATGATGTGGAAGCGCTCCTGATATCAGGTAGGCGCTTTTTATGCTATGAGCCCCGATTTTGGCATATATCTTTCAAGATATCCAATAAAATGCCTGCTTCGGCAGGGGCTGTCTAAAGTAAAGGGGAGTAAGGAACGTGAACGTACTGAAACAGGATAAACGCAGTTACATATTGGTCGGGATTCTGTTATCCACCTTTATGGCTGCGATTGAAGGCACGGTTGTCGGACCGGCTGGTCCAGCCATTATTAGCAGCTTCGGCAGTGTGAGCCTGATGAGCTGGATATTTACGGCCTATCTGTTAACGATGGCTGTGACAACGCCGATCTTCGGCAAAATTAGTGATTTATACGGACGCAAGCCTGTATTTCTATACGGCTCGCTAATCTTTCTGGCAGGTTCGCTGCTGTGCGGTCTGTCCCAGAACATGACGCAGCTTATTATTTTTAGAGCGATCCAAGGGATCGGGGCGGGCGCCGTCATTCCGGTGACCTTCACGATTGTCGGGGATATTTACAATCTGGAGGAGCGTGGAAAAATTCAGGGGATGATCAGCTCCGTATGGGGAATATCCTCCTTGATTGGTCCGCTGCTTGGCGGGTATTTTGTCGATTACCTGTCCTGGCACTGGATCTTTGTCTTTAATGTACCGTTTGCGCTGTTATCGATATGGCTGATTTTCCGTTATTTCAAAGAGGAACGGACCACCCGCGAGGTGTCGATTGATTACGGGGGAGCGGCTCTGTTTACCGTGGGGATGACGGCGCTGTTATTTGCGCTCGCGGTAGGTGGCGGAGAGACCTATTCCTGGACGTCTCCATTCATGCTCAGTCTGATCATCGGCTCCGTGGTGCTGCTGCTTGCGTTCCTGGTGGTGGAGAGCAAGGTGAAGGAACCGATGCTGCCGCTCCATCTGTTTAAGATCAGGGATATTACGGTATCGACGGTGGCCAACATTCTGGTCAGTGCGCTTATCATCGGGTTGACCACGTATTTGCCGCTGTGGATTCAAGGCGTTCGAGGCGGCAATGCAACCTTGTCGGGCCTGACGCTGGCACCGATGTCGATCGGATGGCTCATCGGTTCGATTATCAGCGGCCGTTTGATCGTTAAATCCGGCTCTCGGAAAACGGCGATTATCGGCGTAGTATTCCTGATGATCGGAGCGGTGGGATTGGCTTATATGCATAAGGATACGGCGCTGGGCGTGCTGCTGGTCTTTACTTTCATTTATGGCGTCGGCTTCGGATACATCTCGACTTTGTTCCAGATCATTGCACAATCCTCGGTGGGTTATCAGGTTCGGGGAGCGTCCACGGCGCTGAACTCCTTCATTCGGACGTTCGGTCAGACCGTGGGCGTAGCGGTGTTCGGATTATGGGTCAACGCGGGAATTGCGGGCAGACTTGCGGCGGAGCCGGATGCTGCAGGCATTACCAGCGACGACATTAACAAATTGCTCTCTCCGCATGGAATCGCTGAACTGCCTGAAGGGTCAGGCGGTCTGCTGAGCGGAATACTGGAGGGCAGTCTGAATTCGCTGTTTGTGGTGATGGCCGTAATGGCCGTGATCTGTTTGTTTATCGTGGCCGCCTTCCGCAATGCTCCTCCTGAGCCGGAGGAAGGGACGGGAGAGCGCAGCCTTCCGTGAAATCTTAAGCATTCATTTTATTAACTCATGATATAGAAGAATAACAGGACCCCTGCCTTTTGGACGCAGGGGTCCCTTGTTTTGTATTGTACATCGTACGCACTTCTCCTTGTGCGCACGATGCGTGGTTCGGGGCATGCTTGGATGGCTGTGGACCATCAAAAGCTGCGCTTTTTCAACACTAGTCTCTCTTCATGACCAAACCCTTCGAAAGTGCCCGAAATATTGCATTAATACCCTATTCGGCCCTGACGGAACTCCGATATAATAAACATATTTCATTATAATAGGAACTCCTCATACTACATAAACCAAGGGGCTGCTGCAGCATGTCCAGATTTAATCTGTTCCGAAAAATCATTCTGTTTATCTTCCTGATGTTAATCCCGATTGTCGGTCTTTATTTTTATTCCAATCAAACCACTACGAATGTGCTTAGCGATGAGCTCAGCCAATCGAATACCAACCAGCTTGTCTTCTTTCAGAATCAGGTGAATACCAACATCGATATTCTGGCATCATGGCCGAATTTACTGCTGCATGACCCGGACATCTCCAGCTTTCGGGATATTTATCTGCAGGACAAGTATTTGAATCTGGACGCGATCAATCTGGTGAAGCAGATCCAGACGAAGCTGAGCATACAGGAGAGTTCATCAAACTGGCGAAGCCATCTGGCCATCTATTCCCCGTCTCTCGGGCGGGTGGTCACAGAGAGTGATGCCGGATTCTACTCGCCGGAGGAGCTAGCGCAGGACGTGAAGCCGGGCTGGCAGGTGACTCCTTATCAGGAGGGGACCGATCAGCGGTTTCTGTTCGTGTGGTATTCGGTGGCACCCTATTCCACTCAGCAGCATACAGGGAAGTCAAATACCATCATCAAGGTTGAATTCGACAGCACCAACATCCAGGATATGCTGGACCGCTTCAAGAGTGACGGAAGGAGCGATCCGTTCTACTATAAACCGGCTTCGGGCGTGATTTATAACCGAACCGCGGATCAGGAGCTGATCCATCAGATGATTGCGGAGCTTGGCAGCGAGCCGCTCCAGGATGTAGAGAATCGTGTGAAGGAAGTAGACGGCAAAACCTACTCGGTCAGCATCGTATTGTCGGAAACGACCGGGTGGTATTTGATTGATTATATCCCGCTATCGGACATCATGAAGCCTATCCTTACGTCGAACAGGCTCTTTTATATCTCGATCAGCGCGTTGCTTCTGATGAGCTGTCTCGCTGCGTATTTGCTGTACTCCCAGGTTCAGGTTCCGATCAAGCAGCTGGTTTATGTGTTTCGCAGGCTGCAGGCCGGTGATTACGGGGTAAGGGTGAAAGTTTCGGGCAGAAACGAATTCAGTTTTCTGGCTGCAAGGTTCAACTCCATGGTGGAGCAGATCCAGGAGCTGTTTGAGCATGTATATATGGAGAAAATCCACGTCAGGGAAGCGAAGCTGAAGCAGCTGCAGTCGCAGATCAATCCTCATTTCTTCTATAACTGCTTCTCATTTATTACCAGCATGGCCAAACTTCAGAAATACGAAGCCGTGGTGGCGATGTCGCATAATCTGTCCCGGTATTTCCGCTATACCACGCGTCAGGAGAGGGAGCTCGTCCCCTTGTCGGATGAGCTGGAATTTGTTACTCATTATCTGGAGATTCAGCAGATGCGGATGAAGCGGCTCCGTTATTATGTCGCTTTGACTGAGGGAGCGGGCCGCTCTGAAATTCCGCCGCTGGTCATTCAGCCGTTAGTGGAGAATGCCGTGCTGCATGGCATTGAACCCCATTCCGGCGAAGGCGAAATCGGGATAACCTTTCAGAGTATGGACGGTATGGCTTGCATTCTGATCGATGATAACGGGATCGGGATGAATGGACAGAAGCTGTCCGACATCGAGGAGCGGTTAAACAGGCCGATGGATCAAGAAATGGGCTGCGGCGTCTGGAATGTTCACCAGCGGATGCGGCTGCGTTACGGAGAGAATGCCGGATTGCGATTCATGGCATCTCCTCAAGGCGGCGTACGGGCCATTCTCTATTGGCCAATACCGCAATCACATGGCAGTATAAGCCAGGGCAGGGGGCATGAAAATGATGAATCTCTTATTGGTTGATGATGAGAGCTACGTTACGGAGAGTTTATTTCAGACGATTCCATGGCGTGAGCTGAATATACGACAAGTCTATCAGGCTTCATCTGCCCTGGAGGCGATTGATCTGCTGGAGGAGCAGGACGTTGATGTGGTCGTGACCGATATTCGTATGCCGGTCATGACCGGCTTGGAGCTGATAGAGACCATTGCCGGGAGGTGGACTCATATCCGCTGTATTTTATTGACGGGATACTCCGATTTTGAATATGCGAAGCAGGCGATTCGGCTGAACGCATCGGACTATATTTTAAAACCGGTGGACGATGGCGAATTCATGCGAAGTGTGCAATCAGCGCTGGAGTCGATCCGGGAGGAGCGGAAGGAGCTTGGAGAATACCAACAGCTTAGGTACAGCCGTAAATCGGATATCGGGATTCTGAGAACCAGTCTGATGCATGATCTCTTGCTGGGACACGAGATGCCGCGGCATGTGATTCGACCACAAGCTTCGTGAATATGAAATCCCTCTTGGAACCGATCAGAGGACCATCATGCTGCTGATCCAGCTTGGACCGAAGTTCACCGGCATGGACGATCATTCGATCAGTCTGATGGAATATGCCATCGGGAACATCGCCGAAGAGGTGTTTGCGGAGCTGTTTCGCGTGTGGCCGAGCAAGACCCCGCACAGCGGGATGATTCTGCTGGCACAATTAAAGACAGAACTCCTATCAGAAGGGACGGATGGGCCAGCTGCTTCCGATGTGATGAAGCGGTATGTGACCCAGTTTCAGCAAGATGTAGGAAGTTATTTGAAAGGCGGCATTTCTGTTCTCGTATCGGCAAGTTTTGATTTTCCGAGCGAGCTGGCAGGCGTTTATCGGACAGGGCTAAGCTCACTTTATATAGGAGGGAGCGGGGACCATGAAGCGATTCGTTTCGCTGCTGACAACGACGGAAGTCGGCGCGACTCGGCCTCCCATGCCACCCATTCCTTCATGAAGCCGCCCAGTCTGCTCCATCTTCTGGAGACGAGACAGTGGGACTCCGCTCGGGAGAAAATAGAACAGCTCTTCGTGGAACTTGAAACCGCCTTCATCGGACAGAGCGCGTTGTACGAGATTTTTTTGTCGGTTACGAATGCCTATATGTACATGGCCCACAAGCAGGGATATTATATCCACCAGCTGGACCAGGCAGGCTGGGACCCGCTCTATATTCAGCAGGTTGTTCAGTCGGCTGCCAAGCTGCGGTCCTGGTCGCTTGATATGCTGAATAAACTTCAGGCTATTTCCTCTGAGCAGGAGACAACGAGCAAAAGCCATATTATCAAACAGGTGCAGGAGATGGTGACTACCGATTGTGGTCATGATCTGTCCGTCAAAACGATTGCGGACCGGGTATACCTGCATCCGGTGTATTTATCCAAAATTTATAAAAGCGAGACCGGTGAGGGCCTCGGTGACTATATCATTCGGAAAAGGATGGAGCGGGCAGTATACCTGCTGAAGCATACAAACAAGAAGATTTACGAAATTACCGCAGAGCTGGGTTATCAGAATCCGCAATATTTCAGTAAAATGTTCCGCAAGCATTACGGGATGACCCCGAACGAATACAGGGATCAAGGATGTTGCTAAAGGTGCAGAAATGTTCGATTCGTGACATAGGATGCTTATGCGCTCCCCTCTATAATTAAACATGTAATCCATAAGGTGGTAGAAGGGGGATTTAGATATGAGTGATAGAAGGAAGAATTGGCTGCTGCCAACCCTGGCCGCGTCTATCTTGCTTGCCGGAACGCTGGCGGGATGTTCGGGCGGTGGCAGTGAGCCGAAATCGGAAGCAGCACAGCCTGCCGAACCCAAAACTGAAAACGTCTACAAAGACAAATATGATCCTGAAGTTACGATTACAACGGTATGGGGCGTCGATCCGACGCTGCAATTCAAGAATGGGGAAACCATTGAGAACAACGTGGCCACGAAGTGGGCCAAAGAGAAGTTTGGCATTAACATCAAATCGCTGTGGTCCATTACGGACACCAATGGCGCTTTTGCAACCAAGCTGCGTCTGGCGATGTCTTCCGGACAGGAAATGCCGGATATTGTAACGCTCGGAACGGAGAATCAGCAGCTGGCTCAGGATTTAATCGATTCCGGTATGTTTGCTGAGGTGGGGACATGGTTTGACCAGTATGCATCGGACAATTGGAAGAGCGCGATGAGTCTGGATTCCAACGTGTGGAATCAATACAGCCGGGACGGAAAACGCATGGGTATCCCAGTGCTGGACTTTGCCTATAATCATGACTACGTGTTATGGATCAGGCAGGATTGGCTGGACAAGCTGGGCATGGGTGCACCGAAGACGATGGATGAGCTTGAGAAGGTGATGGATGCCTTCAAGAACCAGAATCCGTCGGGGCTTGCCCCGGATAAAGTCACACCGCTCAGCATTGGCTTTAAGACGTCCATGAACACTTGGATGGGAGATCCGTCCTGGATATTCGGCGCTTACGGAACGCTGCCGCAGCAGTGGAACGTGGCCGAGGACGGCAGTTTGGAGTACGGCTCGGTCAACGCAAGCATGAAGCAAGGCTTGAGCAAGCTGAACGAGTGGATGAATAAAGGGTATATTCCGAAGGAAGCCGCGCTGTGGGATGAGAACAAGACAGCGGAGCCGGCAGTAGCCGGAACCGCCGGGATTATTCCGGGGCCTTATTGGATGAGCGGCTGGCCGCTGCTGGATACGGTGAAAAATGCGCCGGAGGCCGTCTGGAAGCCGGTGCAGATTCCGACGGGGCCGGACGGTACGGCGATGCGTCATGGAACACAGTATACGAATGGCGTTACGCTGATCCATAAAGACATGGAGCATCCGGAAGCGTTCTTTACGTATCAGAACTATCTGTTTGATAACTTTGCCGTGTCCAAGGAAGGCGGCGAATTTGCCAACGGTCTGTTCGAGGGTTATGATTTTGAACTTGATGCAAACGGCGAAATGGTGCCGAATGATGAAATCCAAGGCGGTTACGTCAACGTTGTCCGCTACTTGCTGGTCCGTGACGGAGCCCGGATTCCCGATGAACAGATGAAGGCGCTTCTGAAGCTGGCAAAAGGCGGGAAGCCGGAGAGCCGACTGGAGAAGGATGTAGCGGTAAACTACGGCAAGGATACTCCAGCCGCCGCGGAGGTGCTGTTATCCCAAGAGGAGATTTCCAAGAAAGACATGTTTACGGGACCCGTCACGGCAACGATGAAGTCGAAATGGGATTACCTGACAAAGATCGAGAACCAAACGCTGAACGAAATTATTTACGGCAAGCAGCCTGTTGAATCGTTTGATCAATTCGTGGAGACGTGGAAAGCCGGGGGCGGTGAACAGATTACGAAAGAGGTTAACGACTGGTATCAAAGCGTGAAATAGTTTATATCTGATCTGTATGAAGGGCGGCCTGCCAAGGCCGTCCTTTTTTCAATGAGGGACCCTTCCCAAACTGATTGATATCGTGCCATGAATATTGGTTTTGTGGGCTACTACGGCTCTTGGGACGGGCCCTATAATCAAGAGGTAGATTGATTTAACGGGAGGATCTTGGATGAAGAGGATAAAAAAAACATGGCCTTTCCACGTTATGCTGCTGCCGGCCCTGATCTGTCTGTTCTTGTTCAGTTATTTGCCGATGGGCGGCATCATTATGGCCTTTCAGGACTATAAGCCGTGGGAAGGCGTTGGCGGCTCTGCGTGGGTGGGCTTAGATAACTTCCGCTATTTGTTCGAACGACAGGACAGCATGCAGGTCATATGGAACACATTGGTCATCGCGGTGATGAAAATTGTGTTCAATCTGCTCATCCCGTTTGTATTTGCCATTCTGCTGAATGAAATTCGCAAAACAGCGCTTCAGCGGAGCATTCAGACGATGGTTTATCTGCCTCACTTCCTGTCCTGGGTCATACTGGGCGGCATTCTGATCGAAATGCTGGCTGTGGACGGTTTTGTCAATCGGATTCTGGCGGCGGTTGGATTGGACCCGGTCTTTTTTCTCGGCGACAATAACTGGTTCCGATTCACGGTGATTGTGTCAGATGTATGGAAGGAGTTTGGCTACAACACGATTGTGTTCCTGGCTGCACTGGCAGGTGTTAGCCCGACCTTGTATGAAGCGGCGGAAATGGATGGGGCCAATCGTTTGAAACAAACGCTGCATATTACCATCCCTTCGATGATCCCGATCACGATCGTTGTCGGAACATTGGCGCTTGGCAACATTTTGAATGCCGGCTTTGATCAAATCTTCAACCTGTACAACCCGCTGGTGTACGAAAAAGGCGATATCATTGATACGTTTGTGTACCGGACGGCTATTTTGAACGGGGAGATGGGGTTCGGAACGGCTATTGGATTGTTTAAATCGGTCATCAGTATGGCCCTGATTCTCGTATCCTATCGTCTGGCCTACAAGTGGGCGGGGTACCGTATATTCTAGTTACGTGAAAGAGGGAGAGCCATGTACCATAAAACGATGCAATACCGGATATTCAATGTGTTTAACACGTGCCTGCTTGTCTCGCTGGCCATTCTCTGCATCATTCCGCTGCTTCATGTGCTGGCGATTTCATTCAGCTCCAAAGCAGCTGCTGATGCCAGTCTGGTGGGTTTATGGCCAGTCGATTTTTCACTTGAGGCTTACAAGAAAACGATCAACAACCCGGCATTTCTGCACTCGATCTGGGTTTCCATTGCCCGCACCGTATTGGGAACCGCTCTGACACTCGCTGTAACGTTTCTGGCCGCATATCCGCTGTCCAAGGACAACCGAGTCTTCCGCAGCCGCAGCATTTATTCCTGGCTGTTTGTGTTCAGCATGGTGTTCAACGGCGGGCTGGTGCCGTTCTATATCGTGATTCAGAAGCTGGGATTAATCAATTCGTTCTGGGTGCTGGTGCTGCCGAGCACCGTGAATACCTTCCTGGTGATTCTGATGCTGAATTTTTTCCGGGGGATCCCGAAAGAGCTGGAGGAAGCGGCTTTGATTGATGGAGCGGGTCATTTCAAAACGCTGTTTAAAATCTTTTTGCCAATCTCGCTGCCTTCGATTGCAACCATTGCGCTGTTCAGCATGGTGTTCCATTGGAACTCATGGTTTGACGGGCTGCTGTATATCAACAACGCCAAGGACTTCCCATTGGCTACCTTCCTGCAGACAGTTATTATTCAGCGGGACATGAGCTCAATGAGCATGAGCCCAAAGGAGATGGAGATGTTGTCCCAGACAACGGTGAATGCCGCGCAGATATTTATCGGCGCAGCGCCAATCCTGCTGGTGTATCCGTTTTTGCAGCGCTTTTTCGTTAAAGGAATGACGCTGGGTTCTGTCAAAGAATAAGAGTTGAGATCATATCAGGAAACAGGAGGTTCTCGTAACATGAAGCAAACGTTTGATCCGATCAGTCCGCGCGTTCCGCATATGCTGCATGGCGCAGATTATAATCCGGAGCAGTGGCTCCGTTATCCCGAAGTGCTGGAAGAGGACATCAGGCTAATGAAGCTGGCGAACTGCAATGTGATGTCCGTTGGTATATTCTCTTGGGTTTCATTGGAGCCGGAGGAGGGGGTATTTACGTTCGACTGGCTTGACGGTGTATTGGACCGTTTTGCGGCCAATGGCATTTACGCTTTTCTGGCTACGCCAAGCGGCGCAAGACCGGCCTGGATGTCGGAGAAGTACCCGGAGGTGCTGCGCGTAAGCGAAGGGCGCGTTCGGAACCTGCACGGCTTCCGGCATAATCATTGTTATACTTCGCCTGTATACCGGGAGAAGGTTCATACGATCAACATGAAGCTTGCGGAGCGGTACGGCCATCATCCTGCGGTCATCGGCTGGCATATATCCAATGAGTTTGGCGGCGATTGCCATTGCGATTATTGCCAGGAGGCATTCCGGACCTGGCTTCACGATAAGTACGGAACACTGGATGAGTTGAATCATGTCTGGTGGACCGCATTCTGGAGCCATACGATTACGAAATGGAGCCAGATCGAATCCCCGGCGCCTCATGGAGAGACGCAGGTTCACGGAATGAACCTGGACTGGAGACGGTTTGTGACGCATCAGACGGCCGATTTCATCCAGCATGAGATTGAGCCACTCCGCAGGATCAATCCCTCCCTTCCGGTTACAACCAACCTGATGGAGTATTTTGAAGGGCTGAATTACTGGAAGTTTGCCGATTTGCTGGATGTGGTATCCTGGGACAGCTATCCGACCTGGCATGATCGTGGCGGGGATGATGCCGCTCAGGCGGCCCGTGTTGCCATGATGCATGATATCATTCGTTCGATCAAAGGCGGACAGCCATGGATGCTGATGGAGAGCACGCCGAGTCTTACGAACTGGCAGCAGGTGAGCAAGCTGAAGCGGCCGGGAATGCATCTCCTGTCCTCCATGCAAGCCATCGCCCATGGATCGGACACCGTGCAATATTTTCAATGGCGCAAGAGCAGGGGATCAAGCGAGAAGCTGCACGGCGCTGTCGTGGATCATGTCGGTCACGAACACACGCGGGTGTTCCATGATGTGGCTGAGGTCGGAGAGATTCTCAAGAAGATGAATGCTGTGGTCGGAACGGGCGTTCCGGCCGAAGCCGCGATCATTTTTGACTGGGAGAATCGCTGGGCGATCAACGATGCGCAGGGTCCGCGGAATATGGGGGTCAAATATGAGGACACCGTGCAGGCGCATTACCGGGCATTGTGGGAGCAGGGAGTTCCTCTTGATGTCATTGATATGGAGCAGGATTTTGCCCCTTACAAGCTGCTGGTCGCGCCGATGCTGTATATGGTCCGGCCGGGAGTGGGCGAGAGGATTCACCAATTTGTGGAGGCGGGCGGCACGTTTGTTGCTACGTACTGGTCCGGCATCGTGGACGAGAATGATCTTTGTTTCCTGGGCGGTTTTCCCGGTCCGCTCCGAGAGACGCTTGGCATATGGTCGGAGGAAATCGACGCCCTGCATGATCATGATGTTAATGGGATTGTGACGAATGCCGGGGGCGGACTTGGCCTTGCGGAAATGTATGATGCCGCTGAGCTGTGCGATCTGATTCATCTGGAGACGGCCGAAGCGTTGGCCGTTTACCGATCTGATTTTTATGCCGGGCGCCCGGCGTTGACGGTCAATCTGCTTGGGAAGGGTCGAGCCTATTATATCGCTTCCCGCAACAAGGAGCCTTTTCATTCGAATTTCTACAAGGAACTCGTTGAACAGACCGCCGTTCGGCGGGCATTGGCCGCGAAGCTGCCTTCCTGCGTAAGCTCATCCATTCGCACAGATGGAGAGTCGGATTATATTTTTATAATGAACTTCTCGAACGAGCCAAGGCAGGTTGCATTGGATGGGGCTCGGTACAGCGATCTGGTCTCAGGCGAGGCAGTGGGTGCGGAGCTAGAACTGGCGCCTTATGGCGTGAAGGTGATTACGCGCAAAGTGAATGGTTAATAAACCTTAATTCAATTAGATCATCTAGCGTATCACCTTAAGGCAGGTGTCGGCATGCTGGCACCTGTTTTATTTATATTTTCGTCCACGGCGATATCGGCATGTGATGCACTTCATGTTGGAAGCCCGTACGGTCCAAAGAGGCTGAGGCCAGTCAGCTTCTTTGGACTGAATTGATTTTACTTGAAAAAGCACCGGAAATGTTGGGATTATGCCCTGTGGCTTTGTTTGGGTAGCGCTTACAATAGGGGTGTCACTGCGCAGTGAACGAATAACGAAGGGGGTATGATGATGACCGGGGATACGAAAGGAGTTCTGTTCAGGATGTTTCTTTGTCTATCGATGCTTGCGTTATCATTCGGTTTCACGGGTAACGGCTCGGCTGAGGCGGCGCCGGCTTTTGCCAAAGGAGCCGACATCAGCTGGGTCACCGGCATGGAGGCTCAGGGGTATAAATGGAAGGATAAGAATGGGATTCAGCGCGATATTCTCGACATTTTGAAGAATGATTACCAGATTAATTCTGCGCGGATTCGAGTCTGGGTCAATCCCAATATGAATGATTACATGAACGGTTATCTGAATGCGGAAAAAGCGGCTGAGCTGGCTCTGCGTGCCAAGAACAAAGGCATGAGCATTATGCTCACGCTGCATTACAGCGATTCCTGGGCCGACCCGGGGCAGCAGAACAAGCCGTATGCCTGGCGCAGCTTCACCTTCCAGCAGCTGATGGATGCGGTCTATTCCCACACCGTGTACGTGATGAACACCATGAAGAATAAGGGCGTGACGCCGGATTGGGTACAGGTTGGCAACGAAACCAACAACGGAATGTTATGGGAGGACGGCAAAGCTTCGGTGAACATGAAAAATTATGCATGGCTTGTCAACTCGGGGCATAATGCGGTTAAGTCCGTCAGTAGCTCGACCAAGACCATAGTCCACTTATCCAACGGCTACGATAATGAATTGTTCAAATGGAACATCGGCGGCTTGATCAGTAACGGTGCGAACTTTGATATTATCGGCATGTCACTGTACCCGGAAGCGGGCGACTGGTCAACGAAGGTGGATCAGACCATCACCAATGCCAAAGACATGACCGCTAGGTATGGAAAAAGCATCATGATCAGTGAAATCGGCATGGATTACAGCCAGCCGGTTGCTGCCAAGAGTTTTATTCAGAGCATCAAAACCAAAGTGCGCGGATTACCAGGAGGAACGGGGCTTGGAGTATTTTATTGGGAACCGGAAGCTGCACCGGGTTACAATGCAGGTTATAACAAGGGGACCTGGCAGGCGGATGGGAAACCGACCCTCGCACTGGAGGGATTCAAAGACTGAGTATAGCTAAACACGATTTCAATAAGAAGAACCCTGATTCCGAAGTCAAGGAGGAGGGTTCTTCTCTTCGTTTTGCACTTACTGTCGTACGATCAATTGCGCCAGCTCCGCATGTTTTCCCATTTTGGCGAGAAGGCTGATCAGCTGCTGCTTCTCTTCTTCGTTCAGTCCGCCAAGCGCATGCTGGATGTGCTGCTCATGTATGGGGTACAGCTTCTGCATCAATTGCTCTCCGGTAGTAGTCAGTTCGGCGTAGATGACTCTCCTGTCCTCGGGACAGGGCCTGCGGCGAACATATCCTTTTGCGACCAGCTTATCAACCACATAGGTGACATTTCCGCTTTGCAGAAGCAGCTGTGCCCCGATCTGCTGGATAGGCTGGCGGCCTTTGTAGAACAGCACCTCCATTACGGCAAAAGAGGTGGGGTTAAAGCCTTCGATTTTGCTGCCATTCACGACATGTTCGTTGACGCTCTTGAATGACTTGGCAAACACCCGATACAGGTGCATAGCAAGCTGTGTATCGCGATCATGTAATACCTTCATACATTCTCCCGCCTTTGATATGGACTCATGTCCTGAATTACTTCAAATCTAAGATTACGCTTAAATGAACAATTTCAACATGTGATTTGTCACAATGCTGCCGAAACATTTTCATTCTCCAGCTCCGGTATCAACTACGCCTTAAGCCTGATACGTTCCCTGAATGCCGATTCTATAATGAAATTATTCGAATGGGAAGAAAAGGGTGGGAGAATGAATCAAGTACAAACCGTAGAATCAGAGGGATTTAAACCGCTGCTCCGCAATCGGAACTATATGTTGTTGATGGGGTCTCAGCTGGTGTCCAACATGGGCGAATGGCTGTATATCATCGCGCTCCTGACGCTTGTCGGATTGAAGTGGCAAGCCGCGCCATGGGAAATTACCGCTATGACGTTATGCATGGCGCTTCCTGTTCTGATCGGAGGACCGATAGCAGGCTGGATCGGCGACCGGTATGACCGGAAAAAGATCATGGTCATTTCGGATGTTGTGAGAGTCTTCATTTTGCTGGGAGTCTTGTTGGCGGGAAATTTAATTCAAATTTATGTTCTGCTCATCGTTAAGGGACTGATGGATGTTCTGTTCTCTCCTGCCAAGAGCGGCAAAATTAAAGAAATTGTAGATCCTAAGCATATCGATCAGGCGGTTACGATCAGTTCTTCGATTGAGCAAATGTCCAAAATTATCGGGCCGTCCTTGGGCGGATTGCTGATGGCTCTGTTCGGCATACAGTTATGCTTCATCATTGATGCAGGCGCTTTTGTGGTATCGGCGCTGCTTCTGCTCGGTGTTCCAGGCCGAAAGATCGTTAAACAAGAAGGCCTGACCGGGGAGTCGCACCATGGAGTGCGGGCTGGTCAGGGCGAGCAGAAATCCTTTTTGAAGGAGATCGGTGAAGGGTTGCAATTGATTTATGGCATCCCCCTGCTGCTGGGAGGAGTTGTTACGATATGTGCAGTAGTGCTGGTGCTGCAGATGGCCGACTCCCAGATCGTGACCCTGTTCCGGCTGATTCCTAATGTATCGGAGGATCTGCTTGGTTACTGTATTTCCGCCAGCGGTTTAGGTACTTTAATCGCAGCCATGTTTGTCCGCAAGCTGAGCTGGAGCACTCTTGCCAAGATGGGCGCCGGCGCTACCGCAGCCGGTCTGGTCTTCGCCGTATGTGCCGTAGTTGTAGTGACAAAGATGCCGCATCTGCTGCAGAGCGTGGTGCTGTTCGGTTCATTCTTTCTGGCGGGCGCTGGTGGAGGATTCGTGCTGGTTCCTTTCCAGATGCTGCTCATGAAAAGAACGCCGGAGCATATGACCAGCCGTGTATTCGGAACGGTCAACAGCCTTACAAGCGGCGCGGCCATTGTCGGACCTACTATCGGTGGTGCGCTTATCACGGGAATCGGCGCTGTTCCAACATATATTGTTGCAGGACTCGGAACTGCTGCAGTGGGAGGCGTACTACTCCTGTTCAAGGGAAGGATTGAAAGAAAGGACGAAGCCTCTGCCGTCCTTGAACGCAGTCCCTATGGTACCTGAACCCTCGACAATGTAAAACCACAAAGAAAGTTTCGGTGCTTGCAACTAATCCTTGTCCATCTGCGTAATAATGGAAATAGAATGAATGGATGGGGTGTTAGGATGCAGGATAGGATTCTGGAGAACATTCGCGGGGCCGAGCCGGTGCTGGAAGTAGACATTCAGGAAGCCGGGTACGAACCTGGCCGACCCCGCATACACGAAATATCGTTTCAAGTGGTTCCCGGTGAACTGCTCGGCTTGATCGGGCCGAACGGTGCCGGAAAGAGCACAACCATCAAGGCGGTGTTAGGGCTCTTGAAGGACTGCAAGGCTGATGTCAGGATTGCGGGTGATCCTCCCCGATATGCGTACGTACCCGAGCAGCCTGTGTTCTACGAGGATTTAACGCTGTGGGAGCACTTGGACCTGGCGTGCTGCTGCATTCGGAATGGATGACAACCATTTCGAAGAGCAGGCCGAACAGCTTCTTCGGCAGTTTGGAATGGAGACTGTACGGAACGAACTGCCGGGAGGTTTCTCCAAAGGGATGAAGCAGAAGATGATGCTGATGATCGGCTTCCTCTCCAAGCCCGATGTCTATATTGTAGACGAGCCGTTTATCGGTTTGGATCCGCGGGCTACTCGCGATTTTTTGAACTTATTGCTGGAGGAGAGACGCCGTGGTGCCGGTGTGCTGATGTCTACGCATGTGCTGGACACCGCAGAGAAGATTTGTGATCGGTTTGTGCTCATATCCGCGGGCCGGATTGTTTCCGAAGGCACGCTATATCATCTCCGTGAGGCCGCGGGACTTCCAGGCGCATCGTTGTTTGACTGCTTCGATGCGCTGACATGAGGGAGGGGATGGGTATGAATCGCTCACAGCAGCTTAGCCATCCGGGGGCGCTCTTCTGGAGAAGGGTGCTTGCACATTGGACCTATCAACGTAAAAGCTTGGCGACCGTGGTTGATTGGATCGTGATGCTCTACATTCTGATTCCAGGCCTGCTTCTGGGAGGCGGGTTATACCGTGAGTTGTGGACAAGCCCCCTTCCAGGGTGGGCACAGTTCCTGCCCCTCCAAGCGGTGGTTGTCATCCTGCTCTTTATGTTCTCCGGCCGAGTGCTGCTGTTCCTCGAAGAGGCTGACGTATTGTTTCTCCGCCAGCAGCGGGAATGGATGAAGGGGCTGCTGATCAGAGGCATGGCATACAGCCATGCTATGTCAGCGCTAAAGGGACTGTTGTTTACCCTGCTTGCCCTGCCAATCCTGGTCAGGGAACATGAAATTACCGGGGGTACCTTGATAACCTTGCTGGTGATTACGGTTGTCTGTGCCTGGTGTACGAATCTATGGGCCGGGATGATTCGCTCAAGCTGCAAAGGGTGGCGGCAGCACCTGTTGATTTATGCGGTACGCTGGCTTTCCGTTGGATTACTAACGCTGCTTGTATCCTTGTGGCTTGAGGTTTATGCAGTCTTATGGACAATCGTCGTCATTCTGCTGATTGTATTAATTCTTCTGAGCCGCAGGCGTCTTGCCATGCATGGAACCTTTATGGCGGATACAAGGGAGGATGCCAGGACCCGCATCCAGTTGACCGAGAAGCTGCTGGTTCAAGCTGTCGGCAAACCGCCGAGTGTGCGAAGCAAGACCTGGTTTATGCGCAAGTCCGGCCGGTTGTTCAAGGGCACAGCGGAGAAGAGGCTTGCCGATGCAGGGTTAAAAGCGATTTTGCGTCACCCTGAGAGTTTGACATTATATATTCAGATTACATTGGTTGGCATTCCGGCCGTATGGCTCCCGCCGTTAATCATTAAAATCGTTGTGTATATCGCGCTTGTGCTGATGATATCGTATTGGCTCAATACACGGTGGGCCGTGTTCGCGAAGGCTGAATTTATGCACGTGCTTCCCTTTACGAATGAACAGCACCGCTCTGCGGGTATTCTTGCCGTTAGAACGCTGCTTGCTCTCCCGGCATTTTTGTATTCCCTGGTGGCAGGGCTCACGCTGTTTCAGGGGGGAGTCGGATGGCTGGCCGCGCTGGCATTGACGGCTGCGGCAGTCATGATCGCACCATCACTGATGTCATGGCCGATGTACAGGGAGGATAAGCATCAGCAAGATGAATAAAAGCGCGCCAGTATGACCCGGGTAGGAAAGGGCATACTGGCGCGCTTCGTGCTTTATTCGTAATTTCCAATACCATTGGATCAGTTCTTGTTATACGCTGCCGCTTCCGCGGCGTGCTTGCCCGCCGTATAACCCGTTGCGAACGCCGCCGTGATATTATAGCCGCCGGTGTATCCATGAATATCCAAAATCTCGCCGCAGAAAAACAGGCCTGGCATGAGCTTGGATTCCATGCTTTTCGGCTGAATTTCCTTAAGGCTGACGCCGCCTCCGGTCACGAAGGCTTCCTTCAGCGACCGGGTGCCTGAAGCTCGGAACGCAAATTTTTTCAAAATGGTTGCAAGGGACGTAAGTGCAGTTCTGGATAAACCGCTGCAGATCATGTCACTGTCGATAGATGATTTGGACAGCAGCAGCGGAATCATGCGCTCCGGCAGCATACCCTTAAGAACGTTTTTAATACTCTTTTTGGGCTCAGCCTCAAAGCGCTCCTTCAGCTCGGCCTCGATTTCGGCCTGCGAGCGATCAGGAAACATGTCAATTGCCATATCCACGTTCACGATTTCGAACTTCCGTTGCACCTGGCGGATAAATTGGCTGCAGCGCAGAGCGATTGGGCCGGACACCCCGAAATGGGTAAACAGCATATCTCCCCGATGAGCGATCACTTTTTTCCCTTTGGGATTCCAGACGGACAGCTCAACATCACGCAGCGACAAACCCTGCAGCTCTTTGGATGCGATGAACGTCTCGGTTGAGACGATAGGGACCTCAGTGGGGTACAGCTCAGTAATGGTATGGCCAGCTGCTTCCGCCCAAGGATAACCGTCCCCGGTCGAGCCTGTTTGAGGAACGGACTGACCGCCTGTGGCTATGATGACACAGGAGGATTTGATCACTTCCCCGGATTTTAATTGAATTCCAGCCGTTTGGCCGTTCTCGAACAGAACGCTTTTAACCGGACTGTTCGTCCGGATATCGGTTCCGAGCTCCTTCACTTTGCCAATCAAGGCATTCACTACGCTGGATGCTTTGTCCGTCACAGGGAACATGCGCCCATTGTCCTCTTCTTTGAGCCGGATGCCGAGTCCCTCGAAGAAGGCCATGATATCCCGATTGTTCCAGTGCTGAAAAGCGCTATATAAAAAACGACCGTTGCCCGGGATGTTGGCTATCAATTCATCCTGTTCCTTGGCGTTTGTCACGTTGCATCTTCCACCGCCTGATATGCCCAGCTTGCGGCCCAGTTTATCCCCTTTATCAATCAGCAGAACGGAAGCTCCTCTTTCTCCTGCAGCTACGCAGGACATCAATCCGGAAGGTCCACCGCCGACGACAATAATATCATAATCAAGCATGTTTGCTCATAGCTCCTTTGAGGTTATATCAATGAATAGATGAATCTTATTATAATTATATAGGTATTCGCGAATTAACCCAAACCTCATGAATAGGACGTAAGACGGGGTTTTCTGTTGCTTCAACAGGAACTTACAAGATATTGTAAAATGATGTCGCCTGTGTTTTAATCAGAAATATTAGACACGTTGTCCAATTGAGGTGATTGATCACTGTGCTGAGCCTATGGAAGGATATTTTGCTGCAAGTTTTGCTGTCTGGTACACTCATCTTTCATCTACCCCTTCTCCTCGACAGACATCTCAAGTGGCTGAACAAGAAGAATCCGAATGATCTGCTTCGATTTCACAAGCATATCGTAATTTCGAGCGGAGTCAGCACCGTACTCTGCGTCCTGATTTCAGCGATGAACGAATATTACGTTCCGATCAATCTTGGCGTGATCCCGTTATTTTTAGGCATATTATATGGAAGTCGAAGATCAGGGTTATGTCTTGCCGTCTTGTATATGACAAGCCATGGGCTGATAAACGGCTGGTCGATGATCGACTTCATCCTCAATGTACTGGTCCTGGTTTACTCGCTTCTGCCCTGGATTTCCTCCAATTTCAAGAAAGGCTCCAAGACCGAGAAGATCTGCTGGCTGTGGAGTGCACTGATTCCGGCTATGTTGATCATTGTAGCCTCTCATGCCATTGAAGGAAAGGTTAATAATGATCACCTGAATCCGGATACAATCCTGGTGACCATACTCTATATGCTGATTGGCATCTTTTATTCCGGCATGATTGTGTATTGGATCGAGCTGACCAGCGAGCGTCTGGCCTCAGGCCAATATGACGTGAAGAGTGAAGAAATGATCTCTTTGACAAAAATAATAGAGATGATCCCTTTAGGAATGGTGGCCGTGGATAACAGAGGGAACATCATCGCTTTTAACCAACTTCTTATCCGCAGTTGCAGGAGTGTGTTTCCGAATTTGACGTCCAAAGATGTGATTGGAAGACCGCTGTTCGATTTATTGGACGGTATGATTCAGAAGGAACATCTCCGCAACCGGTTTCTGAAGGCCATGGAGGGAATTGAAAGCACCGGCGAGATTATGCGCAGCCCAACGCGAGTTTATTCAACGGGCATTTATCCGCTTATACATAATGAGAAAGGCGACATCTTGGGTGCGGTGGGTGTTATGGAAGACATCACGGAGCTTGAGAAGCTTCGAACCGAATTTATTAATGTAGAACGACTGAGCCTGGTTGGCCAAATGGCGGCAAGCATTACCCATGAAATTCGTAATCCGATGGCCGTGGTTCGCGGGTTCCTGCAGCTGATGAAGGAGAAGAGCCCGGAGACACTCGATCACTATTACCGGATCGTCATGGAGGAACTGGACCGTGCCAATGGCATCATTAATGTACTTTTTGTCTCTGGCCCAGAACCGGGCTGCCGAGAAGGAAGACTGTCATCTTCATGATATTATCCATGAGCTGAGCCCGCTCTTGTGGGCTGACGCGAACTTGCGTGGACAGAGCATTGAACTGAAGCTCGGAACCCATGTACCCAAGCTGCACCTGAATGCTAAAGAGATGAAACAGCTGATCCTGAATTTGTGCCGCAACGGCATGGAGGCTATGGATGACAAAGGAACGTTGACCCTTGAAACCCGGATCGAAGGGGACCAGGTGCAGCTGTATGTGGCAGATACCGGAACGGGCATGTCGGAGAGCGAGCTGGAGCGTTTGTTTGAGCCCTTCTACACCACGAAGAGTAAGGGAACGGGGCTTGGGCTCGCCCTGTGTATGAGCATTGTTCAGCGGCATCATGGAACGATCGATGTGAAGTCACAGCAAGGCGAGGGAACGGTGTTCATTATCTCATTTTCTGTCCGCTCGTACCCTCAGGGCTTAATGGAATCCCAAAGCGCTGCCGCGTCCGAATAATTAGGAGGATGAATAGGCATCATAAGGCAGAGCTAATGGCAAAGGAGGGATTCGGATGAGTAAAAATGATTCGAAACAGCAGGAGCAGCAGCAGCGCGAAAACAAGGATCGTCGTGGCGAACCCATCGTTGACAAGAAAAAGGATGGAGCCAACTATCCTGCTACCTAGTTTAAACCACCGGAAACAGTTAAAGACGAGCGGTATCCCATTTTGTGATGCTGCTCGTTTTGTATTTTCTTGCTTTCACTCTTTAGGATTGTATAATATAGATATCGATGAGCTGTTATAATTCGAACAATCTTGTTTATATAAGGAGTGAAGCAGTTATGGGTATGTCTTTTGACCGATATATGCGCGATATGGTTCAACCGATGCGGGATGAACTCACCAGTTTGGGAATCAAGGAGCTCACAACTCCTGAAGCGGTAGAGGAAGTGCTGCCAAATGCGCAAGGTACAACACTGGTTGTTGTAAACTCCGTATGCGGATGTGCTGCAGGGCAAGCACGCCCAGGTGTAGCCATAGCGCTTGAGAACCAAGTGAAGCCGGATCATTTGTATACCGTATTCGCTGGACAGGATAAGGAAGCAACGGCAAAAGCCCGTGAGTATTTTGCTCCGTATCCGCCATCCTCACCATCGATTGCTCTGCTGAAGGACGGGGAATTGGTGCACTTTATTGAGCGTCACCAAGTGGAGAACCGTTCCGCAGAAGAAATCGCGGCTGATTTGTCCGACGCATTCAATCGCTACTGCCAGTAAGCTGGCAGTTACATAGGCCCCGAAGCATTCGGCATATTCCGAAGCCGCGGGGCTTTTGTTGTATATGTTACGTACTTAAGAAAGAGAGAGCATACTGAAAGGAGTCTTTGAATCATGAGCCTACAAGAACAAATTATTGCTGAACTGGGTGTCAAACCAACCATTAATGTGGAGGAAGAGGTCAGCAAACGGGTTGATTTTCTGAAAAATTATGTGAAAAACTCAGGCACTTCGGGGCTGCTGATCGCTATTAGCGGCGGGATCGATTCCGCTGTGGCAGCGGGTCTGTGCAAGCGGGCAACCGACGAGCTCACCGAGGAGACTGGCAAGGAATACAAAACACTTGGAGTATTTCAGCCATTCGGTGAACAGGCCGATATTTCCGACAGCTATGCTACGGCCAAAGCCTTCGATCTGAAGCATACCGTGGAGACCAATATCGAGGAAGCTGTAAATGAGATTGCTCTTGAGGTTGAGCATGGTCTGAAAAATATTGGTGTTCATAAACATATCAGTGTTCCCGGCAAAGGCAACGTAAAAGCCAGAGTTCGCATGGTGGTGCAATATGCGCTGGCGTTTGAGCAGAATTTGATTGTTGTCGGGACTGACCATGCGTCTGAGGCCATCACCGGCTTTTACACCAAGTGGGGCGATGGAGCAGTGGACATCACGCCGCTAAGTTCCTTGAACAAACGTCAGGTCCGTATGCTTGCATCCTATTTGGGAGTACCGCAATCGATCCTGGACAAAGCGCCTTCCGCTGGGCTATGGGAAGGACAGACGGATGAGAAAGAGCTCGGAATCAGCTACGATGATAACAGTGACTATTTGGAGGGCAAGACAATCAATCCTGAAGTTCAGGAGAAACTGGAGAGTTATTACGTAAAAACCGCTCACAAGCGCAACACGATTCCAGGAATTTAATATAACGATTTTCAGGCCAAAAAGCCTTTTGGGGGATTACCTTCCAGAAGGCTTTTGTTTTTTATATTCGGGACCCCACACCCCATCAGGATGCGGCTTGAACCGTCTAAACAGATAAAATTTGAAATGACACAAATTGAATGATTTCATGTTGTTGTAACACGACAGTCTCGCGTTGACGTACATCGACTGATACAATATAGTAGTGAGTTTGATTATGGACGGAAGACGGGTTAGTGAAGGAGAGCGGAAGATGTGATTTACGGAATTGGACATGATGTGCTGGACATGAAACGAATGGACATTCTGATGACAGGCCCGCATGGAGAGAAATTCATGGAACGTGTACTTACACAGGGTGAGCGGATAATCGCTGCCCGTAAGGGAGCTAAACGGACGGAGTTTGTTGCCGGGCGCTTTGCTGCCAAGGAAGCGATATCCAAGTCCTTTGGCTGCGGAATCGGTCGCCTGATCGGATTCTGGGACATTGAAGTGCTGCCAAATGGCCTCGGGAAACCCATCGCCACTCTGTCCAAGGAAGCCTGGACACGCCTCGGAATTGACCAACCTGCCGATTACACGATTCATTTGACGATTTCGCATCAGACAGAGCTGGCTTCGGCCTTCGCGGTTGTTGAGACACTATAGTAAGGTTATGAAGGGGATTTATATAGATGTATAACACAGAACTTAAACGATATTTCAGCCAGGAGCTATTGGATTGGTACGAGGTGAATAAAAGGGATCTGCCATGGCGCAGACACCGCGATCCTTATTATATTTGGGTATCGGAAATTATGCTGCAGCAGACCCGGGTGGATACGGTTATTCCATATTTTCATCGGTTTATCGAGCGGTTCCCGACGATCCAATCGCTTGCAGATGCACCGGAGGACGATGTGCTGAAATGCTGGGAGGGTCTAGGGTATTATTCCAGGGCACGCAATCTCCAGGCTGCTGCAAGGCAAGTAACGGAGCTGTATGGTGGCGTTATGCCAAGCGGTAAAGACGAAGTGTCGGGACTAAAAGGCATCGGTCCTTACACTTCAGGCGCCATTCGCAGCATTGCATTCAACATTCCCGCGGCCGCGGTGGATGGTAACGTGATGCGCGTGCTGTCCCGTTATTTTTTGATTGAAGAAGATATTATGAAAGTGAAGACACGTACCAAAATGGAGGAGCTGGTGCTTACTCTGGTCCCTGAGGGACGAGCATCGGATTTTACGCAGGCACTGATGGAGCTGGGGGCATTAATCTGTACGCCGAAGTCGCCCAAATGTCTGGTGTGCCCGGTCATGGAGCACTGCACGGCACGGTATGAGGGCAAGGAGGAGTCCCTTCCGATTAAGACAAAGGCGAAGCCCCCTCGTCCTGAATATCGCCTTACAGCCATCGTAGAGGGTACGGGCGTGCACGAAGGGAAAATCCTGATCCGCAAGCGGCCATCAACCGGCCTGTTGGCAGGAATGTGGGAGCTGCCTCATGTCATTGTGCCGGCATCGGCAAACCCGGCTGTGATGCCCGAGGAGCCGGCTATGAGCCATCTGCAAGGCGCTTTGCTGGAGGAAGGGATTCCAGTTTTGCCAATCGGCCATGTGATGGACGCGGAGCATACCTTTAGCCATATTCATTGGAATATGGGGGTATACCGCTGCACATGGCAGGATGCGCCGATATCTTCCCTGCAAGCCGCAGAAAGCGCAGCAGCGTATGAGACGGGCATCGAGCAATTCCGCTGGATTCACGTGCATGACATGGAACGCTACGCGTTCCCGAACGTGTTCATCCGTATTTTACATTCGTATTTCTCATCTTGAAGCTGTTCTCCTTCCTAGGAGAAGTATAGAAGGAAACAGCATAAGGAGTAGTGAAGCTGTTGCATAGCTGGAAGAATGCGCTGTTGTACATTTTTGGTATCGGGGTTTCCAATCT
Source organism: Paenibacillus vortex V453 (assembly GCF_000193415.1). Lineage (NCBI taxonomy): Bacteria > Bacillati > Bacillota > Bacilli > Caryophanales > Paenibacillaceae > Paenibacillus > Paenibacillus vortex. The sequence continues at coordinate 151,318 of NZ_ADHJ01000012.1, forward strand.
CGGGAACTGGATCTATCTGGTTGCGATCAATTTGCTTGTGCTGCATATGACAGGCTCTCCTGCTGCCGTGGCTGGATTGTTCATCATCCGGCCGCTTGCAACCTTATTGACTAACTCGTGGGCAGGGAGCATCATTGACCGGATGAATAAGCGCAAGCTTATGATTTCAACCGATATTATTCGGGGTGTCCTGATTGCCACAATCCCTTTTATGTCCTCCGTGTGGGGGATTTATATCATCATGTTCCTGATAAATGTGGCGGGCTCCTTCTTCGGGCCTACCTCAATGACGTATGTCACGAAGTTGATTCCGACAGAGGAACGAAAGCGGTTTAATGCATGGTCCAGCTTTACTACTTCCGGAGCCGTACTGCTGGGTCCCGCTATATCCGGACTATTGATCGCTTATACGGATATTCGAATCAGCATTGTTATTAATGCGGTATCATTCTTTATCTGCGCACTGGTCATTTACTTTCTTCCCGATGTGGATGGGGAGGAATTGGATGGCAGCAAACGGAATGTCATCACGATGAAGACACTCCTTCAGGACTGGATCGCTGTCATTGATTTCGGCAAAGCCGCGAAATATTTCATGCTGGTCTACCTGTTGTTTCAATGCGCGATGCTGCTCGGATTTGCGCTCGATTCCCAGGAGGCAACCTTCATTAAACAAGTGCTGCTGCTCGGAGATGAGGATTACGGTTTGCTTATAAGTGTAGCAGGAGCAGGGTATTTGGCAGGCTCGGCGGCAGCGTCTCTATCGGTAAAATGGCTGTCGCTGCGTATGTTTATCGGAGCTGGCGTCCTGCTGTCGAGTGCGGGTTATATGATTTTCTATGCAGCTTCCGGCCTTGTGACTGCAGTAATCGGATTTATCATTTTTGGTTTTTTCTCTTCGTATGCCAATGCGGGGTTTACCACATTCTTTCAAAATCAGGTGCCTATCGATCTGATGGGACGCTTCACCAGCGTGACCCGTATGTTGGAAGGAATGCTTCAGATCGCTCTTACGCTTCTGCTAGGCTTTGCAGCTGATGTATGGTCACTGCAGGCCGTCTGCCTGATCGGTGCAGGTGCAGCGGTTCTTATCTCGGTCGTATTATGGGGTGTCATCTATGCACCATCCAAAGTCCGCTATTACGAGTCCGATAAGGTGACGGCGACCGGCATCCATTAAATCGATAGTCGTAGACATCAAAAAAAGGCTGCTACAGCGGTAGACATGATCTACAGCTGTAAGCAGCCTTTTTGTATGCATCGGCTTAGTTAAACGATATTACTTCGCGTTATCGTAGCGTTTGCCGACTTCTTCCCAGTTGACTACATTCCAGAAAGCGGAGATGTAATCAGGGCGTTTGTTTTGATAGTTCAGGTAGTAAGCATGCTCCCAAACGTCAAGGCCAAGGACAGGTGTTTGACCTTCCATGATCGGGCTGTCTTGGTTAGGTGTGCTGGTTACTGCCAATTTGCCGTCTTTAACAACGAGCCAAGCCCAGCCGCTGCCGAAACGTGTTGTAGCTGCTTTTGCGAAATCTTCTTTGAATTTATCGAAGCCGCCCAGTTCATTGTTGATAGCATCAGCCAATGCGCCAGTCGGTTGTCCGCCGCCATTAGGTCCGATAACTTCCCAGAACAGGGAGTGGTTTGCATGGCCGCCGCCGTTGTTACGAACTGCTGTGCGGATGCTTTCTGGAACAGCGTCAAGGTTAGCAATCAGTTCTTCAAGGGATTTGTCTTGAAGCTCAGGAGCGTTCTCAAGCGCAGCGTTCAAGTTCGTTACGTAGGTATTATGGTGGCGATCGTGGTGGATCTCCATCGTTTGTGCGTCGATATGAGGCTCGAGCGCGTTGTTTGCGTAAGGAAGTGCTGGTAATTGAAATGCCATAATAAAAACCTCCTGTAAATTTAGTTTTTGGTTATGATGAAAGGTCTTCCTTCATCAGGAAGTCTTTATCATCCCGGAGCAATGAGATATGTAATCCGGCTACACTACATATATTAAACCGTTTTGGGTGATTAAATCAACTTTTATGTTTGAAAAGTCCGAAAGACCTGATAAATCAGCAAAAATTTATGAAGAACTTTCCTGTGAAACTTGTCGTTATATATATGACCATGGACACAAGTCGATGACATCTGCATGGGACAATGAAAGGGATATGCCGAGGTAGAAGGGAGTCGTTTCAAAACATGAGTAGTACAAAGTTCAGAGTGACTGCCGTCTTAATGGCTGCAATTCTGGCAGCGGCACCGCAAGCAGAGGCAGTGGCAGCTAAGACGGGGCCATCGCAAGTCACGAAATCCAATTCGCAGAATCATGCAGTGCCTGCATGGAACGTAACGCTTGGCAATAACGTTACGGCAACGCTGGAGCATGCCGACGGATGGCAGCAAAACGGCACATATGTTGCAGTGTTTACCCTGAAGTACAAAAACGGGGGCAAGAGCTCCGCACGGCTGGTATCCTATTTTCCTAAGGTGGTGCTACCCGGCGGTTCTGTGACAGCTGCTAATCCAATTACCAGAGATCTTGCCAAGAAGAAGATTGAACCGGGTCAGAGCCTCAGCGTGACCTACTATGCCAAAACCGAAGGCAACTCCTTATCCGGCATGAAGCTGGTGATGGACGTATGGAATCCGAAAGCCAAAGGCTACCTGCAGCGTGTCGGAACGTACAGATTGCCTGCCAATTATTCGGCAGCTGCCGCACCGGGATCGAGTACCAAGCTGCAATTGGGCGGTACGCCGGTTACCGTTCAGGCGGAATCGCTGGAGATCATTAAGTATGACGGCAAAGTGATAGCCAAAGTCGGCATGTACATGACAAACCATGGCGGGAAAGTGTGGAGCGACCGCGGTTTCGAACCTCATCTGGTGACAGCAAGCGGCAATTCATTCCTTCTTCATCACGAAGCAGGTACAGAGGGGGTACCCATCCAGCCGAAAGAGAAGAAATTGGTATATTACATAACGGAAATTCCCTCTTATCTTAAATCGGCCGGTTTGCGTTTCCTATGGACCGAAAACGACGACACACTGAAGCTCACCTTGCCGGTCGAGTCCTTTAAGCTGCCAGCGGCAACAGCTCCTAAATGGGATATCGCGGCGGGGGCAGCCAAGAAGATGACGATCAAGGGGATTCCGGTTGAAGCCAGAATCAGGCAGGCTTCGCTGCGTTCCTCCGGGGGCGAGGGCATATGGAACATCGAGATGTCTTTCAAGAACAAAGGCAAGAAATCGGTGGCAGTGCCGGGTTATGATTTTGCGATTAAAGCCTCGGAAGGCTCCTTCCATCCTTACAATCCGGATAACAAAGTGGGTCTGACACTGCGACCTGGCGAAGAGAAAACGATGTCGATGGAAATTTCGCTTCCGCTTGAGCTCAAGCAGGACAAGCTGAAGCTGCAAATGATTGAATCCTCTGCCGGGGATGATCCTTCAACCCAAACCCCTGCTAATCCGGCCGAGCCGGGCAGCGAATCGGCGTCAGGAGCTCAGGAGAAAGTGGCCCTGCCGATTGCCTATTTTGACATTTCGTATCAAACGGAGCGCAAGGCTTCCATCGGTGTCGAATACGGCGCGCAGTCTGCCCAGGGATTTGCTTACACGCTTGTATCCATGCAGCGTCTCCCATGGCAGGATACAGATCTCATTGTTGCCAAGCTGCGTCTGCGAAATACTCAGGAATCCAAATCGCTGCCGCTGCCTGAGCTTAAGGCAAACGTCACATCGGACGAAAAAACGGTGTTGACCGGCTCTGAGGTTATTGCAGAGGAACAGGGCTCTTTGATTGCCCCCGGGTCATCAACAGAGGTGTATGTCATGGCGCGGATCCCTTATACCAAGGACATCCGTTCGCTCCGCTTCGAGCTGTTTACCCAGAAAGATACAGCTAAATCTTCTTTCCTGACCGTAACCACTTCAGGAGCCACGCAGTCGATTGAAGTGCTGGAGAAGGGAAAACCCTACTCGGTTACCGTTATCGGTAAACGTGCAGATGCGCAGGAGCGACGGACCGTGATCTATGAGGGGGTAGATACCGACATTGTCTATTCCGAGCTGTTGCTGACCAGCAATGAACAGCGCCGTGTACAAGCGGCCATGCTGAAAGGGTATTTCCAGAGCGCGGACGGAATGATTTACGAAGCGGACACCATTCAGCCGGAAGCCGCGCTACAGCCAGGGTCCAAGCAGTCCGTTGTCTTTTGGGCAAGGGTGCCAAAAGGGGTATCGGGCGAACTGGGACTAGCTCTTGGCACGGCGATGTCCGGCGGCAAGCTTGCGGAAACGGGGAAAGACATTACCGGTGTGATGGGCGTGAAGAAACTGATGCTGAATCCGGTGAGACCGGCAGCAAGCTCCGGGCTGACGCAGCTCGATTGGTATCCTTACAACGTCTCCGTCACGAAGGCGTCAGGGCATTTGCAGGAAGGCAGCTCTTCCATTTCGCTGAATGTCACGTTTGACGTGAAACGCAGCGAGAGCATTACTGCCGCGGATTCCGGCCACAAGCTGATTCTGATCATCAAAGACGTGCTGGGACAGACACAGGAGCGCACACTTACGCCAGGTACGGATATCCAGGTGCCGGGTACTCGGTCTATGTCGATCGAGTTGACGGACGATCAATATAAAAGACTTCGCGGCGGATGGTTTAACCTGACCCTTGTGGACGAATTCCAGAATGAGCGAATCACGCTTGGCAGCCAAAGCTATAATCTGACATTCCAGCCTACTGTGGATCCGAATGAGGAGAGATAGATTAAGAATCGGAAAGGAACAGCGAACATGTTGCGTTTGGAAAATGTATCGCACAGCTTTAAAAACGGCAACGAAGTGTTAAAGGTGCTTCATAACATCCAGTTTGAAGTCCAGAAGGGAGAGATGATTGCTCTCCTCGGCAGCTCAGGGTCGGGCAAGTCGACGCTGCTCAACTTGATGGCTGGACTGATGAAGCCCACGGAGGGCCATATTTATATTGCCGATCAGGATATTGTCAAATACGGGGAGAACAAACTTGCCGTCTTTAGGCGCAAGCATATCGGATTTATATTTCAGGCCTACGAGCTTATTCCGACCCTGACGGTACGGGAAAACGTGGAGCTGCCGCTTGTTTTTCAGTCCGTTTCACCGTCCAAGCGCCGGAAGAAAGCGATGGAGCTTCTGGAGATGACGGGAATTGGCGATAAGGCAGCACTGTACCCTTCCCAATTGTCCGGCGGACAGCAGCAGCGCGTCAGTATTTCGCGCTCGCTGATCACGGAGCCTTCCGTCATTTTTGCGGTACGAGCCGACAGGCAATCTGGACACCAAAACGGAAGAGGAAATCATCCGGATTATGATGGCGCTGAATGAGTCCATGAATACGACATTTGTCATCGTTACCCATGAGATGGAAGTTGCGGCTCAAATGAAAAAAACGATCATGCTCCGTGACGGTTACTTAGTTCAACCGGAGGAATATACGAGACCGGCAGCAGGAGGCTCTAAGGCGCCTAATGCCTCATCGCTTCCGTCCGGTGTCGAGGTTCATTCGGAGGGGGCAGGTGAAGTCAGCTGAAAATTCTAGACAGCATGCGGCTGGCATGGGGGCAGATCAAGCGCCGCAAAGTAGTGACAGCCCTGTGCATGACCGGTATTTCCATTGGATGTGCGGCAATCATTGTTGCGATCAGCATTGGCAACGCCGCCCAGGGTTATTTGGAGACCGAGATTATAGGCGGTATGAAGCTGGATGAGATTACGGTGACCCCGCAGGGCAGCAGTGGACCCGGAGAGGGGGGCGGCGCTGCCGGTGGGGAGCGTGGATTGCTTACGGATGATAAGGTTCAGGTGATTCAGGGCTTTAATCATGTCAAATCCGTTATCGCGACCAAGCAGCTTGGATATTTCCGATCCATTTCGTCCGACAATCTGATTAGCGAAGGTGTTAATGTAGTGGCCGTGGACCTGTCCAAACTCAAAGAGCAGGGACACAGGTTCAAGGAGGGTGGTGCGCTTGAGCAGATAGGCGCCGTCGTCCTCAATTATGGAGCCACAACAGGATGGAAGGATGCAGAGACAAGCGAGAGATTGACCAATATGATGAATACCGATCCCAACAATCCGAAGCTGTGGGAAGAATTCCAGATGTATGAGGGCACCGTGACGGACATGAGCGGCAAAAGCATTCAGCTTGAGCAGATGGACAACGAAAAGAAGCTGCTGGGTCCGCAGATGTACGTAGGGGGTGTGCTGGATGTGCCTACGGGGCGGGAAGCCCAGTTTGCCATCTACGACAGGCAGGCCTATGTTTCCTTTGATACGGCTGAATGGCTTGCAGACAGCCTGAATTTGCAAAATGGGACGGCTTCCAAGCAGCGGGTATACGACAGCGTAACGGTCAAAGTGGATGACCTGCAGAATATTAAACCACTTGAGGATTTGATATCAAAACTTGCGCTTAATGCAAGCGACAATCTGGCGATGCGCGATCAGATCGCTTCCCAATTGGACACATTCAAGGCGATTGCACTGGGCGTAGGCGTATTTATTCTATTGCTGGCCTCCATTTCGATCATTGTAGCCATGACAATGTCTACGCATCAGCGCCGCCGGCAAATCGGCATTATGAAGGTCTTGGGGGCGAATATGCCGCAAATCCGCAATATGTTTATCGTGGAGGCCAGTCTGCTCGGTTTGCTTGGCGGTTTGCTTGGCATCGTGTTCGCGTATTTGATCATCAACGGGTTGAATTCATTCATTACAGCTTCTGCAGGGATGTCGGGGCTGCAGATTGCAGTTACGCTGGGCACGCTGCCCATCGGCATCGCATTCGCGGTGATGACCGGAATCCTCTCGGGGATTTATCCGGCGATCAGCGCAGCAAGAACAAATGCGCTCCTTGCCATTAAGCGGGATTAGGATTATGAGCATCGGAAAGGAAGCTAAATCGGTATGATCAAAAAAATCATAAAATGGACAATTATCGTGGCTGTGCTGGGTGTGGTGGGTTATTGGGGATATGGACAGGTGAAACCGAAAGAGCCTGAAATTCCGATGATGGAAGAACCCCAGGTCATCTCGTTTCCCGTAACCGAGGAAACCATCACTTCGACCGTGCAGGTCAAGGGAACGTCCGAGTACGGACGGGAGACGAATGTGTACGCCCCTTTTGAAGCGAAGGTCGAGTCATGGAGCGTAGAGAATGGCCAGCAGATCAAGCAGGGCGATACACTCTTTAAATTGGAGCAAACAGCGATCCGCCAGCAGCTTCAGCAGAAAGAGGCCGAACTGCAGAAGAAGAAGCTGGAGCAGGAACTGAAGGAATTCACGCTGAATCAGGACCTGGATAACGCGCCAGTCGGGGCAACCGAGGCCGAGCGTCTGAAAATGCTGGCAGACCAGGAAAATGCGCGGCTGAGCAGCCAGCTGGACGAAGTGAACAATGATATTGAACGACAGACGATGAATGATCTGAATGATAGACTGAAGAAGTCCACATATCAATCTCCGGCTACGGGGTTGTTTCTGTTCGACCCGACACAGCAGGTGCCGCAATCGGTCACGGCGAACCAGTATATCGGTAAAATCGTCGATCTGGATTCCCTCCGGTTCGTGGCATATGTAGGGGAGAACGAGGTGTTCAACATTAAACCGGATATGGCGGTTGAGGTGAAGATGCCTTCCATCAAGGATTTGAAGCTGAAGGGGAAAGTGCTGGAGGTGGCCAAATTCGCTGAGGCAACCGCCCAGGAAAAACAAACGTCTCAGACACCGCAGTTCAAGGTGATTGTCTCGCTGCCTAAGAATGACCGCTTGATCGGCGGATTGACGCTTAACGGAGACATTGTGACCAAGCGGAAGGACAAAGCCGTTGTCGTTCCCAAACTCGCCGTCATGACGGATGGGGGTAAATCATACGTCATGGTGGATAGGGGCGGCGGTCAAATTGAACGTCAGGATATTGAGACCGGTATGCAAACTCTCGACAAAATCGAAGTCCTGTCAGGACTGAAATCGGGCGATACCGTGGTTCTCCAGTAAAAATAGAAATCGATTACGCAGCGTTCTTAACGGCATATAGCCGGGAGGACGCTGCTTTTCTATTCGTACCCTTCCCAATAAGATAAGCAGAGGATTTAGTGGGTCGCTTTGTAAAATTAGTACAGATACAAAAAGCATGTATAGAAAGTATTGGAGTTGATTTTTACAGTGCGCTAACAGTTTTCAGCAGGAAACAGCATATACATTCAACAAAAATATGGAAGTAAATCCATCAATAAAAATGTAACCGCTTCAGATAAAGCGCTTACAGAAGAAAACTCGTGAATTTACGAGAAAGATGTGGTTTAATGGACAAGGAAACAGGATTTTCGCGTTTTTTGTAGTAAACACAAATGTCAGGTTTGCGTTAACGGAATACTAGATCTTTGTAAACCGGGTAAACCGCATCATGCTAACGAAAAGGGAGATTTTGAAATGCATGTTCGTTCCTTTCAGTTGAGTGACTGTACCCCCGTAACCGAGCTACTACAGATTGCTTTATCGGAAGACTGCTACGAAAACACGATGGAGCCCTTCTCCAGACAGCTCGCTTGGGACTCTGATCTGATTATGGTGGCTGAAGAAAACGGTGAAATCGTTGGTGCCCTAATTGGTACGATCGAACGCAATCATGGTTGTTATTACCGCATTGCCATTCATCCTGACTATCGCAGAAAAGGAATTGGCAAGGCTCTGATATCGGCGATGGAACAGCGTTTTCAATCACGTAAGGTCAGTCGGATTATGGTAGCCGGAGACGAGCACAACGCCGCAGCCATGCCATTTTATGAAGCCATGGGATACGGTGCCAGCCAAATCCTGCGGTCGTTCCAGAAGCTCAGTATCCTAGGTCAATAGTTGAACGACTAGCGGTACATACGAGCCACGTAAAACGGCGGCTTTAAGCTTCGACAGAGATAAGAAACGACATTTTTTCTATATGAAGCATATCTACCGGCCGTTGCAAATGGTTGGGAGATATGCTTTTCTATTAATGTACCTTTTTTGAGGGTGCCGCCGTCGGAGCTTGTAGGCGAAATCGAAGTAAGGTAGGTGCAGTATGGGACAAGTGATTCCTCCGGATTCAACTGAGAATGGCGAGAACAACGGACCACAGAATCAACCCAGCAAGAAGAACGGGTGGGCAGCCGAGCTTTGGGACTGGGTAAAGACGATTACGATTGCATTTGTTATTATGGTGCTTCTAAATATGTTTGTGTTCAACCTGTCCATGGTTAAAGGTGAATCAATGCAGCCGACACTGGTAGCATCGGAGCGGCTATTTATTAATAAAGTAGTGTATCGCTTTGCAGAACCGAGTCATGGTGATGTCATCGTGCTTAAGGATCCAAGCGATGGTCCAGACAAGAAGGAGTTTTTGGTGAAGCGTATTGTCGGCGTTCCAGGGGATACCATTGAAGTAAAGGATCAGACGCTGTATGTTAACGGTGTGGCCAAGGAGGAAGGATACACCGATGTTGCGATCGAAGATCCAGGCTTTGAGCCTGTTACCCTCGAGGAGGGACGGTATTTTGTTATGGGAGATAACCGTCATCTCGGAAAGAGCAAGGACAGCCGCATGTTTGGCAGTGTGAAGGAAAGCGACATTGTAGGCAGGGCGGAATTCATATTCTGGCCGCTGTCCGAGATCAAAAAGCTGTAGCTGCCAATGGACATCATCCCAGGAAAGGAGGCGCTGGAGAATGACCTACACACTCGGCTCGTACGCTCCTCCGCCTTCGGTTTGGGAGGAGCTCAAACAGGAACTGAAATCCGTTGCCCCAGAGCTTGGTATTGATGATATCGGCTTTGCTTCGGCGGAACCGTTTCAGTCCTTGAAGGGAGTCCTGCAGAATCATCGGGACAAAGGTTATGAATCCGGGTTTGAAGAGCCGGATCTGGATAAGAGGGTTACTCCGGCTCTCCCGGGAAACGAGCCCATGTCCTTAATCGCGATTGCGATAACGTACCATTCCAAAATGGACAACCCGCCAAAATCGGAGCCTGGAAAGTACAGGGGAATTATGGCGCGTTCTGCTTGGGGCAGAGATTACCATCAGGTGCTTCGGGAGGCCATGAGCCGTCTGGAGGCTTTTATAAGAGAACGGGTACCGGATGCAAGACTTGAAAGCATGGTCGATACGGGAGCGCTTGTCGACCGGGCGGTTTCCCAGCGTGCAGGCATTGGCTTTAGTGCTAAGAACTGTGCCATCATATCTCCGAAGTTAGGCTCCTGGATATTCCTTGGCGAGATGATCACCAATATCCCGTTTCCGCCGGATACGCCGGTTACCGAGGACTGCGGGGAATGCACCAAGTGCATCGATGCTTGCCCTACCGGAGCGCTTGTGGGCCCGGGGCAGCTTAACGCCCAGCGCTGTATTTCTTTTTTGACCCAAACCAAAGGGTTTCTGGACGAAGAAGTCATGCGCAAGATTGGCAACCGGCTGTACGGCTGTGATACCTGTCAGATTGTTTGTCCGAAGAATCGGGGCAAGAACTGGACTCATCAAGAGGCCTTCAAACCCGATCCTGAAAAAGCCAAGCCGCTGCTCCTGCCGATCCTTGATTTAAGCAACCGTGAATTCAAGGAAACGTTCGGAGATACATCTGCCGCTTGGCGCGGCCGAAAGCCGATACAGCGCAACGCTGTCATCGCGCTTGGCAACTTTAAAGATATTTCAGCTGTACCGAAGCTGAGCGAAGTACTGCTGAAAGACCCGCGCCCGGAGCTGCGGGGAACCGCTGCATGGGCTCTGGGCCGTATTGGAGGCGAAGAAGCGTTGAACAACTTAGAGAAAAGCATGAAATCAGAAGGGGATTCCCAAGTACGAGATATGCTGCAGCAAGCCTTGAATAAATTGAAGCCTGAATCGAATGAGAAAGAGGCCCCAACTGAGGCGCAAGCCGGGGGAGAAGCTTTATCCAGTGGCAACGCGTTGCCGGCTTCCCCGGATAAGGGAGATAAGCCGGAACAGGAGAGCCCCGCCATTCATGGAGTAGAGCCTATGGCCATTCCGGAAGGCGGACCCGAAGTTTTGTATTATGACGAAATTCAATCGCCGATCGGACCTTTAACGGTTTGTTCAACGGAGAAGGGACTTTGTCTGATTGAGTTCGGCAGCTTCTATGTAAAGGAAGCAGTCATCCAGCAGTGGTCTCGGACCTGGGCCGGCAACGGCGGTTACCAGCGGGACGAGGCGAGGTTAGCTCCTGCGACAGCGCAGCTGGAACGGTATTTTTCAGGTGAGCTGAAGGAGTTCGACATTGGGCTGGATATGCGGGGAACCTCATTCCAATTGCAAGTATGGGAAGCTCTGAAATCCATTCCTTACGGGACGGTTTGTTCTTATAAGGATATAGCCGAATCCATCGGTCGTCCAAAAGCCGTGCGTGCGGTAGGCGGTGCAAACAACAAAAATCCTGTGCCGATTATCGTGCCATGCCACCGGGTGATTGGAACCGACGGGGCGCTGATTGGATATGCCGGCGGCCCGGAAATTAAACGTACCTTGTTAACGCTGGAAGGGGCTATGCCTGACCGGAAAGGGTCGTAAGGGATCTAAGGTGCCATCATGGGACTGCCTGGCTGCTATATATCCGTTATTTTCATTTGCTGTGTCGAAAAGGACATGCTATGATAGGTTCGTATATGCGCCATTAAATGGTAAATATTAGTATAGTAGAAGGTGGTCAAGTGATGAACTATGTCATTCCGATTATTACATTGATCGTGGGTCTGGTTGGCGGATTTTTCATCGGTGTATTCTATCTCCGCAAGCAGCTGGAGAAGATGCAGAATGATCCGCAAATGCTGCAGAAGATGGCCAAACAAATGGGGTACAACATGAACGGCAAGCAAATGCAGCGTGCGCAGCAAATGATGAAAAATCAGCCAATGCCTGGTAAAGGTCAAGGTCGTAAACGCAAATCATAATGCCAGAAGGCCCGCTCGCGTCTACATTTAGGACGGAGGGGCATTTCTATTTAAAAAGGCCGCTAACAGCGGCTATAAGTTAACCGTTTGCTTTTTTTTGGGACGGAAAGGGGGATGTACTGTGGCGGGCGTAAAAGATTATGTAAATAACAAAGTAGGCGAAAACCGAGAGCAGATCGAGTACCATGTAGAGCAGATTTTGAAGCTGATCGGTGAAGATACCGAGCGTGAGGGACTGCTTGAGACACCGGCCCGCGTGACACGGATGTACGAGGAGATTTTTGCGGGATACGAAGTCGATCCTAAGGATGTTCTCGGCGTTACATTTGACGAAAATCACGAGGAACTGGTTATTGTAAAGGATATCGTCTATTACAGTCAGTGTGAGCACCATATGGCGCCGTTCTTCGGTAAAGTTCATATCGGTTATGTCCCAAGCGGCAAAATCGCTGGCCTGAGCAAGCTGGCACGCCTGGTAGAGGCGGTTACCCGCCGGCTTCAGGTACAGGAGCGCATCACCTCGCAAATCGCGGATATTATGGTCGAGGCGCTGGAGCCAAACGGTGTCATGGTCGTTGTGGAAGGCGAGCATCTGTGCATGTGCGCGCGCGGCGTGAAGAAGCCAGGCAGCAAGACTGTAACGTCAGCTGTCCGCGGAAGCTTCCGGAGCGATTCCGCGCAGCGTTCGGAATTCCTGTCTTTGATCAAAGACTAAGAATGAGGATAATGGAAAAAGGCTTCGCCCATGGAGGCGAAGCCTTTTTTTGCTGTATGATGAATGGATATTTTAAATACTTCAAGATGAGCATGAGGACCTATGATGCGCCATCTACCTGTTTCATATATTGTACATACTGGGTGAGGTTGCTTTTGTGTTCCTCGATATCCTTGATCCGGCGGGACATTTCCAGGAAGAAGGCTTCGATCTGCTCCCGTAAAACATGGGCTGACTGGCCTTTCCAATCCTGCAGACGGGCGTACATGACCTTCGCTTCCTGTTCGTCAGCCTGGATGGCGGCCAGCAGTCCCGACAGCTCACGTTCTGCTTGAAGCAAATCATCAAGTTCCAGCAAAATTTCTCGACTCATATCTTTCCCTCCCGGTCACTTCTTATAGATGTTTACCCGATGTTGTCTGTCCGCTCAAATAGATCAGCCTTAAATTTAATGTACTGAACAATATCCGTGGTATGCTGTAAATGCCACTCGCTCATCGACATGATGGATGCATCCAGTTGCTGTACAATCGGCTGGAGGCGTCTGCTGTGACTGGAATACATATACTTAGCGAGACGCTGCCTGATTCCTTGAACTTCGGCATCGCTTTGCTGGGCGTGTGTTCTCCATTTCTCGGCCACGCTTCGGAGCTCGGCAGGGGTGACCTGGATGGTGCTGGAGGAACTGCCTGCAGCATCTCTATTTAGGCCCAAGAATGGAGATAAGGCTCCTGCAGTTCCAAGTATCATGTTCCTCAACCCATCAAAGAGCATGCTTTCTGATGGGACTCGGGGAGACTCGATAGACTTGTCAGAGCTGCCGTCATACAGAGGGTTGGAAATATACCCATTCTCGAATTGATATCGTTCAAGCTGATGATAATTCGGACCCCCTAGTGTATTATCAATTTTTTCTTTTATGCTAATCCCATCGTTAGCATCTTGGTAACTAGAGTCTATGTAATAGGTAGAGCCTACGTGGCCGTCATAACCTCCCAAAGTGCCACTGGCAATAATATCACCTGGATGCGCAAAATTAATAATCTGGGAGTCGAACCCCCCATCCTCGGCTTTTCTTCTAAATTCCGGAGACAGACTCCCAATAACAGAGGGGGCACTAAAAGTCACAGCTGTCATACCTGTATAAGCAGCAGCATATTGTGCATTTGCACCGCCGAGTGAGTGACCTGTCAGAGAAAAATTTAGATCTTTATGTTTTTCCTGCATTTCTTTAGCGTAGTCTTCCGCCTGGTACATCTGATTGGTACCCAGAATATTCATATTCTTATCAAGCTTTCTTGAAGTTTCGCCGAGCCAATCGTTGATGCTGCTAATTCCAACCGCATCCTCAAATTTGGTTAGATGGTCCTCAAATGGTCTTTCAATTTCAGCTTTCCTTTTGAGTTCCGCAATTCCAATTCCAACATCACTTACATAATCAGGTATAGATGCTGATAACTGTGCTTCTCCCTCTGTCCCTCTGTATGCAATGACCGCTTCCCCAGTATCTCTATTCACAAAAGTGACAGCATCAAATCCTGACAACTTATAGCTTTTAGTATTTTCTAAAACCTCCCATTGTGGAAGATCTTCAATTTGAGTGCCTTCTTTTAGATCCTTGTATGCCAATCTGGATAAAATGTTATATGTTTCATCATTGACCATGATGAGTTCCTCCATCAAACATAATTCATTATTTTTGCTTCTTAGATTGGATAACCTTCTTTAGTTCAGGACTCATGACAAAATTTTTGGTTTGAAAGGTTTTGTAATTTACAGAAATATTAAATGTTTGATCTTTATGTCCAATGACATATCCTTCAACATCAATCTCATCTGCGACATAGGTAGGCATTTTCTTTTGGTTTGTTATCTCAACTTCCAGGTCATATTCTTCCTTGAAGAATTGAATTGCAGTTTCTCTGGTTTGGCTCATTAATTCATCATCATGGTTTGTAATGTCATCCGTGATACCTGAGGTATTGTTGTTTTTATTTGAATTCATATTTTGACAACCCCCTAGTACAACCATTGTTAACATAAGGAATATGAATGGTTTTTTCCACCCTAATCGGGTAAGCATATCAATTTCATCCCTTCCAGATGTTCATTCATTCTTTTTATCATAATCCAGTAAATAGGAGACTTCAACCGAATAAATAACCAGAGTAATGGTTATTAAGACCTAACAACGTGGTTATCTGAAATAATGGATAAGCCCTCCCTAAACTTCAGAAGCGAAGTAAGGAGGGCTATAGCTTAATACCCAATATTAACCATTGCGAAGCAATCCAGCTGGATTTTGCTTAGAACGGCTTCCATTTTAACTTGCTGGCATGTTTGAAGCGATCCGCAACCTCTGGCCAGTAGACCACTTTCCACCAGTCGTTAATGTAATCTTTCCGTTTATTCTGATGTTTGAGGTAATAGGCATGCTCCCATACATCCAGGGTGAGGAGAGGGACGACATCCCATTGGGACAGGTTCTGGTGTTTCTCAGCCTGTAAAATTTCAAGCCGATGGCTGCGCGGGCTCCAGACGAGGATGGCCCAGCCGCCGCCTTCCACCTTGTCTGCTGCTTCGGTAAATTGATTCTTAAAGCGATCGAAGCTGCCGAAATAATTCTTGATTTGCTGGGCAAGCTCCCCGCCCGGTTCGCCGCCGCCCCGAGGGTTCATAATATTCCAGAAGATCGTGTGCAGATAATGGCCGGCACCATTGAAGGCTAGCTCGCGTTCCCAATGTTTCACGAGTTCGAAATCTCCGCTTTTTCGGGCTTCCTCCAATTTCTTCTCCGCTTTGTTCAAGCCGTCGACATAGCTCTTATGGTGAATGTCATGATGAATCCGCATTGTCTTTTCATCAATGTAAGGCTCAAGCGCATCATAAGCGTAAGGGAGAGGGGGGAGGCGGTGTCCACCAATCGGGACGGCCTGACCGCTGTCGCCCATGCCTTGAATGGATAGCTCAGCCTCTGAGAGAGATGGTGGAGGGGACGAGGCCTCATGAAGCGTCATGGATTGTTGCGGCATATCCATGAATCGCTCCAATGCTCCAGCGGAGTTGAGGGTCTCCAGTGCGTTCAGGAAATACTCGGACTCCCGGATGACGTGATGTACAACCGTACCGGCAAGCGGTACCTTCTGAACGGCTTCGCTATTCTCCTTCAGTCCGTGCAGCTGGCGGATGAACTCTCTGGATTGCTCGCAGGAGGCTCGAAGCAGCTGCTCTACCTGGGCCAGCACTTGAGGTGAAGGAGGCGCATGGTTGCTGAGAATGTGGCGCAGAAGTTCGTCAGCGACTTTTTCTGTATCGGCAAATACGAGGGCCCACTGATCCAGCATCTGAACGTAGACCGGTTCCAGATCAGGAACTACGGCTTTAATCAGCCCGGTATGTTTCCTTTCCTGATGTTTCCAATAGCGAATTTCCTCCAATAATCGTACCGGGAGTTTCGCTCCATAATGAAATAACATGTCCGTTCCCTCCAGTATCAGCTTCACTAAACTCACTATATTCATTTTGCAGCCTGTATTATGTGGAAAAAATAAAATCCCCTCACTGCTCCAGGCAGTAGGGGGTTGGAACATAGTATGGAGCTGCGGCATCTCGCAATGAATGCTATTATCCGGAACGTCACGGTCCTTCCGGTGTTTCAAGTTTGCCGAGGAAGGTTGATACTCTGCGTAAATATTCTTTAGGATGCTCACGGAAGATAAGTTCATGATGGGCATCTTCTACGATCCAGGAATCCGAATCCGCATGACTCTGATTGGACGCAATTTTCTCGGCGATCGGGTAAGGCGCCTTATCGTCTTTCGTTCCGTGAATGAACAAGGTCGGGAACGGATAGTCATGCTTCTTCACTTCGTTGTAAGGGATCTGATCCAGACTTGTGCCGTTGAGGACCGGGAAGAGCAGCTCCAGAATCTCCAGAGATGGATGCCGCGGAAGATTAATCTGGTTATGGATATTGTGGTAAAGCGTGTCCGGCTCGAGCAAAAATGCACTGTCCAGGATCATGGCGTCCACATCTTTGGTCTCAAGCCCCGCCTGGAGAGCAGTACCGGCACCCATGGAGAAACCCCAGACGACAATCTGCTTCGCGCCGCGCTGTTTCACATGCTCAATGGCACCGAGAAGCTGGCGTTTCTCTTCCTTGCCGCCGGTCGCCACTTCCTTGCTGGTCTGGGACGCAAAGCCGTAATCAAACATCAGCACATTAAAATTCATGTTGTGCGCGTAATGGGCGATATCGTACATAGGAACCCAGGTTTCCTCCCGGTTGGCGCCGTAGCCGTGGCTCAGCACGATGGTTTTGGAGGAATTCTCTGCCGGTATATACCACCCGTTAATATTCCGTTTACCATCAATCGAGTGAAATGTGACATTCTCGTAATTCATATCTTTAGCGAGTTTGGGATTGGAATAGAGCGGAGCAACCGTCGGATTCGACAATACCCAAGCAATATAGGCATGCAGTGCAATAAAACAGAAAACTAGAAAAAAAACGACAGATAACAACAACGCTAATATAATATGCTTAAAACGAACCAGGCCTGTCGACAGCTCGGCTGGCGTGTCATTCAATTGGGAGAGTGGGGCATTACTACCAGTTGTTGTACTCATAAGTGGCCCCTCCTTACCATATAGTCAGAATTTTTTTCGTTAAAGTGAAAATATCGAAATTTATAATAATCGTATGCCCGGTGGCCTATAAAGTCAATGCAAATCAATAGATTGTAAGACAAATGTAAAGTCCCGGTGCGGATGGTTTACTTTTGAGAATAATTCTCATATAATTATTGTAACCAGGTTTCATACAATGAAACACGAGAGGAGCAGGTCGGGATGGAAGACCGAAAATTAACGGTACGTGCTGTAGAGCGGGCACTTGATATATTGATGTGTTTTACGAAAAATAATGAGCTTGCTCTGACGGAGATAGCCTCCCTTATCGGGTTGCATAAAAGCACGGTCCATCGACTGCTTACAACGCTGGAAGACCAAGGATTTGTGGTGCGGAACAAAGAGACGGAGAAATACCGGCTCGGCCTTAAAATATGGGAGCTGTCAATGCATCTGTCCCAGAGCGATGATCCTGCCATTCGCCTTCTTCCCGCGATGGAAGCGCTGCGGGACCGGCTGGGGGAAACCGTCAGCTTGTATCTGCGGGATGGCGCCGATCGGCTTCGCATCCAGGCGGTGCAGAGTAACCAGGGCATCCGGCGGGTCGCCCAGGTGGGAGTAAGACTGCCACTGTCGGTAGGCGCTTCCAGCAAGGTGCTGGTGGCCTCTGCGCCTGCGGTAGATCAGGAGGAGCTGCTGAATGCGGCAGATTGGCCAGAGTCTGTTGATCGGGACGTGTACCGGCAGCAGCTCGCCGAAATTCTGGAGAAGGGGTACGCCATCAGCATTGAAGAGCGTGAGCCTGGAGCTGCCGCTGTATCGGTGCCGATTTTTGACCGGAACGGTCAAGTGGCGGCCGCGCTGTCGATGTCAGGGCCGGTCACCCGCCTCCCGGCGGATACACTTCGTGAACATGCGCCCGTCCTGATGGAAGCAGCGCGGGAAATGGGAATGATGATTTAATTCATTCTATTTCGGAGTTGCGGACAGCATCACTATAAGTTATTGAATGACCGGGCAGCTCCGAGTGATACAGCTGCCCGGTTATTTTACATGAGATGAGAAAGCGTAAACTTCAAAGACTCCCCATCCTTATCTCTGAGAAGAAAAATGTCCGCTACAGGCGGTCTGTATTCTGAGGATATCATGGATAAGCGTTACTCTTATATGATGAAAAAGCTTAAACGGAGAGTGGAAGGATGCATGGCGATAAGATGTGCAGGGTTTTGCCGGGAGCCCTTGCAAATATACAAAGAGATGACACCTGAGTTTAGACCAGGGCCATCTCTTTTTTCATTCTGGATGATGAAGTAAGGGGATTAAATTAAACCAGGAGCATGGTCAGCAGGGCAATCACGATCGGAACTGCAAGGAATAGCCAGGCTAACGGACTTGCTACGTTGATGGTCCAGCCAACGCCAAATCTTTTTTCCACAAAGAGAGCAGGGTCCTGCGGATTAAAATAGACGGAGCCGAGCTTCCAATACTTATCGTCATTGGCACTATGAGTGGAGTGCGGAGTGTTGGGATCTCTCTTCAGCCGGCTTCCGCCTTGACCTGTTGTGAAGGATAACACCACTGCACCGAGGACAATCACCAACGGTATGGCTAAGCTGATGACCAGCAGCAATTCGGGATTCAGCTGTTCGATCATGTTGAGCTGGATCAAGGAGAACATCAGCACAAGCAGCAGACCAGCCATCGTATTGAAGAAGGACCAACGGCGGCGGAAGATGGCGTTGCGCGCTGAGGAGCCCGCCGGATCTCCCGGATCGATCTGCTGTTTGCTGTTTAGGATGGACCAATTGATCAACATGAAGATGAGGATCATGAATACCTGCATAATGTTGGGCAGCAGGACTACACCCCATGATTTGTCCGCATAGTTGATCACGCTGCCTTGAAAATCAAATTTCATGGGAATGGTATCTGGGATCTGGTCATAGTATTGGAAAATCCAGACGGTGCTGATGATGGTAATGACGGCATGAATGATAAACCAGCGGTTAGAGAGGACAAGCTTCTGCCTTCTGAAGTTGGTATCGATTGCCACGACCTGGCGTCCGGTTGTCGCAGGGGGAAGAGTGGCCTTGATCCCTTTCATTTTGAAATGAAAGGTCAGGTTCAGGGCAAGTGAAGCAATGACGATTGCCGTGATGGAGCCGACAATAAGCCATTCGAACCCTGTGTTCCCAATCGATAACAATCCGATCAGACAGGCGATCAAGATAAGGGCATAAATACCGCAGCTGATGGAAGCAAACTGCTTCCGCAGCCTGCGAAGGGCTTCGCTGTGGAACATTTCTTCACTCACCGATACTCCAAAGCTAACTGTTTCCCTGGTGTAATAAGGCATAAAGGCAAGCAGTACAATAATCGGAATAATCATAAATACTAGAATCGAGGCTGATATCATAACCATTACACATTCTCCTCCCCAGTCTGGGTGATCTCATTATGCATATCTCGTACGATCTGAAGCAGCTGTTCTTCGGATAAGCCCCTGCAGATGGCTTCAGCAATGATAGGTTTTAGATAGGCATTGCGTTTATCCTGATATTCGGGGGTAATGCCCGGCATGGTATCCGGCTGTATCACCACGCCTTTTTGCCTGTGTATCTGAATAAAGCCTTCCTGCTTCAGCAGCGTGTACGCTTTGTTAACGGTGTGGAGATTGATCCCGATGTCGGATGCCATGCTGCGAACCGAGGGCAGGGGATCGCCGGGCTTAAGGCTGCCGCTGGCAATGCCTTCGATAATCTGATTCATTAACTGGTTGTATATGGGGACATCGGACTGCATATCCAGTTGGATAATCATAAGAGAACCTCCGCATTCGTTGTAACTGTTATATATGTAGTATAACAGTTGGAACGTATGGTGTAAAGGTCAATCCGCAGTTTTTCATAAACGAAAAAAAACGAGGACTGTCTTCACAATCTTGGGATTGGAAGGCGGTCCTCGTGTTTTCATTGCTCGATATGTAATGTAACAAGAGAGCGTGACTTATCTCAGCTTGATATTCTTCTCTTTGATCTTTTGATTCAGAATCTCTTGAAATGTGACGGGTTTATCTGTCGAATCCTCTTTCTTCGGAGCCGTCACTGGCTGCGGCCGTTGATATTGATAATGGAACGAAGCCATCGTATGTATTTTGATCATAGGTACGATCCTCCTAGATATGGATTTCCGGAATGTTTTCTACCATTTAACCTTTCCGGCATCATTCGAAACGGAATTTCCAATATTCAGGAAAAAAGTACTGTGAAATGAAAAATCCCCATCATCCATTAGCGGATGATGGGGATTTGTTCCTAAGGCTAAAGCGCCTAGATGAATTGTCTTATTGGTTCGATGCGATCATTTGACGAAGTACCGTTTGGAGGATACCTCCATTGTGGTAGTAGTCCACATCCACCATGCTGTCGAGACGAGCGATAGCTTGGAACTCGAATTGAGTACCGTCTTCGCGTGTAACAACAACCGTCAATTCTTGACCTGGTTTCACATCGTTGCTGAGACCCAGGATATCAAATGTTTCCCGGCCGTTCAGCGCAAGGCTCTTCCAGCCATGACCTTCCTGGAACTGGAGCGGAAGCACACCCATGCCTACGAGGTTGGAGCGGTGAATACGCTCGAAGCTCTCAGCCAGTACAGCTTTGACTCCGAGCAAATACGTACCTTTTGCCGCCCAGTCACGGGAGCTTCCTGTACCGTATTCTTTACCTGCAATAACAATCAGGTTCTGTCCGCCTGCTTGATAATTCATGGATGCATCATAGATGGACATGACTTCTTCAGTCGGCAAGTATGTGGTTACGCCGCCTTCCGTACCTGGAGCTACCTGGTTACGGATGCGGATGTTAGCGAAGGTACCGCGCATCATGACTTCGTGGTTACCGCGACGGGAGCCGTAGGAGTTGAAGTCTTTGCGTTCCACCTTGTGATCGCTCAGATATTTGCCTGCAGGACTGGACGGTGCAATGTTACCGGCTGGTGAGATGTGGTCCGTTGTAACGGAATCACCCAAGAGAGCCAGCACACGCGCTTCCTTGATATCCTGAATGTCGTTCAGACCGTTGCCCAGGCTTTCAAAGAACGGCGGGTTCTGAATGTACGTGGATTGATCATCCCACTCATACAATTCGCCTTCAGGAACAGGAATCTTGTTCCAACGCTCGTTCGCTGTGAACACATTCTCGTATTTTTCACGGAAAGCGTCAGCGCTAAGGGACTGACCAATGGCTTCACGGATTTCAGCACTGGTTGGCCAGATGTCTTTCAAGTAAACTGGCTCATTGTTTGGATCGTAGCCGATCGGATCGTTCTGCAGGTCGATGTTCACGGTACCTGCCAGAGCGTAAGCAACAACCAGTGGCGGTGAGGCCAGGTAGTTGGCTTTGACCTGAGCATGCACACGTCCTTCGAAGTTACGGTTACCGGACAATACGGCAGCTACCGTCATGTCGTTATCGGTAATCGCTTCGCTTACTTCGTCCGGCAATGGACCGGAGTTACCGATGCAAGTTGCGCAGCCATAGCCTGCAACATAGAAGCCGAGAGCTTCCAGGTAGTGCAGAAGGTTGGACTTCTCAAGGTAGTCGGTTACGACAAGGGAGCCTGGAGTCAAGCTGCTCTTCACATAACCAGGTTTCTTCAGACCGCGTTCAACCGCTTTCTTGGCCAGGAGACCTGCACCCAGCATAACGCTTGGGTTAGATGTATTCGTACAGCTCGTGATGGCTGCGATAACAACTGCACCTGTGCCCATTTCGCTGGTAGAGCCGTCTTTATGACTGACCTTAACGGTTTCCGCGATTTTGTCATCGCTGAGCCCGTAGCCGCCTTTATCAATCGGTGTACGGATGATGTCGTTAAAGTTCTGCTTCATGTTGGTCAGTTCAATGCGGTCTTGTGGACGCTTCGGACCAGCCAAGCTCGGTACAACCGAAGCGAGATCCAATTCGATTACATCGGAGAACTCAGGGTCCTGCGTGTCAGCCGTACGGAACATGTTTTGTGCTTTATAGTAGCTCTCCACGAGTTCAACCTGCTCATCGGTGCGGCCGGTGTTGCGCAGGTAAGCCAACGTCTCGCTATCAACCGGGAAGAAACCGATGGTAGCGCCGTATTCCGGTGCCATGTTCGCAACGGTTGCACGGTCAGCCAGACTGATGTTGGCAAGACCAGGACCGTAGAATTCCACGAATTTGCCCACTACGCCTTTTTTGCGAAGAAGCTCGGTTACAGTGAGGGCAAGGTCGGTCGCCGTTGCGCCTTCTGACAGGCTGCCTGTCAGTTTGAAACCGATAACTTCAGGTGTTACAAAATAAAGCGGTTGGCCGAGCATTCCGGCTTCTGCCTCGATGCCGCCTACACCCCAGCCCACTACACCAAGACCGTTGATCATGGTTGTATGGGAATCGGTGCCTACGAGGGAATCAGGGAAGACGAGGGTTTCGCCGTCAACTGTCTTCGTAGCTGCTACGGAAGCCAGGTACTCCAGGTTAACCTGGTGAACGATACCTGTTCCGGGAGGAACCGCGCGGAAGTTGTTAAACGCTGTTTGAGCCCAGCGGAGGAAGCGGTAACGCTCTTCGTTACGCTCAAATTCAACCTTCATATTATATTCAAGCGCTTGGTCGGTACCAAAAGCGTCAACCATGACGGAATGGTCGATAACGAGATCGACCGGAACGAGAGGGTTGATCTGTTTCGGGTCGCCGCCGGATTTTTTAACGGTGTCGCGCATGGCTGCAAGATCCACGACAACCGGAACACCGGTGAAGTCCTGCAATACGATACGGGCAGGGATGAACGGAATTTCCTTGTTGTTGTCGCGTGCTTCATTCCACGTGGACAAAAGTTTTACATGATCCTCGGTAATGGCGCGTCCGTCAAATTGACGGACGGCCGCTTCCAGCAGTACCCGAATGGAGAAAGGAAGCTTGGATACACTTCCGTATCCTTGCTCTTCGAGCGCCTGCAGGCTGAAATAACGGTAATTTTTACCGCCCACCTCTAGGTTGCGAGAGATGGAGAATTGATCCTTTGCTGGCATAGATGAACCTCCTTGAGTCATTTCATTTGATCTTATTATGACGATCTGAGTTAAACCTTTTGTGGTTTCACTAGATGAAACCTAATTTCATAAATTAACTAACTTAAGTATAACGTTTTCAACTCGCCGCGTAAAGCATTTTTTATAGAAGAAACGTATTTCAAAACCGTGAAAATTCGCCCGTTTTTTAAGCTGACACGGCTGCCCTGATTCAGTGTTTCTGTATTCTCTTTACCGAAGTTCATAGCCTGAAGATTTGCTTCATATAGTTGTGATAGGGAACTGCGTGAAAGGCAAGGTCAGAGGAGGAGAGAAGATGAACAGTCTGAAGCAAGCAGAGAAGCCATGGAAGCAAGCTTTATATATTTACGTCAATCAATATAACCAAAATCGCGTGGACTATTCTTCAGGCCTGAAAGAGCAAATTGTAGCAGATCTGAATTTCCTGGTAGAGAGAGGAGAAAGGCAGTTCCGACTGCAGTCATGGTACGAGTTGCGCGAAGCAACCCCGCTAAAGAGCGAGACTCGTGCACGGCTCCAGCGTGTACTCAGAGAGACGGAGGATGACGTTGTTGCCGATGTAAGGCTTCACAGCGTGTTCTATTATGAGAAAAGAGGCATGACGCACCGTGAGGACACGGTGTCACGGGAGCGGCTGACGCTGATCCGTGATGGGGAAGCCTGGCTGATCGTTGGCATTGAACGTCTGCAGGACGAACGCCATCCCTTGCAAAGAACCGATGCTTCGTTCACAGGCCAGGACTCGGCTGGAAGAGAACCGTCCACTCCATTCATGAATGGTCGTGTTTACTCGGCTGGCAGCAGTCCGCGGTCCGGTCGATACGAGCGTGAAGCCGCTGCTGCTTATGCCGACAGGTGGTGGGATTCCGGCAATCCGGAGTTTGAAGAATTTGACGTGGATTGCACCAATTATATCTCCCAGTGCCTCTTTGCAGGTAAAGCCCCAATCCTCTATACTGGTAAAAGAGAAACGGGATGGTGGTACAAGGGGTATGTAAGCAAACGGGAATGGTGGAGTTACAGCTGGGCGGTTTCGAACAGCTTCGCGCATTATTTGAACTCCAGTACCTCGGGACTGCGAGCCGAGCGGGTAGAACGGCCTGAGCAGCTGATGCTTGGGGATGTCATCGTGTATGATTGGGACGGTGATGGGGCGTTTCAGCACAGCACCATTGTGACAGCATTTGATGCTGGCGGTATGCCGCTGGTCAATGCTCATACGGTATCAAGCCGTCATCGCTACTGGGACTACCGGGATTCCTACGTCATGGAACGACAACACCGAGTATCGGTTTTACCATATACCCGATTATTTTTAAGATGACAGCATGTCATGCTGCAATACGGACAAGAGAGAGGTAAACATGGAACAGGATAAATTAACGGTTGGCTTGGTATACGGGGGAAAATCTGGCGAGCATGAGGTGTCACTTTCCACGGCATTTGCAGTCATGAACGCTTTTGATTTTGATAAATACGAAATGATTCCTTTTTATATTTCGAAGCAGGGAACCTGGAGAATCGGGAGCAAGCGATCAGCTCCGTTTAGCCAACTGGAAGATTTGAAGCTGGCCGAAGGGGAAGGGACGCAGACGGCTCTGAACGCTGTGTTCAGCAGGCTGTATGGTCAAGAAAATCAGGCAGTGGACATTATGTTTCCGCTGCTGCACGGAACGTTTGGCGAGGACGGGACCATTCAGGGATTGTTCGAAATGGCGGACATTCCTTACGTAGGCACCGGCGTGCTTGCATCGGCTGCAGGCATGGATAAAGTCGTGATGAAGAAGCTGTTCGCCCAAGCGGGATTACCGCAATGTGAATATTGTTACTTCAATCGCACGCAGTGGGAACAGGGGCAGTACAACGTGCTTAAGGACATCGAGGACAAACTCGGTTTCCCAAGCTTCGTCAAGCCGGCTAACCTCGGCTCCAGCGTCGGCATCTCCAAGGCGAAGAACCGGGAGCAGCTCAAGTCGGCAATTGAATCCGCCCTCCGGTTCGATGACAAGATCATCGTGGAAGAGTTTGTGGATGCCCGTGAAGTGGAGGTCAGCGTGCTCGGCAATGATGAGCCGATGGCATCCGTTCCGGGTGAAATCGTGTCTTCCAGTGAATACTATGACTATGCGGCCAAATATACGGACGGACAGTCACAGATGCAAATCCCGGCGGAGATCGAGCCGGATGTGGCTGATCGCCTGCGCGAGCTCGCGATTAACGCGTTCAAAGCGATTGAAGGCGGCGGAATCACTCGCGCGGACTTCTTTGTACGCCGCTCCGACGGCGCGATTCTGATCAATGAAGTGAATACGATGCCCGGCTTTACGCCGTTCAGCATGTATCCCCTTCTATGGCGGGAGACAGGCGTTTCCTACCGCGAGCTGCTCGACCGGATGATTGAGCTGGGGCTTGAGCGGTACAACCGCAAGCAATCCTTGATTTATGAGAACCAGGCATAAGCTAGCCGTTTTACAATAGGATACGATTGACCAGGGGGAGTCCGCGCTATTCATCACGGCTCCCCTTGAGTCTAATATTTTGGGATGAAAGGAAGATTCGTGATATGGGATTTCAAACCGAGTTCAATTCCGTTTGTAAGTTTAAGAGTGAGCAGGAGCTTTACGAGCTGCTGGAATACGGCCGCGGCAAAATGCTGAAGGACGGACTGAGGGTGTTTCCGACAGGACAGAAGGTCATCGCCTATACGCCGGATAACCAGGCGGTAGCGATTGTCCTGATTACGGCATGTGTATCGGAGATTAACTTCCAGGGTCGTGAGGTGACCTCGGTTGAGCTGCAGCTGATCCGCAAATTGACGGATGAGGAAGCACGCGTTCAGACCGCGCTCGCTCATGAGATGTTCTTCGGAGACCATGCATGATTGTCCGTTTCGGTTATGTAGCCATGTCCACGGTTGTGCAGAACGCTTCTCCCTCCAAGACAATGACCATGAAGAGTTTTACGAAGCTGGATGACCGTGAGGCCGGCATACACAAACTGGAGCGGATCGCGAACGAGAATTTACATAATACCCTTCGGTTATTGAGACATAATCTGGCCCATGATATCAAGGTGTACCGTTTCTCGTCCAAGCTGATTCCGCTTGCCACGCACAATGATATGCATGATTGGAACCCTTTCCCGGCGTTGAAGGAGGGCTTCCAGGCCATCGGGGAGTTTGTGAAGAAGCATGAGATGCGGGTGTCGTTTCATCCGGATCATTTCACGGTGCTGAGCACGCCTCGACCTGAAGTGTTGATTAATTCCATTCGGGACCTGGAGTCACACGTCCATATGCTGAAGGCGATGGGTTTGCCTGCTTCCATGAAAAACAACATCCATATCGGCGGCGCCTACGGGGACAAGCCCAGCGCTTCAGCCCGATTCGTTGAGCACTTTCATGCGCTTGATCAGAGCATCAAGGAACGTCTGACACTTGAGAATGATGATAAAACCTTTACCGCACAGGAGACGCTGGCGGTATGCCAGCAGACCGGGCTGCCGATGGTGCTGGATATCCATCATCAGTGGGTCAATAATGATGGTGAGGCGCCTTGGGAGCTGTGGCCGGCCATTCTCCGCACCTGGGAGACGCCGCTGGCTCAAGAAGGCTCTGAGCCGATACAACCGCTGCCGCCGAAGATTCATGTGTCCAGTCCCAAAAGCCCTACAGATATCCGAAGCCATGCAGACGGGGTGGACGTTGTGCCTTTGCTGGCATTTTTACGGAAGATTGCGGGCGCTACGCCGAAGGTGGACGTTATGATTGAAGCCAAGATGAAGGATGGCGCCTTGTTTGGTCTGATGAAGGATTTGGGAGATTATGCGGGAGAGGGTGTAACGATTCTGGACGGGGCCTCCATCGAAGTAAATGACCTAAAACCATAAGACGAGCCTGTTATGACTTGCAAGTTGACGGATTTTGGGTTACGTTGGAAGTACGGAACACAGATTCTCCTCAAGCTATCGTATTGGATAAAAAAGTTCGTTCTCGCCAAGCATTCAGGTGCACAGCATAGGACGGACTTTTATTGAAATAGGGCGGATTTTTTGAGACGCTGCCCTTTCGTTCCCGTACTAATTGAATAGGATGTAGGGATTGCCAAAATCACTAGATTTATATAGAAAGTAGAGTGAGCGCTTTGAATGAGAACGAAAAGATTCCTTATGTTGTCAGCAGTAAAAGCTACACCGCTGTAGCGATTAATTGTGCCGCGAAAGCGGGTGAATGGATTGAGAGCAAGCTGGGTACCGTGAAACAGCTTAGCACGAAGACGTCCGCGCAGGATATCGTAACCGAGGTGGACAAAGGTGCGGAGCAGATGATCCGCAAGCTGATTCTGACCCATTTTCCAGACCATGCGATTCTTGGAGAGGAAGGGGTTGCTCCAGGCACCGAAGCCTA
Source organism: Paenibacillus vortex V453 (assembly GCF_000193415.1). NCBI lineage: Bacteria > Bacillati > Bacillota > Bacilli > Caryophanales > Paenibacillaceae > Paenibacillus > Paenibacillus vortex. The sequence continues at coordinate 179,114 of NZ_ADHJ01000012.1, forward strand.
TGCGAAGGCTTTGGATGATGCAAAAGACGAAGAGTATCTCTGGATCATTGATCCTGTTGACGGAACGACGAATTACGTGCATGGATTCCCTTTTTACTCCGTGTCCATTGCACTGGCTCACCATGGCGAAGTCATCGTCGGTGTCATATATGACCCTTCCCGGGATGAATTATTTGTTGCGGAAAAAGGAAAGGGAGCCTACGTTCACGGCAACCCTACCTATGTTTCCAAGGAAGAGCAGTTATCGGACAGCTTGCTTGCCACAGGCTTTCCTCTTGACAGCACGGTCAACTTGCCGCTGAATATGGCAGAGCTTCAGGCGCTTTTGCCGAAGGTACGCAATGTGAGAGCCGGCGGTTCCGCCGCGCTTCATCTGGCTTATGTTGCGGCGGGCCGGCTCAGTGGATACTGGGAGCACGGCTTGAGTGTCTGGGACGTTGCGGCGGGTGCCTTGCTGGTTCAGGAGTCCGGTGGCAAAGTGACTGATACGGAGGGGCGTCCTTACGATCTGTCGGTACGTCATTTGGCAGCAACGAACGGGCTGATCCATCAGCGGTTTCTGGACACACTAAAAGATGCGGGCGAAGCATCAGTCCGTTAACCCCTGGAACAAACAAAAGAAAATGCAGGTCACATACAACCGCTTGATAAAGGAGTATGCGTGCGATGAATGAGAAATCAGATCAGAATTTGGAGCGCCAGCTCAGCGAGATGTTGACGGAAGGTGAAATGCAGCAGAGGGACCGGGAGAAAGAGGAGCGCCGGCTTCTTTCTCCGAAATATGAGATCCGAATTCAGACCCAGCTCGATCCCATCGTGGAGGAGACCCAGAAATACCGCAGTATGGCTAAGGAAGTTGATGGCCGGTACGATAAGTATATGGATAAGACGATCAAGAAGGATAAGCCTGAGGAATCAGGTGAGGATGTTTGACAGCGCTTCAGGAAACATTTGCTGTGAGAGTGCATAATATCACCATAGGTTGGCAAACGGAGAATGGACAGCACTTGAGCGGCTGTCCATTCTTTTTTATGATGGAGCGGGTCGCGTTCGGGTGTTTACAATTGACATGGATGGGGGAAGAGCGTTGCGAGTTCGGCTGAGGCTTAAGCTTAAGGCTTCACATATTGTTGCAGGACTTTCAGGTATGGGCTCCATATTGCTCTGGCTCATCCTTATTTTCTTCAATCCGTATACGGATGGCACGAACTTGAGTCCTGCCTTAAATACTTTTATCATGCCTTTTCTTCCCGGCTGTTTGGCACTTATCGCAGTGTTCTATTCGTACCGATTGCTACTGCTGATTGCGTTTGGATGGTCCATACTGCCAAGCTTGTATCTGACGGGGACGCCCGGGATATTTGCTTGGTTTGGAGTTGCATCGTTAGGCTATTTGTTTGCTTATCTGCTGATGAAACCACGATTAAGAAGCTGATGGCGGTACCATTCACAGGTTTGTGGTGGTAAAATAAGGCTGAATCAGATTTATGATGTTAAGGGAGTGATGGCATGTTTAAACCATGGAAAAAGGGGCTGGCCGCAGTAACCGGCACCTTGACGCTCGCGGTGGCACTGGTCGCACCGGGCGTTGCACCAGCTTTTGCCGATGATGTGACAGCCAAGAATACATATCGTATCGTAACACTGGGGGACTCGCTGACCGTTGGGTATGAGCCGGGTATGGATCTGAACAGCAAGCCCTATGGCTTTGTTGATCGGCTGTATGAGCAGGGATTGTTCTACGGTCGAACGGAAGTGACGAATTTGGGCATCGGCGGTTTGAAGACGGACGGGTTGAACCATTATGTCCAGGCCGTTGCAGATGAACGGAACATTACAGCAGAGGAAATACAGCCCGGTCTCAGCAGCATTGACCCGCGCACCAAGCAGATTGGAGCAGAAGCAGCGAAAGCCAAGCCTGTCATCGCTGACGCAGATCTGATCACGATTACTATCGGCGGGAATGACATGATGAGTCTGGTCAGCACGGTGGGAACCCTAAGCGACGAGCAGTTGAAGGCGAAAATGCAGGAACTGTTCAAGCTGTACACGGACAATGTTTCGGCTGTAATTACCAATCTGCATACCATGAATCCGGATGCTGCGATTGTAGTGGCCGACCAGTACAATCCGGTACCGAAAATCGCGGACGAAGTCGCATACGCCAAACTGCTCGCATCATCCGGTGAATTCACGGAGCTGGTGGAAGGCGTGGCTGACGGATTTGCGAGTCAGGGCGTAGATATCAAAGTCGCCCATGTTGCCAAGAAGTTCGTGGGCTCTGAGCTGACGATGACCCATATCCTGAAAGATGATATTCATCCGAACCAATACGGATATGAGACGATGGCCAGCGTGTTTGCAGAGACGATCTGGGGCAGCTATAAGAAACCCCCTGTTCAGGAGGTGGGGCAGCCGATGCGCATCGTCGTGAAGGGACAGGAGCTGAATACACCGTTTAAGCCGATTCTTCGCGACAATCTGAACTACGTAGCTATTCAGGATATCGTGAATGCAGTTGGAGCGACTACAAAATGGGAAAATAAAACGTCCAGTGCAACGATCTCCTTCGGAGATCAGACCGTTGTGGTGAAGATCGGTGCCAAAACCGTTCAGGTCAACGGAAAGTCTGTACCGATTGATACACCAGCTTTCCTGCAAAAAGTAGGGAAGGAAGACAAAACCTACGTTCCACTCGCAGTGATTGCATCCGGTCTTGGTTTTGATGTTCAATACAGTTCCAAATTGCGTACGGCATTCATTAATTTGTAATATTCATGCGTAGAATAGCTGGACCGGCTGAATCAAGCCGGTTCAGCTTTTTTAATGGGAACTTTTTTGAGACATAGGATGAAGGCGATCCAGCAGCAGTGTGATGTTATTCATATGAGTTCATTCAGGCCGGTATTTCGTACTGATTGGCGGCATGATTCCGATGTCGATCGCCATCGAGAAGACCGTGGCCGCTGCCATGATCTCGGATATGCTGGTTCAGTCCCTGGGCAGTTATGGGTAGAGGGGATATGGCGGCAGCTTAGGATGAAATGAGTGGACTGCTGGCATTGCAGCGTAACGCCTGGAAAAAAGATCTGAAATAAAGTGCTTAACCTCAGCTCGGGCTACCCGCTGGCCAGACACCGTTTTCAGGTTTGAGCCGGAAATCTTCCGGTTCGCCTCTTGTTATTCGCCAGCCGATGTTTTATATTGACATAATAGTAGGTCAAAAATAAAAGAGGTGAACGGAGAAGATGACTCCACGCACGAAGGAGCAAAACGAAGAGATCCGGCTGCGGCGTCTGGCGCAAATTCGGAAAGCGGCTGCCGATGTTTTTTTGAATAAAGGACCTTTACTGGAAATCCGCGATGTAGCCGCACAGGCGGGACTCGGCTATGGCACGGTATATCATTATTACAGCCATAAGGGCGATCTGCTCCACGATCTGCTGTGGGACGCGTTGGATCGGGCCGGGGATTGGCTGGAGGTTCCGATGGAAGCTCCACACGATTCAGATGCGGGGATGGCACCGGCGGACGGGCATTTCTGCTGGGCTGCTGCGGCGGATACCGGGAACTCGGCTGCCGCGGGTTCCCGAAGCGGAAGCCGTGTAACGGCCGCAGAGCTTGGTCCCGTCGCTGCCGCTGGTGTCCGGCTGATGCAGCTTTGGGCGGAGGACCACGCCCTGTACCTGCTGCATAAGCTGGCCGGTGAGGGCTTTGCCGCGCTGCCTGAAGGGCGCTCGATCCCGCTCTTGGCTGCCTTTCGCCGGGAGGTGCTCACGCCGCTTGCCGCGCTGCTGAGAAGCGGGCATGCGGCGGACGGGGCAGCCGCTTCCGGCGGAAACGCTGCGGAGCCGCAGGATCTGCTGCAGCACGCGGAGATGCTGCTGGCCGCCTTGGTCGGCTGCGCCTCGCTTTCGCTGCGCCGCGGAAAGCTGCACGAAGAGGCCAGGGATATCGCCCGGTTATTAAAATTATAAAATGGATAAGGAGCGAATAAACAAAAGATGGTTATCTTAAAATCACTTAGGGAAATCGAAGAGATGAAGCCGGCGAGCCAAATCGTTGCGGACTGCTACCGCGAGGTGACCAAGCTGATTGAGCCTGGGATCACCACCCGGGAGATCAATGACTTTGTTGCCAGACACATCACCAAGCTGGGCGGCAAGCAGTTTACGAAGGGGTACAACGGTTTCCCCGCCGAAACCTGCACTTCGGTCAACGATGTGGTGGCCCACGGCATTCCTTCAAACCGGGTGCTTATGGATGGCGACTTGCTGAAGCTCGACATTGTCGTGGAATATGGCGGATGGTTCGGCGATTCCTGCCATTGTTATGCGGTGGGCAATATCCGGCCGGAAGCGCAAAAATTAATGAAGGTGACCAAGGAATGCCTGGATCTGGGGATCGCCCGGGCTATCCCAGGGGGCCGGCTCGGTGACATAACGTCGGCGATACAACAGCATGCGGAAGCGAATGGGTATTCGGTCGTGCGTGATCTGCTGGCTCACGGGATCGGGCGGAGCCTGCACGAGGAGCCTAACTACGTGCATATCGGCGTAGCTGGCAAAGGCATCCGGCTAAAGGAAGGCATGGTGTTTACCATCGAACCGATGATCAACGAAGGTACGTTCCATATCACGATTGACGACGATCAGTGGACGGCGAGAACGGCCGACGGCAAGTTGTCGGCGCAATATGAACATACGATTGCAATCACGCCGGATGGACCACTGATTTTAACGGCCCAGTAAGAATGGAGGCGAACGGTCTCCTTAGGCGAAGTCGCCCATATTCGGAGTCCTGCGCGATGGTAAAATGTTCCCCGGGAAGGGGGGAAGATCATCGTCCGTATGATGGATCGCTTGAATGCGGTTCTTGTCACTCGACAATGAAACGTCGCACAATGGTTTTAACTCCACATTCTCCTAAACGTATTCGATCTGTTGATAGACACAATGGATTTTCCCTTTTGCATCGAATCGAGTTGCAAAGTTCCAAGTAAATATCCGTTACAAAAGCCTCCATTCCGTCCGCTCGGACCCGTATGGGGGCATTTTGAATTTTGTCCCCCCGAAGCCACGCCCCCTGCAAACCCCGACGAGCTAGCAGGAAATTACATGCCCCGAGGCTAATACTTCCAGTTGAGACTTCGTATCTCATCGTAAAAATACGCATCATTTCCGTAGGAATGACTACGCTGGTTCCATTTGATTGTTGATATGCTTGAAAAAGCCGGAGGTGCAAGGGCAGATGAAGAACCGCTTCAAAAATCCGCTAAGCCGCATGAATATTAAACAGCAGATGATTCTGCTGTTCCTGGTGCTGGTCATCCCGTTGTTTGCACTCAACGCCTACGGGAATTCCATGGCTGGTCAAATTCTGAAGCGCCATGTGACCAATGCCTATATCGAGCTGAACAAACAGAATTTCAAGCTCATCAACCGGGACATTGAAACCGTTAACAAAGTAACCTCTACAGTCATTCAGAACTCGCAGATCCAGCAGCTCGGCACCTTTTCCGAGGGGAGTGTTCTGGAGCGGGTGAAGAACTATGAACGCCTTGAAAAGATGCTGTTTTCCTTCTCCCAGGAGACGGATGAGCGCGAACCGGTTTATTACTCTCTCTATGTGTATGACCCCGACAACAGTTACTTTTTTGCTCCTTATTACCCCGAACGCAGAAAAGCAGGCGTGTATTTCTTCTCGGACGAGAATGAGAAGCCGGCTTGGTTTGATGAAGCCGTGGCGATGAAGGGCAACGGATATTTGCGGCGCATGGAGCATCTGTCACCCCCGGTGCAAGGGCGCAAGGATCAAGAGACCCTAAGCTACGTGCGGGCCGTCAACAATATTTATCAGGGCGGAACCATCGGCGTTCTGGTTGTTACCAATCTGGATGCGCGGATCGGAGAGTCCTTATCAACGGTATCCATACCGGACGGGGAGCTCTATTTGACGGACTGGAACAACAATATTTTGACTTCATCGGTAAAAGGCTTGGCGGGGACGCTTGAGCTGCCGCCCGAGGTTGATCCGGGCAGCTCTACCATGGGCGTCATGGACGTTATCACCTCGGATTTCATCTACGTCATCGATTATAACTATATGCTTCAGCAGAAGCTGGTCTATAAGGTTCCTGTCAAAACGCTGCTCGCCCAGCAAAGCGAGATGAAGCGGGTCATCCAGGTCATCTCCATCGCTTATTTTGTTGTGGGCCTAATCATCGTCTTTTATTTCTGGCAGTCGTTGATGACACCGCTCCAGAAGCTGGCCCATTTTGTACGGCGCTATGAACCGGGGAACATTGTGCCGGAAACCCCGTATCGGCGCAGAAAGGATGAGGTCAGTGTCCTGATCTCCACGATTTATGACATGGCCCGCCGATTGAATGATCTGATCCATTACAAATACCGTATGGATTTGAAGCAGAAGGAGGCGCAATTGCAGCTTCTCTACCAGCAGATAAATCCTCATCTGCTGTACAACACGCTGGAGAGCATTTACTGGAAGAGCACGATGGAAGGGAATACGGAGTCTGCCGAAATGATCAAGGATCTGTCCAAATTGATGAAGATCAGTCTCAGCAGAGGCCGGGATCTCATTACGCTTGGGGAAGAGCTTGAGCATGCGGGGGCTTATATTAATCTCCAGCTGAATCGTTATGATTACCAGTTCGCGGTCCACTGGGAGGTTCCGGAGGATTTGCTGGTGAATCATGTGCCGAAGATTACGCTGCAGCCGCTGCTGGAGAATGCCATTATTCACGGCATTAAAAATATGGGCGAGGACGGAATCATCCGCATATCCGGTCATCTGGAGGATGGACACTGCCGGATTGTCATCGAGGACAACGGCTATCGTCCGGTCAATTACGAATCCATCCGCAGGCTGCTGTATGATGAAGCCCCGGATCATTCGCTGGGCTATGGCATCCGCAATATCCATGAGCGGATTCAGCTGCATTATGGAAGTGGATACGGACTGCAATATGAACCAAGAGACGAAGGGGGGACCCGGGTGACCATTACGATCCCCCGGATGGAAGCAACAACCATTACCTTAAACGAACAGGAGGTCTCCTGATGTACAACATTTTGGTGGTAGACGACGAACCGTTGATATGCAAAGGCTTGGCGGGACTGCTAACGTCTTCGGGGCTTGCCATAGACGACATTGCAACGGCCTATAGCGGGCAGGAGGCGCTGGATTACATACGAATGGGAGATATTGATCTGCTGGTCACCGATATCCAGATGGGTGAGATGAACGGCATCGAGCTGATGCAGCAGGCCAAGATTGTGAAGCCATGGGTCCAGACCATCATTATTTCAGCCCATGAAACGTTCCAATACGCGCAGCGGGCGCTCCAGCTCGGGGCAAGGGATTATTTGATCAAACCGCTGAACAGCGAGCAGTTTCTGGATTCGGTTCGCAGTGTACTGCTGAAGCTGGATAAACCTGCACCTCAGGTAGAGCAGTTTCTCATGGCGGACAATGAGCATTTTCGGATGGATGAGCCTCCGTCCGGGAGAACGGAGCGGCTGAATCAGCGGCTTGCAACCGAGCCGGAGCAGTCAGAGTTAGCCGATCTGCACGACGAGTCGGAGCTCGGCTTGATCGGTCCTTATTTTGCCGTCATCAAGATGAAGCTTGCCCTGAAGCAAGGCACCGAATCTTCTTTTTCCTCACAAGACATACGCCTGATTCAATACGCAACGCTGAATATTGCCAAAGAGCTGCTGGAGCAGGAGCCGCACACCCTGGCGTTCTACTCGCCGGAGCGGGATATCAACATCATCCTTCAATGGAGCGAACAGGAAATGGAGGAGAATGCGGGCGGAAAGATCCATCACCTGGAGATGATTGGCCGGAGCCTGCACCACCACGTGGAGCAGCACCTGAAGCAGAGCTGTACCGTGGGAATAAGCCAAATCCTGAGGGGGACCGAATTTTTGAGCGTGCTCAGCCGTCAGGCGGATAAGGCGATGCTGTGGAGCCAGCAGCTGCATGATTTTCATGTGTTTTATTACGGGGACTTCAATTGGCACAACTATGCCCATGAAACGTCGCAGGAGGTGCTTTCGAGCCAGAGCAACCGGATCGTTGAGAATACCAGGCAGTACATCGAGGATTATTACCGTCAGAAGGGACTTACGATACATGAGGTGGCCAAGAACAATCACGTGAGCCCGAACTACTTAAGTTATCTGTTCAAAAAATATACCGGCAGCAGCCTATGGGAGTATGTGGTCAAGCTTCGGATGGAAGAGAGCAGGTCTCTGATCCTGAACACGGATCTTCGCCGGTACGAGATTGCCGAGCGGGTCGGCTATGAGTCCCCGGAGCATTTTAGCAAAATCTTCAAAAAGTACTTCGGCGTCAGCCCGAGTGAGTTAAAGAAGTAAGAACGGTCATACTTCACATAGTTTTAGACATGTTCGAAGGCTCCCCTGCTTTTTTAAAATAAAAGCTAGACATTAAATAAAGGAATGAGGGAGTCTGATGGAAGAAACGGTCATGTCACAAGGCCAGGCTCTGACGGAGCCCGGCCATCGTACCCGGCAGGAGCACAAGCGAAAGCCGCTGTGGAGGAAGTATTTATGGGGGTATTTATTCCTCGTTCCGGCTATTGCGATCTTTATCGTGTTTTTATGGGTGCCGATATTTAAAGGGATCTTTTACAGCTTTTTTCATATCGATTTTGTCAAAGGAAACACCTTCGTCGGGTTGGATAATTACGCCAACGTTCTGAGTAATCCCGACCTGCTGCTTTCCGTTCGTAATACACTCTATTTCATGCTGTTAACGTTTGTGATCGGCTTCTGGGTGCCGATAGTGGCTTCCATTGCCATCTCGGAGCTGAAGCTGTTCCAGGGCTTCGCCCGGATCGCGGCTTATCTTCCGTTTGTTGTACCCGGTGTTGTGCTCTACGGCATGTGGAGATGGATGTATGATCCGGTGGGGCCGATCAATGCCTTGTTTGGCTTCTTCGGGGCAGAGCCGGTATCGTTTATATCGGATAGCCGCTTCTCGATGGTGGCACTGGTCGTGATGGAAACGTGGCAGCAATTCGGCTCGGCAATGCTGATCTATCTGGCGGGGGTGCTCAGCATACCTAAAGATTGGTATGAAGCCGCCGAAATCGACGGTGCGGGCGTATGGGCCCGGATCAAATATATTACGCTTCCCTCGATGCGCAATCTGATTATACTCATGCTGATTCTGCAGCTGATCGGTACTTCACAGGCGTATCAATCGCAGCTCGCGATGCTGGACGGTGGTCCGAACAAGGCCACGCTCACCTATGCTCTCCTCACCGTAAAATATGCGTTTAACCAGCTGGATTACGGGGCGGGAACCGCAATGGGCGTCTTGATGTTCCTCGTGCTGAGCATACTTGGCATCCTGCAATTCAAGATGAACAGGGAGGAGTACTAGGATGAAAGAGAGAGGCATATTATCGACTTCGGATTTGAGAAAACCCTTGAATCAAGTGGTTTACGGCTTTATGGTGCTGTGTATTGCGGCAATGGCTTTTACGATGCTGTATCCGATCGGCATGACGATGTTCAACGGCCTGAAGAGCAACCAGGAGATCAACACGTTTCCTCCGCGATTTTTCCCTTCGGAGTGGCATTGGGATAACTTCCCGAAGGGGTGGGATTACATTGATCTGCCGATGTTTCTCAAGAATACGCTGTTTATTTTTGGCGGTAATTTGCTGGTGACCATTCTGGTATTGGGCCTTGCGGCATTCAGCATTTCGCGCATTAAAGTTCCGTATCACCGGGCGATTTATTTCTTCATTCTCATGACCTTGTTTATACCGGCATCGAGTTATATGATTCCGAATTTCGTCAATTTGAAGGAGCTGGGGCTGCTGAATTCCTACTGGGCGTTCTGGCTGCCGGCAGGGGCGAACGCTTACTTCTTCCTGTTGATCAAAAACTTCTTCGATGGCATTCATCCCGAGATATTTGAGGCGGCGCGCATCGACGGCGCTTCGGAGATCAGCAGCTTTCTGCGTATCGCGATTCCGCTGTCGGTCCCGATTTTTGCAACGCTTGCGATTTTTATTTTCTCGACTGCGTGGAATGATTGGTTCTGGCCGTCCCTTGTGATGCAGACACAGGACAAATACACACTGGCAACAGCCATCTACAAGTATGTGATCAATGCACGGAACCTGGACAGCAGCATTAAATTCGCGATCCTGTTCATGGTGATGGTGCCGCCTATCTTTGTGTTTCTGCTGTTCCAGAAGTTTATCATGCGCAGCGTCAGCCTCTCGGCCGTCAAAGGGTAGAAATAGCGTTTGCATGATCGTAGGCCTGCACATGATCGTCATATGAATGCACATCGTTCTTTCAGCGTTCCGCTTTTATGATGGAGATAGGAAAGAACATATTATTTCAATAAGGAAAAGGGGAGTATCCATGCGCAAGTTCTCAGCACTACTGATTTGCCTTATGCTGTTCAGCTCCTTGCTTGCAGCGTGCGGCGGCGGCAAAGCAGCTCCGGAGGTCACCAGTAAAGAGGGAGGGACCACCAATACAGGGGGGACAACCACGACACAGAATGAAGAGCCGAAAGAGGATGTCGCGGATAAAAAAGTAACGATCAAGATTCACTATCCGCTGCCGGACGATACCACACTGCGTCAGCAGGAGGATGATAAAATCGCGCGTTTCCAGGCGAAGTATCCAAACGTGACGATTGTGAAGGATGACTGGCAGTACAGCGTCAATGAAATTGGGGTAAAGATGGCTTCGAACGAAGCACCGACATTTTATAACACCTGGGCTACAGAAGCGCAGCTGCTCGTGGAGCGGGGCTGGGTAGCCGACATTACGGAGTTCTGGAACAACTGGGAGTACAAGGACGACATGAACCCTGTGCTGCAGGAGCAATTTATCGTAGACGGCAAGGTGTACGGCGTTACGCAGAACGGATACATCACGTCAACCATCGTGAACAAGAAACTGCTGGACGCGAAGGGAGTAGCATTGCCGCCGATGGATTGGACGTGGGACGATATGTACAACACGGCGAAGGGTGCCGCTGATCCGAAGGCAGGTATATCCGGTATTGCGCCAATGGGCAAAGGCAATGAGGCAGGCTGGAACTGGACCAACTTCCTGTTCGAAGCCGGCGGGGATATCGAAGTGAACGAGGACGGTAAAGTGAAGGCCGTGTTTAATTCGGAAGCCGGCGTGAAGGCACTGGATTTCTACAAGAAACTGAGATGGGAAGGAAATGCCATTCCCCAGGACTGGGCTCTCGGTTGGGGCGATGCTGTCAGTTCGTTCCAGCAAGGACGTACGGCTATGGTCATTGCAGGTGCATTTGACGTGATCCAGCCTGCGTTGAATGAAGGCGGCATGAAGCCTGAGGATGTGATCGCTTATCCAATGCCAGCTATGGAGAAGGGCGGAGCACATCACGGGATTCTGGGCGGTAACTACCTGGTTATCAACCCGAACGCCACGAAGGATGAGCAGGAAATGGCATTCCGTTACATTACGTTTGATTATTTTACGGATGATGCTCTGAAATCAGTGGAGGATACAATCAATGCCCGCAAAGCCGAGGGCAAATACTTCGTTCCGACACCGCTTGAATATTTCAGCGATGATTCGGAGTACGCAGCCAAGGTAAAAGCGATTTACGATAAATACGACAACGTGTACAAATATGATCCACAGCTCTTTAGCCTGCTGGAAGGCAAGCCGGAAGCGCAGTTTGGCACGCAGGACTATTATGCCGCGATGTCCAATGTCGTACAGGAATCGTTCTCGAAGGAAGGCACGGACTCCAAGAAGCAGCTGGACGATACGGCCAAGTTAGTACAGGAGAACTTCTTCGACAAAATCGAGCAGAAATAGGAGAGAGACCGGCGATGGTCGGCCTATCTTTAAAGAGAAATACGAACAACCCGCTCAAGGAATTCCTTGAGCGGGTTGTTCGGTTTCCAGGGGGCAAACATCGGTAGCATTTCCGTGTGGCAGGGTCACAACAGCCTGCGACAGTTTCCGCTGCTTCAATCAGAATCAGTAGATTTCGCGTGCATCCGCCGGCAGCTGCCGGACATGCCGCAGGAAGGCGCTCACGCGCTGATCCTGCCCCATGTCATAGTCAAAGCCAAGCTGCTTAGCGACATCCAGCGCGGTTCTGCGGAACAGCGCTCCCATCGTAAACAGCGCCTCCCATACCTCTTCGTAGGTTCCGCGAGGGTAGGTGGACATCAGCTCATTCCAGCTGTCCGCAGACAGGTGCTTGTTCAAGTACTTGCCGTTCTTGCCTACGCTGAGTGAGAAATCGGTCTGGGTTCCTACCTGCCACTCCAGCATTTTCATCAGCATCGGCCGCATGATGTTGTGAAGATGATCCTGGGCATACAGGATTTCTGCCCGCCACAAGCCCTTGGCGACATACGTGGATACCCACCAGAACTCGTTGCAGCAATCCTCGAAAAAGGCTGCTGACGGACGCTGTACCCAGAAATCCTCGTCGGAAGGAGCAGGAATCTTGGGAAAGATTTGATCTTTATCCATTAAGATCTGGATCAGTTTGTCTTCCTTGCAGTATTTCTCCTTCTCCTCGATGGGAATCAGGGTCATGTCAATCCGGTTGCCGTCGGTAAATAACATCAGGTACGAGAACCAGCCTCCCAGATCAGGGGGAAACATAGCCATGTCTTCCGGCGTCTGCAGAATTATCCGTTCCCCGAAAACACCGATCCAATTCGGATCTTGAATGAAGCTGTCCATGTCCGTTACATGAAAGCTGATATCATAATCCTGAAATATATCCTTGGGCACATTCGGATTCGTTCTGGATCCTTCCAGGGTCACGGCCCGAACCCGTTCGTCACGGGCTGCATAGCCCAGTACCAAATCCATCATCTCTTGTTCGCTTCTCATGTTATCCATGCCTCCGTATTCATATTTTTAGAGCAGCTTTATTCGAATCGGACAGGCAGGAGGTCCACGAATTCGGACCGTAGAAGCACCGCATGGATAGGAAGCCTGTTATAACTTGTTTAGGTGTTTTTTCATGGGCGTACCTCCTTGCGTCTTTTTGGATATATAGGATTAATTCTTCATGGCCTTAAATGATTCCTCCGCAGCAACCAGCGTGGCCTCGATGTCCGTATCCGTATGGGCCGTTGTCATAAACCAGGCCTCGTATTTGGAAGGAGCCAGGTTCACGCCGCGGTCCAGCATGTGGCGGAAGAAGGCAGCGAACGCTTCGCCGTCGGTGTCTTGCGCTTCATCATAGTTCGTAACCGGATGATCGCAGAAGTGGGTGGAGAAGGAGCCGCGGATCCGGTTGATGGTCAGCGGAATGCCGTAGCGGTCCGCGGAAGCCTGCAAGCCTTCCGTCAGCTTGATTGTCAATCGTTCCATTTCCTCGTAAACCCCATCACCCTGCAGAACCTCCAGACAGGCGATTCCAGCTGCGATGGAAGCGGGGTTGCCCGCCATGGTTCCAGCCTGATAAGCAGGGCCCAGCGGAGCGACCTGCTCCATCACGTGCTTGCGGCCGCCATACGCGCCGATCGGCAGCCCGCCGCCGATGATTTTGCCAAGTGCTGTAAGGTCGGGCTGTATAGCCTCGTGGTTAGCCAGGCCCGCGTAGGTTTGGCTGGAGCCGTAGTGGAAGCGGAAGGCGCTGATGACCTCGTCATAGATGACAAGGGAACCATTATCGTGAGTCATCTGGCATAACCCCTCCAGGAATCCCGGCTTCGGCATGACCATGCCGAAGTTGCCGACAATCGGTTCCACCATGACGGCAGCAACATCATCGCCCCATCGGTCCAGGGCAGCGCGCAGGCCTTCCAGATCATTGAACGGAACCGTAATCACTTCCGAAGCGATGCTGCTCGGAATTCCGGCACTGTCTGGGATTCCGAGCGTGGACGGACCTGAACCTGCGGCTACAAGGACAAGATCCGAATGGCCGTGGTAGCAGCCCGCAAACTTGATGATTTTGTTGCGCTTGGTATATGCTCGGGCTACACGGATCGTGGTCATGACAGCCTCGGTGCCGGAGTTGACAAAACGTACCTTGTCCATGGAGGGGATGGCTTCCTTCAGCATTTTAGCCAAGGTAATCTCAAGCTCGGTCGGTGTACCGTATAAAGTGCCATTTTGGGCAGCGGCTGTAATGGCGGCTGTAATATGCGGATGGGCATGTCCCGTTATGATCGGGCCGTAAGCCGCCAGATAATCAATATAGCGGTTGCCGTCCACGTCCCAGAAGTGGGCTCCGTTTGCGCGCTTCATGAAGACAGGGGCACCGCCTCCCACGGCTTTGAACGATCGGGAGGGACTGTTCACGCCTCCAACGATATGCTGGAGTGCTTCTTGATACAGGGTTTCTGAATGGTTTCTGGATGTGGACATTAGACTAAAACTTCCTTTCTTCATGAATCAGGACAGGTTGCTGAATGAAGTAGCGACCTGTCCTGATGCGGTATAGGGTGTTAATTGCGGTCTGTTGTTGTGGATGGAGTAGCGATGCTGTCGGAAGAACTGCTGGCAGGATCACTTTCCGTGCTCTCGCTGCCCTCGGTCTCTGGATCAGGCACCGGCGGATTCATGATATCCTGGATATACTGCTTCAGCGTATCCGGATTGCCAACGGTTAAGACGGCTGCGCCTCCAATGGTTTCTTCTTTCAGAAGTTTCATCGGAGGAACCTGCTCACTGCCGCTCATTTTGCTCTTATAGGCGACATTGGCGAGTTTCCACATATCCTCGACATCGAGGTTGGTATCAATATACGGGCTGACGGATTTCAGAATCTCCGGCAGCTTCATGATTGATGTGGTGGTCTGCATTTTCTTGGCTACGGCCTTCAGGAGCTCGCGCTGACGCTCGGTTCGAGTGAAGTCGCCCATCGCATCATAGCGGAAGCGGACGTATTGCAGCGCCGCATTACCATCAAGATGCTGCATGCCTTCTTTAAGTTCAATGTCGTATTCATTTTTATCTGCTTTACTGGAATAATTCATGTCCTTCTCAACATAGAAATCAACGCCGCCGACGGAATCAACCAACTTCATAAAACCTTGAAAATCCGTATAGACATAGTATTGAACCGGGATACCAAGCAAATCGCCTACGGCCTTCATCGCCGTATTCGGACCGTGCGTAATTGCCGTATTGATCCGGTTTCGATCATATCCAGGTATTTCTACGTAAGTATCGCGCAAAATAGAGAATAAGTGCATTTTCTTGGCTACGGGATCAATTGAGGCAACAAGCATACTGTCGGAGCGAGGGATTTCACCTTCCTCAAATCCGCGGGCATCGACACCCATGAGTAAAATGTTAACGGTCTCCGTTCCTTCCCACTCCGGTGGGGCAGGGGCTTTGGCATCCACTTTTTCAAGTTCCCGGAAAGGGGAGGATTCGCCTGATTTTTGAAGACTGTGCAAGCCGTCGTAGAATGAAACTGCATAATAAATGCCGTAGCCAATGACAGCTGCGAGCACGATGCTTACACTCCATATAATCGTCTTCTTTGTTTTTTTGGTCATTGTGTTCTTCCTTTCGGATTACGCTGATGAATAAATTCGATAGAACATTTGAATATTCGACATTCATTCTATTATAATTTTTTTCGAAAAGACAATCAATTTTACGGGCCATAAGGTCCGTACAGCAGGAGTTGAAGCCTTATCGTAGATCAAACGCAATTGACAATCGGAAGCCAGGTGCCGGACTTTTCACTTCCGGCTTCGAATGGGGAGAAGGTATCTTTAAGCGATTTTCGTGGACGCAAAGTCGTGCTGTTCTTTTATCCGAAAGATATGACGCCGACCTGTACCGAGGAGGCTTGCAGCTTCCGTGACCATTATGGTGCCTTGAAAGAGGCGGGCGCGGTCGTGATCGGAATCAGCCCGGATCCGCTGAAATCTCATGCCAAATTTATGGATAAGCATAGCCTGCCCTATTTGCTTCTGTCTGATGAGGAGCATAAGGTAAGCGAGATGTTTGGCGTCTGGCAGATGAAGAAGATGTTCGGCCGTGAGTATATGGGCATTATACGCTCCACCTTTTTGATTGATGAGAACGGGAAGATGACAGGGGAGTGGCGGAAGGTTAAAGTAAAAGGTCATGTCGAAGCGGTTCTCACGGCCGTGCTGTCATAAGCTATATGAAGAACGGTCCCTCAGCATGCCTGGACAGGCATAATAAGGGACCGTTCTTTTGAGAAAATAGGACCGGAGGAATAGACGGGTGGGAGGGATCAATGCTTCAAGAACGTACCCATCCGGTATTCGCGGAACGCTTCATTCACTTCTTCTTCCGTATTCATGACAAAGGGGCCGCGTGCGGCCACGGGTTCCTTCAAGGGTTCGCCTGCATACAGCACGAAGCGGAGGGGCTCCACAGCCGTTGCCTGGATTTCACTTGGCATTCCATCAATACCGGCACCCAGCCACAGCACCTGATTCTGGGAGGCAGTCACACCTTGGCTTCCGAAGGTTCCGCTGCCCTCAAGGATATAGATGAAGCCGTTGTAGCTGCCGGGCAGGTCCTGCGCTATGGAAGCGCCAGGCTCAAGGATGGCCTCAACCATCGTAACCGGAACATGGTTTTTAGTGCCGGATACCACATGGCCAGATGAGCCGGAAAAGACCCGTGCGATCGCACTCTTCTCTTGTCTGACCGGCATCTCCGCCCCCTTCAGGTTTTGATAGCGAGGGGAGGTCATTTTCCGGTCACGGGGCAAATTGACCCAGAGCTGCAGGACATGAGCCGTTACGCCCTCGGAAGGGACTTCGTTGTGGATGACGCCGCTGCCGGCAGTCATCCACTGCACATCACCGGGCCCAAGCACCCCGCGTTGTTCGGAGACGCTGTCATAATGCTCGATGGTTCCGTCGATTACAAAAGTAACGGTTTCAATTCCCCGATGGGGATGGTCGTCGAATGAACCGGCTTGGAATTTGTCTTCCATCATGCCGAGAAACGGGTCGGATTGGGTCCAGTTACCGAATTCAATAACGGGTCCAGCGGCATGGATGGGGCTGTTGCGCCGGAGAACGACGTCTCTGACCTCTGCAATATCGCGTTTGAATACCGTTGAGTTGTTGTCCATAGCTTCTATCATCCCTTCTCATCTCGAAATAGGCCAAGAATTAATCCAAATCTGTATAACGAAGCTTCTTATAATAATGGAATTAAGATAACGCTAGCGAAGAACTCAAATTCAGTTTACTAGTAATCTGAATTAAAATCAAGTTCGCAAGAAAATATCAGATTCTAGTCTTTTTTCAAATATTCGCCCCACTATAATCTATCAGGAAACCGAACTCATAGAAACGATGGAGGTAGAGTTGATAATGAAAAACATGGTGCGGGTAACATCAATTGCAGTATTCTTCGGCGTATTGGCTGTTCTGATCATGATCGGTACGGGATTGGACTTCCAGCGGCCGATGGAGATATATGTAGAACAGGCTCCTCTGGCGACAGTACCCCTGGCAGTGCCTCAGCAGGCTGCACAGATGAAGGGGAAAGAGGTAAGCAAGCCCATCGTCATTACGGCAGACAAGGACAAACCCGCTGTGAACGCCGCACCTGTTTCATATAAAAAACTAACGGATAAAACGGTTTATCTCACTTTTGATGACGGGCCATCGGATTTAACGCTTGAGGTGCTTGATATATTGAAGCGAGAAGGAATTAAAGGCACTTTTTTTGTACTGGGCAAGGAAGCCGAGACCCGTCCGGAGATTATCAATCGCATCTATGAAGAAGGCCATACCATCGGGAATCATACATATGATCATCGTTACGACCAGCTCTACGGGCGTTTTCAGGATTTCTGGGGACAGATTAAGAAGACGGAGGAAGTCATCCGCTTGATTACGGGGGAGCGGCCGCAGTTGGTGCGAGCACCAGGGGGCACGGCAGGTCATTTTGACGAAGCCTATTTTCAATTGATGAAGCAGGGTGGCTATCATGTATTCGATTGGAATGTTGACAGTGGCGATTCCAAGTATAAAGGGGTCCCGGTTAAGGACATCGTAAAAGGGGCAACCACAAAAGTTAAGGGCAATGAGGCGATTGTGCTTCTTCATGATGGTAAAGGGCATGGCGAAAGCGTGAAGGCTCTGCCGGACATTATTTCTTATTATAAAAAGCAGGGGTACGCCTTTGAAGTGCTTTCGACAAAAACGCAGCCTGTTCAATTTACCGCACAGAAGGCGGCCCGAAAGGCTTCGCAGCCTTCGAAGCAGTGGATCACACAGGAAGTTGTTGCCAATTCCGCACTCTTTGAATCTGGAAGGACGCTCGCCGTGGAATTCGGCGGACTTGAAACCGCGTTTGCGGCAGGTGAATACAAGTTGGTGGACGGCCGGCTGATGGTTCCGCTGCGCTCCCTGGTGGAGCGGCTTGGCGGAAGCGTGTCCTGGAAGTCTCATAACAAAACCGTGCAGGTGAAGCTTGGAGGGAATCGCTGGGATGCGGACCCGGTAGGGGGCTTGCTGTTATCCCATCAAACAGGTGGCAAACCTGTGTCATCGGATGTGCATCTGATCGGCGGCACGGCTTGGATTCCGATTCGGGACGCGCTTGACTTTTCCGGCCACCCTGTTACAAGAGTGACATATGAAGAAAGCGAATATCGCGTTCTAACTTTGTAGTCGAAATTTGTATTTTATGTTTGTAATTATGCTGCACAAGTTATAGACTAGTACTTAGAGATATTTATCACAATCCCTAAGAATGTTTCAGAATAAAGGAGGGGGAAGCTTCCCCCTGCTTTATTTTTGGCGATAGATGAGTCACCCATAAGTTCGCACTTTTGTAAGTGATGCATAATAGATACCGGTTATCCCAAAATTAAACCTAGCCGGTTCGATCGTCGCCAAGTTCATCTTGGGAATTTACTTAAAGAAAAGGAGGCAATTCTTTATGACAGAAACATCTTCTCCACAACCGTCCGAAACTCCGGAAAATGTTGTAGGAAACCAAGAAGCTGCGGCGTCCAGCCGTCCTGATGTGCTGCTCGAACAACTGCTCAAGCCCGAGGTTCAGGAATCCCTTACAACTCTCGTGGACAATCTTCCTAAACTTACGGAAATGCTGTCCGTCATGACCAAAGC
This sequence comes from Paenibacillus vortex V453, assembly GCF_000193415.1. Classification (NCBI taxonomy): domain Bacteria; kingdom Bacillati; phylum Bacillota; class Bacilli; order Caryophanales; family Paenibacillaceae; genus Paenibacillus; species Paenibacillus vortex. The sequence continues at coordinate 198,246 of NZ_ADHJ01000012.1, forward strand.
GTATGATTTCGGTAAATCCGTAGCTACGGATCCCGTGCTTGCGGAAGACACTATGGCTTCCCTCAGCGGATTCGCGAAGCCGGTAACGACAGCAGCAAAAAGCGTTGCATCTGCAGCTATCGAAGCCGGGGATCGTGTCCACGCTCAAGGCGACCAAGCTCAGATCGGTGTATTTGGTCTGATGAAAATGCTGAAAGATCCTCAGGTTCAAAAGGGTCTTCGCTATGCTCAGGCTTTTTTGGACGTTCTTAACGAGCGCGACCAACAAAACAAGCGTTAATCCATAAATCATACGAAGAACGGAGGATGGTCATGTCTAAACATATTTTAATTTTGGGCGGAGGCTACGGCGGCTTGCTTAGTGCACTTTCTGCACGCGAGCATTTCGGCGCATCTGCAAAAATCACGCTGATTAACCGTTTCCCAACCCATCAGATCATTACGGAATTGCACCGCCTGGCAGCAGGCAACATCGCAGAGAAAGCAGTAGCTTTGCCGCTGGATAAGCTTCTGCGCGGCGCGAACGTTGACCTGCGCATCGGCAATGTTAAGGAAATCAAGCCGGATGAGCGTTCGGTTTCCCTCGATGACGGCGGCAGCTTCACATATGATGCCCTGGTTATCGCTCTGGGCAGTGAAACTGCATTTTTCGGTATCCCGGGACTTCAAGAGAACAGCTTCATTCTGAAGTCTGTTAACGATGCAAACCGTCTGCGTGCTCACGTTGAGTCCCGCATTGCGGAATACAGCAAAACAAAAAACAAAGCGGACGCTACCATCGTGGTTGGCGGCGGCGGTTTGACCGGCGTTGAGCTTGTTGGTGAATATGCCGATATGAGAAGCGAGCTGGCTCGCAAATACGGTATCGATCCACAGGAAATCACGCTTTATTGTGTTGAAGCTGCTCCTTCCATTTTGCCGGGCTTCCCTGCTGAATTGGTTGACCGTGCGACAACAAGCCTGCAAAAACGCGGCGTGAACTTCCTGACTGGATTGCCTATTACCAAAATGGACGGCACCACCGTTGAGCTGAAAGATGGAAGCACCATCGAAACCAGCACACTGGTATGGACAGGCGGCGTACAAGGCAACAGCGTTGTCGCTAACTGCGGAATCGAAGTGAACCGCGGACGTGCGGTTGTGAACGAATTCCTGCAATCCGCTTCCCACCCTGACGTATATGTTGCTGGCGACAGCGCGGTTGTTATGGGACCAGAAGGTCGTCCGTTCCCGCCGACAGCACAGCTGGCATGGCAAATGGGCGAGCTGATCGGATACAACATGTTCGCTCAATTGAACGGCGGCGCACCAGCTTCCTTCGCACCGGTATTCTCCGGTACGCTGGGCAGCTTGGGACGTAAAGATGCCATCGGTACGATCGGCGCGAACAAGACCCAATTGAAAGGTCTGCCTGCAACCTTGATGAAGGAAGCGAGTAACATGCGTTACCTGTCCCACATCAACGGTTTGTTCACACTGGCTTACTAAGCCAAAGGGCGGCATTATACGAATACAAAGAGATGGACCCGGAGTTATTCGGGGCCATCTCTTTTTTTATATGGAGATGACCTCGGTGAAGTGAAGCACAGACTCCAAACATAAGCAGATCGACTTAGGGACAATCATCTTAAAACATAATACGATGTATACACCCGGGAGCAGAGCGAGTTCTGGGTTATGCCAGATACGGGGACTTGGGGAGAAGGCGGGAAGGGGGAAAGCAAACGGTAGAGGAGGTGGAAGAGGAGAGCTTGAAGGAGGAAATGAGGTAAGAAGGCTAAGTATTTATGTAAGCGCTATCAAAAAGAGATTCATCATTTTCATTTACGAAACGGAGGGAGTTTGTATGCGGGGATATCATCGTCTTCATTCGATTGTCATTCAGCTGTTTTTGTTTTTTTTCATCGGCACCACACTCCCGGTACTTATTATGGGTTTCCTGTCGTACAACAAATCGGCATCAATTGTGGAGGAACAAGTCAGTAAAGTTGCCTCTCTCACCATTACTCAAGTCAGTGACAAACTGAATATGTTTTTCAAGAAACTGGACGATTCCTCGATGATGGTGCTGAACAGCAAGGTGGTGCACGGCATTCTGGAGGATCAGGATATGAGCAAATATGATCTGACGCTGAAGGTGAAGGAGGGAAAGGATCTGTTGACCTCCATCATGATTAACTCGCCGGAAATATTGGATGTGTATGTATTCGATGTGCTGCGGAACAATTCGGTCCTCAGTGCCGATTCCCTGATGTCCATCCCGGACCAATGGGATTCCGCTTGGTATCAGTCGATTCTGGAAGCTAACGGCCAGGCGGTATGGTTCGGCCTGTCCGATACCTCCTACCTGAAGCAGACGGGAATGGGATTTCCGGTATTCGGCCTGGGCAGGGCGATACGGAGCTGGGATACGGGGGAGATTGTGGGGGTGATGTTCATCGAGATCATGGGGGATGTCCTGATCGACGAATTAAACCATGTCCAGTTCGGTGATACAGGGTATATGTACGTGGCCAATGATGAGAACCGTTACTTCTATCATCCCGATCCCTCCATGTATGGGAAGCAGTCCCAGATCAAGCTGCCGACGGGTCTGACGGAATATAACCTGAACAACAATAAAACACTCATGATTCCGTCGCGCCTGAACAATGGCTGGCATGTGGTTGGGATGGTACCGCTTAAGGAGCTGACGGCGGACTCGGCCAGCATCCGGAGTTTCACCGTCTGGATTGTCTTCGGATCGATCCTCGCAGCGATCGGCATCGGTTATTTCATGACCCGGCGGATTGGCAATCCGCTCGTCCAGCTAAGCAGGCTTATGCGCAGAAGCGAAGCAGGAGATCTATCGGTCCGGAGCAAGAATGTAGGTTCCAGTGAAATTGGGCAGCTGGGAAGAAGCTTCAACAAAATGATTGAGCAAATTGATCTGCTGATCAGGCGGATTGCCGCGGAGGAGTCCGAGAAGAAAAAAGCGGAAATCCGTGCACTGCGGTACCAGATTAATCCCCACTTTCTCTACAATACGCTGAATTCCATCCGCTGGATGGCCAAGCTTAACCGGACTAACGACGTGGATCAATCGGTCACCGCCCTTGTTCATCTGCTGGAGGGGAGCCTGGAGCGCAATGGCGTGTTCATACGGCTCGGCGACGAGCTGGAGCAGCTCCGTAAATACATGATTATTCAGAATTACCGTTACGACCATCAGATTGAACTAAGGATCGATTGTCCTGAGGATATGGAGGACATCCATATTCCCCGGATGCTGCTGCAGCCAATTGTGGAGAATGCGATCTTTCACGGGATTGCGCCGCTGGATGACACGGGCGTGATTCAGATCAGGATTTCATCGCAGCAGCAGGATGTCCTGGTACAGATCGAGGACAATGGGATCGGCATAAGACCTGAGCGAATAACAGGACTGCTCTCGCATGATCAGGATCACTCCAAACACGGCATGACCCATATCGGGCTGCGTCATGTTCACCAAACGGTCCAGCTGTATTATGGCAGCGGCTACGGAGTGTGGGTGGAGAGCCGGGAACACGAAGGTACACGGGTCACTATCACCTTTGCCAAGGAAAGGGGGGACGCTTATGTACAGAGTGCTGCTCGTGGATGACGAGGCAATCGCTCGTACAGGACTTCGATCCACCTTCGATTGGGAGAAGCACGGTTATCGTCTGGTCGGAGAGGCCTCCAATGGACAGCGGGCAATGAAGTGGATTCTGAATGGGGATCTCGACATTCTGATTACGGATATCGCGATGCCCGTCATGGATGGCTTGGAGCTGACCCGCCGGACCCGAGAGCTGTGTCCATGGGTGAAGGTGCTGCTGCTCAGCTGCCACAGCGATTTCGAATTCGTGCGCGAAGGCATCAGGCTTGGCGCATCGGATTATATTCTCAAGCCGACGCTGGACCCGGACTCGCTCGGTGCCATACTCGATCAGATGCGTTCGAAGCTGGAAGAGGAGCGGCAGATGCAGCGGATTCTGACGGAGCATGAGCAGCAGCAGCGGCGGAACAAGAAGAAGGCCGATGAGAAAATACTGTTTCAGGCCTTATCCGGCGATCCAAATGCGATAGAAGATTTGGAAGCCAGGAGTCATGGCGGCTCTTATATGATGGCTGTGCTTCAGCTTGATTCCGACATAGGAGATCGGGCGGCGGGGGGACAGCAGAAGGATTGGCATGAAGAGATCGAACGGCTTCTGGAGCTGTTATATGACCAGGTCCCGGAAGCGCTGGCAGCGCGGCTGGAAACGGACCGGATCGCGGCCTACGTACCGGTGCGTCCCGAAGAGAGGCGGGAAGTCAGCGAAGCGGGCATCAAGCTGCCAATTCGCTGTATCATCGGACTGAGCCGAGGCTTCAACAGCATAGGCAAGCTGCATGAGGCTTTTCAAGAAGCCGTTGAAAGTCTGGAGGGGCTTTTCTTTTATAGGGATAAACAGATTCTTCATGCGGAGGATAGGCTCCTCGTGGATGCCGAATCGGCACAGGAAGGTTCAACTTCCGGACTGTATGGCTTTAGAGCGGGGCTGGCTGTTGGGAATATGGATAAAAGCGAAGTGGAGCTGCAGGCGATCATGGAGCGCTGGAAGCCTGGAAGGATGAACAAACCTGCGGTTCTTAAAGAAGCAGAGGGCATTCTGGGACTGCTGGCCATGCATTATCTCCCTGGCGGTCCGGCGCTGCCCCAGGCAGGAGAAGCGGGGCGGCTTCGATCGGTGGAGGAGGTAAAAGGGCTTGTTCTTGAAGCTTTCCGCATGCTGCGTGAGGAAGCCATCCGTCACCCCGTCCCGGAATCCACGCTGCATGAGCGGATTGTGCTGCAGGCTGTTCAATATATTAACGCCCGCTTTACCGAGCCCATATCTCTGCAGGAGGTGGCGGACGACGTGGCTGTAAGCCGCAACTATTTTAGTGAAATGTTCAAGCGCGTCACCGGGCACAACTTTATCGATTATGTGATCGACCTTCGACTGAAACGCGCCAAGGAGCTGCTCTCCACGACCTCGCTCAGAGTGTATGAAGTAGCTGACCGATCCGGATTTAATGATGTGAAATACTTCAGCAAATTGTTCAAGAAGCTGGTAGGGATTTCGCCAGCTGAGTACCAGGGACAGCACCGTAAATGATCAAAACTTCATAGATCGGAAAAGAAGCCACTTTTTCGGAACATAATCCGTTCAAATGCTTTTTGCCAAAATTTTATAATTAAAGCGGTTACAAAGTGCTGTGCCAGCAAAACTAAATCGGGTTTGAATGGAGGAAATGAAATGACAAGGAAACAGGTAAGAGGGTCGTTGCTTGTAATCATTCTTCTACTATCATCCATGCTTCAGGCGTGTGGAGGAGGCGGAACTACGGAGGGCGGAGATTCGGGAAGTAGCGAGAAGGTCAAGATTAAATGGGCGAGCTGGGGGAATCCCGGAGAGCTTAGCCGCTACCAGGAGCTGACCAAGGATTTCAACAAGAAGCATCCTGATATCGAAGCCGAATTCATTCCAATTCCCGGCGAGTATGATCAGAAAATATTAACCCAATTAACGGGAGGGACGGCGCCGGATATTTTTTACGCCGGTGACGGTCTGATCGTGAAATTGATCGAGAATCAAAGCATTGAGAATTTAACCCCCTACATGGATGCCCCGGAGAGCTTGATCAAGAAGGAGGATTACTTCGAGGGCTTGTGGGGAGCAGCGGTGCGGGATGGGCAGACTTACGGCGTGACGGTGGATTGCAACCCGATGGTGTTGTGGTACAACAAGAAGGTGCTGAAGGAAGCGGGTATAACCGAGATGCCTGCCGATCTTCAGGCGAATGGACAATGGACCTGGGACAAGTTCAAGGAAATGTCGGACAAGATCCGGGACAGCAAGAAATACGGCTACGTGCTGGATAATTCCTGGAACAGCTATCACAGCTGGGTTACCTCGAATGGAGGCCAGGTCTACGATGACGAGGGGAATTTCGTGGCGGCTTCGGATCCCAAGGCAATGGAGGCTTTCAAGTTCCTGTTCGACAACGTGAAGTCCAAGAACATTACGTTCTCCGGGACGCTTCCCAAAGGGCAGGGCGGGGACGCCATGTTTATGTCCAACCAGGTCGGATTTGTTGCTGCGGGACGTTGGTATCTGCCGCTGTTCAAGAAGAATCAAGGACTTGAGTATGACGTGGTAACTTGGCCTACCAACACCGGCAACAAAATCGAGCCGGCCGGTATCCCAACGGCATTCCTGGTCATGAACAAGGCAGCGAAGAATAAGGAAGCAGCCTATACCTTTTTCTCCGAGTATGTAAGTAAAGAAGGTCAACGTTACCGCCTGCAGGGCGGTGGCAATGCGGTCCCGTCGGTACAAGGCACGGATGATGTGGTCCTGGAAGGAAATCTGCCGGAGCATGCCCAGTTATTCCTCGATGCTCGTGAGATCGGGTATTCCCTGACGCCGTTCGAGGCGGGCATTCCGGGTCTCAGCCAGGATATCACATCCAAATTCGAGGCACTGTGGCTGAAAGATCAGGATCTTGAAAGCTCCCTGCAGGACATTCAGGATATGGCTAATAAGAAAATTCAGGATTACAAGAGCGGCAAGAACTGATCAAGCTCTGGAGAGGAACGGTGAGAAGATATGAAGACGCAGCCTGCTGGAAGCCCCGGAGTCTCTCCTTCTCCGGAGCAGCTCCCGGAGAGGAGAACAACCTCCTTAACAAGCAAGACATCCGACGGTTTATGGGGCTACTTTTTTATCCTTCCCCAGATGATCGGACTGATCGCTTTTTCATTAATTCCGCTGATTTCGGCTTTTGTTATCAGCATGATGAACTGGGACGGGATGGGAGCCAAGAAGTTTATCGGACTCCAGAATTTCATATCCCAGCTTCAGGATGAGGAGTTCCATATCGCCCTGGTCAACACGGTGTATTATACGATTCTATCGGTACCGACAGGCATTATTCTGGCCATGCTGGTGGCGGTAGGCTTAAACCGGGTTCGCGGGAAAATCCTGTACCGGCTGATCTACTTCATGCCGAACATTACAATGTCCGTCGCAGTGGCCGTTGTGTTTATGTGGCTGTTCAACGCAGACTTTGGGCTCATTAACATGTATCTGCAGCAATGGTTCGGTATTACGGGACCTTCCTGGCTGACGGATTCCAGATATGTCATGCCCTCGATTGCCCTCTTGAGCGTATGGATGGGACTCGGGGGGAACATGGTGCTGTTCCTTGCCGGACTTCAGGGGATATCCAGAAGTTATTATGAGGCAGCCGAGATTGACGGTGCAGGCAAATGGCAGCAGTTGATTCATATTACGATTCCACTGCTGTCGCCGACAACCTTTTTTGTAACGATCATGTCCATTATCGGTTCCTTCCAGGTGTTCGACCAGTCCTTTGTCATGACCTCCGGCGGACCGGCGAAGGCGAGTTATACTCTCGTGTATCACATTTACGAGACAGCCTTTGCGGACTTTACCTTCGGCAAGAGCACGGCGTCAGCCGTCATCCTGTTTGTGATGATCCTGTCGCTCACCTTGTTCCAGATGAAAATGTCCAAACGGTGGGTTCATTACGAAGACTAACGGATCCATGCGAGGAAGGAGGAGGAGAATGAATGATACATCGGGGATTGAGAATGTCCACCGTCGTGCTGCACATCGTTCTGATCATAGGTGCTTGTATTATGGCACTGCCGTTTGTTTGGATGGTGCTCAGCTCGCTCAAGGATTTGTCGCAAGTATTCGTGGTGCCGCCCAAATGGATTCCGGACCCGTTCATCTGGTCCAACTATAAGGATTCCCTGACGGCACTGCCCTTCGGGCGCGCATACTTTAACAGCTTTTATATCAATATGATCGTCGTCCTTTCACAGCTAGTTACCTGTTCCATGGCAGCCTATGCTTTTGCCAAAATCACGTTCCCGTTTCGGGAGCCGCTGTTCATTCTGTTTCTGGCCACCATGATGGTGCCGGGACAAGTGACCATCATTCCGCTATATCTGATCATGAAAAATATCGGATGGCTGGACACGCATCTGGCGATTATTGTCCCTTCGGCGTTGCTCAACGCATTCGGGGTGTTTCTGCTCCGGCAATTCTTCCGGGGAATTCCGAAAGAGATGGAGGAGGCCGCCATTGTGGATGGCGCGAACCGCTGGACGATCTATGCCCGGATCATGCTCCCTTTGATTAAACCGGCGCTGTCGGCACTCGGCATTTTCACCTTTCTCGGGATGTGGAACAACTTCTTTAATCCGCTGATCTTTCTCAGCAGCACGGATAAGTTCACCGTTCCGATGATGCTGAATCTGTACCGCGGCATGTATTCCACAGACTGGACACTGATGATGGCGGGGGCTTCCATAGCACTGATTCCGGTCCTTATCGTATATATCATCGGCCAGAAATATATTATTGAGGGCGTCACCTTATCGGGAATTAAAGGGTAGCTGATAGGTGATAGGAATAACCCATAAGCTGGATTCTTAGATGACAGAATCCGCTTGCGGGTTATTTGCGTTCTGCGCCTGAATGGCCTTGTAGAACCAGGCACCATCACGATTAGCGTTCACATCAATTTATACAAGTCAGTATATTCTCATAGGTATACTAGTATGGTAGTATAAGTAAAATGAGTGCGCTTACATAATACGCTTCACTAAGGGAGACGATGACGATGTTCAATGTACTTCTGGTGGATGATGAACCATGGGTCCTGGAGGGGCTTAGGACCATGATTGACTGGAACCGGTTCGGATTCCAAATATGCGGAGAAGCCCTGAGTGCTCCGGAAGCGTTGAAGTTAATAGAACGATTGCAGCCGGAGCTGGTCATGACGGATATCCGCATGCCTGTGCTGAACGGTCTGGAATTGATTGAGCACAGCAATCGGACAATGCCCCATCCACCGAAATTCGTGATTCTGAGCGGATATGATGATTTTGGATACGCCCACAACGCCATGCAGCAGCGGGTTGCGGAATATTTGCTCAAACCGATTGATGATGAAGAGATCGAAGCTCTGTTAGCCAGACTGAGCCATGTGATCCGGGATGAGTATGAAACCGAACATAGCCATCAGATGAAAGCGGGCATCGCCATCCATTATCTATTGAATCGATTAATTCAGGATGGGGATAACCACGATATAGCGGAGCAAGTCCGCAAGGCGATGTTGATCCAGGGAGAGCCGGAGCTTCGGTGTCTATTGATTGATACGGAGTCCTCGGGCATGGACTTGATGAAATGGATTGCCAATCATGGCCCCGAGGGACTGCTCGGATGCTTTCAGGATAGCAGCGGCAGTCTCGGAGTCCTGCTTCGTGTTGAGCAGCAGGCCCCTGATGACGTTATGGAAACCGCGCTTCAATTGCAGTCCGCACTGGTCCAGGAGCTGGGAGGGCCGGTTATCGTGGCATTGAGTGCCATGGGGAGAGGAATTCAGGCCGTCGGGGAGCTTTACCGGCAAAGCGCGGAGGTGCGTCATTATAGACGAAGCCAAGGAAGAAGCGGCGTGTTTTGTTATCAGGAGCTGAGGAGAATGGCCGATTCCCGGGAATTTCCGTTCGGGCGGGTCGAAGATTTAATGTCGATGATCCTGGCAGGGGAGTCCCAACCAATCGAAGCATGTTTGGAGCGGATCTTCGCAGTCATGACCGATTACATGCCGGATCTGAGAGCCATTCGGGCCGATGTGGCTGATCTGGAGTTGTCGCTGTGCAGAACAATCGCCGAGATGAATGGGGATCCGGATATTTTCATGAACAGGCTGCAGGAGGAGCTTGGCAATCTGGATGATGCCTGCAATGGTGCAGCGCTTAAGAACTACGTGCGGCATCTCGCGCTCCAAGCCTCCTCACTGCTCGCTGAGTTGAGGAAGCACAACGAGCACAACACGATTTTTCAAGTGATTCAGTATGTCGACCGGGAGTACCGGAGTAAGCTGCAGCTTCAGGAGTTGGCACAGCATTTTCACATGAACGCCACCTATTTGGGACAGCTGTTCAAGAAGCACGCAGGCAGGCCTTTTAAGGAATATGTCAATGACAAGCGGATTGAAGAGGCCAAGCTGCTGCTGAAGCGAAGCGGGATGAAGGTGTCCGAGGTTGCACAGCATGTCGGGTTCCCGAACGCGGACTATTTCATCCATAAATTTAAGATGACAACTGGGATGCTGCCCTCGAATTACAAGAATAATGAGGATAGCAAGCTGCGCTAATCCGGGAGGGTGCCTTTTATGAAGAGGATGTTCGGACGGGGAAATTTCGTAAACGATATTCCACTGAAATATAAATTCTTTCTTATTTTTGTCATAGGTGTGCTGCTGCCTATTCTGGTGATTAACTTGATGTTCATGGATCGAATGTCGGAGCTGATCAGGGAGAGAGAAGAGCAGAACCTTGACATATCGATGGAGCGGGCAAGAAAGGATATCCATAATTTCATAGACGGCGGCGTGGCAGTAAGCCATGCCCTGAGCACCGATAAGACACTCTACGAAATGCTCGATCGGGAATATGAGTCGCAATTGGATTTCTATGAGACCTTTGATGAACAGCTGCGGAATCGGGTAATCAGCTACATTCCGGTCAACAACCAGATTCAGCGAATCAGTATCTTCACCGGCAATCCCTCCATTGTGTCCGGGGGCAACTATCATGTGATCAATGACGATGTGCTGGACAGTGATTGGTTTAAGCTGTGGAGCAATTCGACCCACCCGGTGCTGGTGGCAGCATACAGGGCAACGGAGGCGAATAACTCGGCTTCGACGGTTCCGTATTTAAGCGTGATTGAGAAAATGGCTTATTTTGATAACTATGACACCTATGAGAAGCTGCTTCGAATTGATATCGACTTAAGCAAAATCTATGACGTCATTGTACGGGAACGCGATTATCTGGATATGTATTTAGTAAACGAGAACAACGAGATCATCATGTCGGCCAGCAGCGGTTACGAGAGAGGGAAGTATGATGCTTATCCGGTGTTTGACTTGGAGCAGTACGATGAAGAGGATCGGCACGTGTTCTCCATCGGAACGGCCAGGTATGTTAAGGGCTGGAAGCTGATCGGCATAACCCAGGGCAACCGGATCACGAGCGCCATGCTGGATATGCAGCTGTTTACCGTCATTTTGGCAGCTGTGGTTACGCTGATCGCTGCGATTTTTATTACGGTTATGCTCAGGTCTTACAATTACCGTGTGAAGCGACTGTCCCGTCATATGCAGAAGGTGAGCAATGAGAAATTTGATCTGATCGAAATTGATGAAGGCCGGGACGAAATTGGCGGACTCATCCGTAATTTTAATCAGATGACAACGAAGATGAACTCTCTGATCAACAATGTGTATAAGCTGGAAATTCAGAAGAAGGACCTGGAGATGGAGCGGGTCCGGGCTGAATTGAACTTTTTGCAGAGCCAGATGAATCCCCATTTCCTGTTTAATACCCTTAACGCGATATTAGTGGTCTGTACGAAGAACCAATATTCGGATGTGACGGACATCATTAAGAGTTTGTCCAAGCTGCTCCGCAGATTATTAAGCTGGAGAGAGGATTTGGTCTCTGTTGAGGAAGAAATAAGGTTTATTGAAATGTATCTCAAAATCGAAAAGTTTCGGTTTCGGGATAAATTTGAATATCAATTCCATATCGATGTGGAAGCGCTTCATTATAAAATACCGAAAATGAGCATTCAGCCTCTCGTTGAGAATGCCTGCAAATACGGTCTGCAAACGGTGGATGGAGCCGGTCTTGTTACGATCAGCGCTTCCGTAGCCAGCGACTATCTTCATATCGTCATCTCGGATAACGGGAAGGGCATTGAGCAAGACAAGCTCCGGGACATCATCCTGTCGGTTCGCAACGAGCAATTCTCGGGCAACAGCTTTGGTATCCGAAATGTCTACCGGAGGCTGGAATTGTACTATAACGATCATGTCATTTTCAATATTGCCAGCAGCCCGAATCAGGGGACAACGGTTTCGTTCGAGATTCCGATCAAACTGCTGGAAACTCAGGAGCAAGGGAGCGGAGGAGGGGAGAGCCATGACATTCAACGTGCTCTTGATCGATGATGAACCGGGTGCGCTGGAAGGGCTTGCGCTGTGGATTGATTGGGAACGCCTTGGGTTTATCATCTGCGGAACTTGCAGCAACGGACTTGAAGGGCTGCAGAAGATTGTTGAATATAAGCCGGATTTGGTCATCACGGACGTGAATATGCCGCTCATGGACGGACTTCTCATGATTGAAACGTGGCAGCAGGAGTATCCCGACAGCGGGGTTAAGTTTGTAGTCATGAGCGGATACAGCGAATTCGAATATGCAAGGAAGGCACTGCGCCATGGAATCAACCACTACATACTGAAACCTGTTATCGGGGAAGAGGCCGAGGAGGAATTGAGCAGGATTCATGAGGAGCTTGTGCAAGAGAAGAACAGATTCAATCTCGGGGTCATTGCCATGCGAGAAGAAGCCATTTCTCTGATCAAGCATTCACTGCTGGAGCTGCCGCTTAAAGATAGCGGGCTTGTGAAACTTCAGGCAATATCCTCGGCGCGTGAAGCATGGAGTTGCTGCCTGATCCAATCGGAGCCTTCCCTGATGGCAAGCGTCAGGGAGACGATTGCCAGTTTGTCCGTTCAGATGGAAGGAGAGTATGTGATCGATCTGGAACCGAACCGAATAGGTTTGGTTTATGGACATTCCGCAAGCGGAGAGAGCGAGTCTTCTGATACGCTGCGGGAGCTGCTCCACCGTCATGCCGGTCAGCGGTTGATTGCGTCAGAGGGAGCGACTGAGCCTTCTCTTCTGAATATCCATCGCTGCTACCTGACCGCGAAGGAAGCCATCGAGCATAAATTTTATGATACGGATTATGGTGGATGCATTTCTTATCGTGAGATACGGGATCAACCGTTTCACTATCATTATCAGATCAGCCTGATGGATGATGTGATCAGGTCTGTGGAGCTGCTGGACAAGGCGGGGTTCCGTGAAGCTGCCGCCATCGCGGCATCCGCATTTCGAGAGCTTTGGATCGCACCTGGAATTGTGAAAAAAATGGTGATCCATGTCCTGTACAAGATCATAGGCTTGGTGAAAGAGGCAGAGGGCGCTGAGCCTCAAAATCTGTCCAGCAAATACAACGTAGCCGGATTAACAGACGGGGTCACCCATCTGGATGACTTGATCGGGGATTTGATACGCTGCGGCGAAGAGTGTATTGAGCTTCTGCTCGTACAGCAAGCACGGCAATCGCAAGGAGTAATACAAGAAATCAACCATTATATCCATTTGCATTACCGCGAGAATCTAACCATTAAGAGATTGGCGGAACTCTTTTATTTACATCCTGTCTATCTCGGCCAACTGCTGATTCGAAAGAACGGTATTGGCTTCAGTGAACTCATCCATAATTTGCGGATCGATGAGGCCACCGCGCTGCTGAAGCAGAACAAGCTCAAGAACAGCGAGATTGCGGATCGGGTCGGTTATAGCCACTACAACCAGTTTCTTAAGCATTTTGAAAAAAGATGGGGCATGTCGCCGAATGAATTCAAAAGCGGGATGTTCTAAAGTTTTTAAGGTTAATGCTTTAGTTATAGTATAGTCCGACTTTGAAAGCGCTTTTACAATATAGATAGGTTACAAGCATGCGGGTTCGTACACGATGTAACCACATTATTACGGAGGTGCTTTTATGGGGGGAAAGACAAAATCATGGCTTCGGCTCAGCACAGTATTGCTGTTGTCGCTCAGCGTTGTCCTTGGGGGCTGCGGGAGCGGAAACGGAAATAATGCGGCCACGCCGGAAAAAAAGGACTCCGCGGAACAAACAACGACCCGGAACAGACGGGAATAAGGTAGAGCCATTTGAAGTCAGTGTCTTTATCGGCGAGGCTGGCCAGCAGCCGACGCCGGATAACAAAATTTATAAGAAGATCAAGGATGAGCTGGGTGCCAGCTTCAACTTTGAGTTTCTGGCTGGCGACATCAATCAGAAGCTGGGCGTCATGATAGCCGGTTCTGATTATCCGGATATGATGACTGGAAATACGAAACTTACAGCTGCCGGTGCTTACATTCCACTGGAAGATCTCATTGAAGAGCATGCTCCGAACTTGAAGAAGCATTATGAAGATTACTGGAACATGATGAAGGACCCTAATGACGGGCATATCTATATTCTTCCGAACTATGGCGTATTCAACGGTAAATTGAACAGCTCCTGGTATTCAGGACCGGCATTCTGGATTCAGAAGGCTGTGCTGGAGGAGTTCGGTTATCCGAAGGTCAAAACGCTGGACGAATACTTTGATCTGATCGGCAAGTACAAGGAAAAATATCCGACGATCGACGGCAGTCCAACGATCGGGTTCGAGATCTTGAACTATGACTGGAGAAACTGGGGCCTGTTCAATGCACCGCAGCATTTGATCGGACATCCGAATGACGGCGGTGTTGTTGTCAAGGATGGAGTTGCCGAGGTGTTTGCCAACAAGGATTACGCCAAGCAGTATTACCAGAAGCTGAACGAAATGAATGCGCAAGGCCTGATTGATAAAGAGACTTTTGTGCAGAACTACGATCAGTATCTTGCCAAGTTATCCAGCGGGACGGTTCTCGGCATGTTCGACCAGCACTGGAATTTCCAGAATGCTGAGAATTCCCTGATCACGCAGGGCAAGGACGAAAGAACGTACGTCGGCCTTCCGCTGGTCTATGATGAGAACACCAAGGATCATTATCGTGACCGTGCACCGCTCAATTTGAATAATGGATTCGGCATCAGCGTGAATGCCAAGGATCCCGTGAAGATTCTGAAGATGCTGGATGCGTTGATTACGGAAGATTGGCAGAAAGTGCTGAGTTGGGGGATTGAGGGCGAAGATTACATCGTGAATGAGGAAGGCCGCTTTATGAAAACGCAGGAGCAGCGTGATGCATTTACGGACGGAACTTGGAAATTGGCAAACAAAGCAGATGCGTTCTTCGGTTTCGCTCCAAAAATCGAAGGAAGCTTCAGTGACGGAAATGCTACGGATGCTGCGGCTCAGCCTGAGGAGTACAAAGCCGGTCTGAAGGAGTATGACAAGAAATTCCTTGAAGCGTACGGCTTCGACAGCTACGTGGATTTCTTCAGCGAACCGCCGGAGAATGAGGTTGCTTACCCGGCATGGACCATCGATCTGGTTGAAGGATCGGAAGCGAAGGTGGTCAATACCAAGCTGAACGACTTGTCTACCAAATTCCTGCCAAAAGCGATCCTGGCTAAACCGGCCGATTTCGAATCTGCATGGAGTGAGTATACGGCTGAAATCGGTAAGATCAACATTAAAGCCTATGAAGACCGCATTAATGAACAGATCCAGTGGAGAATTACGAACTGGAGCAAATAATGTTCAGGCAAGGTCAGGAGGTGGAGGGCGTGCAATTAGCCTTCCACTTTCTAAAATTAAGGTTTGTGGGGAGAGCAGCTTGATATGGATGAGACCTTAGCGAAAAAGAGAGCCGTCCGAAATACCCAAGAGGGGAAAGAAACAGCCTATCACATGGAACCTCATCAAAAATCAGAAACAGCTGATTATGATGTCCGTCCCGCTGATGCTGTACATTATATTGTTTGCCTATGTTCCGGTATGGGGCTGGACGATGGCTTTCCAGGATTACAAGCCAGCCAAGGATTTCGGAGAACAAGCCTGGGTAGGCTTTAAGCACTTCAAGTTCCTGTTTACGGACGACAACTTTTTGCGCGTGCTGCGCAATACGGTGGGCATGAGTTTGATTAACCTCGTGCTCGGGTTTGTTACCGCCATTATACTGGCGCTGCTGTTAAACGAAATCAAGAAAGTGTTTTGGAAAAGAACCG
The DNA here is from genome assembly GCF_000193415.1 of Paenibacillus vortex V453. Taxonomy (NCBI): domain Bacteria; kingdom Bacillati; phylum Bacillota; class Bacilli; order Caryophanales; family Paenibacillaceae; genus Paenibacillus; species Paenibacillus vortex. The sequence goes on from NZ_ADHJ01000012.1 coordinate 214,136, forward strand.
TTCAGACCATCTCGTATCTCCCTCACTTCTTGTCCTGGATTATCGTAACGGGCATCGTGGCTACCTCTCTTGCCTCTGACGGGATCATCAACGATCTCCTGATGAAACTTCAGGTGATTAAAGAACCGATCCTATGGCTGAGCGAAGGGAAATACTTCTGGGGAATCGTAGGGGGCTCCCATGTCTGGAAAGAGGTTGGCTGGAACACGATCATCTATCTGGCCGCCATCGCTTCCATCGATCCTGCGCTTTACGAGGCAGCTGAGATAGACGGGGCCAGTCGTTATCGCAAGATGCTTCACGTTACGCTTCCTGGCATCAAAGCAACGATCGTTATTTTGCTGATTATGTCCATCGGCCATATTCTTGAAGCTGGATTTGAAGTGCAGTATCTGCTTGGCAACGGGCTTGTGGTGGACTGGGCAGAGACGATTGATATATTCGTATTGAAGTACGGGATTGCCCAAGGAAATTACTCGATGGCGACAGCCGGCGGTATATTTAAGACGGTTGTCAGCGTCACTATGCTGCTGCTTGCCAACTGGACCGCGAAGCGGCTTGGGGAAGAGAGGTTGTTATAGACATGGCAAATCAACAACTCAGCCCGCAGAAAGCGGCAAATGCGCCAGTGAAGAAAAATATCGTAAGAAACCGTGTCGAGCCAGTTCTATTTAACACCTTTAACACGGTGTTCATGATTTTCCTTGTTATTGTTACGCTGTACCCGTTCCTCAACACAATTGCGGTATCGTTTAATGCCGGGAACGATACGATTCGCGGCGGAATCTATCTGCTGCCAAGAGAGTGGACGCTGCAGAATTATAAGGCTGTATTCGCCTCAGGAACGATCTACAATGCATTCTGGATTACGGTGGCCAGAACCGTTCTCTCAACCGTATTGAATATCTTCCTGACCACGATGCTGGCATACACCTTAAGCCGGCGGGAATATGCCTTCCGCAAGCCAATTACACTTGTTTTTGTATTGACGATGTACTTTAACGCCGGTTTGATTCCAGGATATTTCCTGATCAAGGACCTGAATTTGCTGAACAGCTTCTGGGTATACATTCTGCCGTCCATGGTGAGTGCCTTCAACCTGATCGTGATTCGCACCTACATCGGCACGCTGCCCGAAAGTCTGGTTGAATCGGCAAGAATCGATGGAGCGGGGGATTTCAAAATCTTTATGCAGATCATATTCCCGCTGTGCAAGCCGGTTCTGGCTACGATTGCTCTTTTTGTAGCGGTAGGCGCATGGAATACATGGTTTGATGCATTCCTATATACATCTTCCACGCAGAAGCTGAGCACGCTGCAGTATGAGCTCATGAAACTGCTGTCGTCCAGCATGAATTCCAACAGTAATCCTAATGTGGCCGCAGGGGCCGGGATGACTCAGGATTCAGCGACAGCTATGGTAACGCCCTTATCCATACGGGCTGCGGTTACGGTTGTAGCCTCCGTGCCCATTCTGGTCGTTTACCCGTTCTTGCAGAAGTATTTTGTAGTCGGATTGAACGTGGGCAGCGTAAAAGAATAAAACCGTTGCACAAAATGCCAAACTCCTATCATGCAGATCATGAAGGCAAGCATCCCGTGTTATAGTGAAAATCGGCGGGGGACCCGGACGGTTAAGGCTACGAATCAATCATTCATGCGATAGAAAAAGCGATTACTTTGATCTTTTTTAGGTCGGGTAACCGCTTTTTCTTTTGCGCGGCTAAGAAAGAAGGGGATCATCAAACCAACTGCGATGGGGTGCAGATCATTCCGGTTTCTATAGGAGTGAGGCAGTAGAGGCTTCCAGGTTTTCTAGTAAATGATGTCTATCTTCCTTCTTTCTTGGAAAACCTATTCATAGATTCTAAATTTCGAGTGGTTCTAAATCTAATAATCTATGAATACAGGTTGGAGGTTGATGTTCTTGTTTAGTTCATCCATACATGCTGAAGAATCAAATCTTCCGGAATGGGCGCCTGATCTTCTGGGGAGAGTTACCAAGCGGGTTGGCAGTGTCATTGTTGGACATGAGGAGCAAATTTCGTTAACGATGATGGCACTGCTGGCAGGCGGACACGTGCTGCTGGAGGATGTGCCGGGAGTCGGGAAGACGATGCTGGTGAAGTCGGTGGCAGCATTAATTGGCTGCGACTTCAGCCGGATTCAGTTTACTTATGATTTAATGCCGGGGGATATTACGGGCGCATCGGTCTATTATCCTCATACGGGTGAATTCGTTTATAGGCCGGGACCGGTAATGTCCAATATCGTATTGGCCGATGAGATTAACCGGGCGTCGCCGCGGGCGCAATCCGCACTCCTTGAGGCGATGGAAGAAGGACGCGTCACCGTGGATGGTCATACGTATCCGCTGCCAGCTCCGTTCTTCCTGTTGGCAACGCAAAACCCTTACGAATACGAAGGGACAAGCCGTCTGCCGGAGGCACAGCTCGACCGGTTTCTCATGCGATTATCGCTCGGATACCCCAACATGGAGGGGGAACTGGAGCTCCTGGAGCGGGGAATGGGCAGCCCGAGGCTGGAGGATCTGAAGCCAATCATGATGGGGTCCGAGCTCATGAAAATGCAGCAGATGGTTTCCCGTGTATTTGTGGATGACACCATTAAGCGCTACATGGTCAGTGTTGCCGATGCTTCAAGGAAACAGCAGGGCGTGTCTCTCGGGATCAGTCCAAGAGGAACGCTGGCCTGGCTCCGTGCTTCGCAAGCAGCCGCATTTTTGACAGGCCGAATGTATGTCATTCCTGATGATTGCCTTCGTGTCGCTGTGCCTGTGCTGACCCATCGCATCCATCTGGGGCATGATGCACGCGCAGCAGGAGTCACCCCTTATGAAATGGTAGAGTCCATCATTACGAGGTTTGATCTTCCCCGTCTAGCGAAGCCGGAAGGGAACGTTTGTCATGAGTACGCGGTTTGCTGGAATGGTCGGAGGGGGAATCGCCATCTGGTTACGTCAGCGCTTGGGCTCTATCTGTGGTTAGGCGGGGAATCGCTTCGATTTGTATGGTTAGCGTGTACGTTTCTATTGTTATGCGGGGGGTTAACGAGTTTGTTCGGTCCAACCCGGATGACCATTTCCCGTAGAAGTTCCCCTGCCTGCATACAGGCGGGAGATTCCGTTGAGATGACCGTTCAGATCACCTATCGCTCGGTGCTGCCCCTTCCATGGCTCATCGTAACCGATCGGATGGGTGGCAGGGAATATCGCAAGCTTCTGTTTCCTGGCATGCGCAAGCGGCTCGAGTATACCTACCGTCTGAACCAGGTTCCCCGCGGAGTCTGGTCTTCAATCTATAGTGAGGTGGAATGGGGCGATATGTTCGGCTGGTTCAGGACATGCCGGAGTCTGCAAAGTGACACTGGCGGCTTTATCGTACTCCCAAGGCCCATGAAGTGGCCCGAGGCCCAGGTGCTTGTGCAGGGAAGCGATATGGACAGAGAGGATGAGCGTGCACGGGTGAGGGTATGGAACGAAACGAGAGGTACCGGCGTCCGTGATTATATTCCCGGTGATCCCATGAACCGGATTCATTGGAAGAACTCCGCGAAGCTTGGACGTCTGCAATCTTTTATGCCGCATGAAGGTTACGGGGTAAGACAGGGAATTGTGCTGGATACAGCGCTCCAAGGTTACTTCGGATATGAAGGAGTGAAACCGGAGGATGCTTTCGAAGAAACCGTATCTGTCGCAGTAGGACTGGTAACACAGCTTCTTCGCGACAGAATGCCATTCAAGCTGCGAATGGATGGGGCTGGTGTAGCGAATCAGCCTATCGAGTACAAAGGAGCTTCCTCAGAGCATCATCAGGATATACTGCTGCCGTTTGCTTCCGTTCAGCTGGCTGAGAAGGATTCTGTACGGAGGCCCAGGTTTGAGTTTTCACATAACTCTTCAGAGAAAAATACGGAATGGGCTGTAATGACAGGTGTGTTCCATAAGAATGTGGCTGTTACCGGAATAAACCTGCTGAATGAAGGCAGCAGAAAAGTGACCATTTACTGTACGCAAATGGCAAAGCGGATGAAATCCCCTGTAAACGCATCGCCTGTTCAAGGGGGAGATCAGGATCACCCGGAGTGGGCGCATGAATTTTTCAGCAAAGGCGGGAAGCTGGTTTATTTGCAAGAGTTATCGGCTTATGAGAATTCAACCCGGATAGGGGGTGCCGGGTATGAGAGGATCCAGCAACAGCTCGTCCGTTGAAGCTGGCCGTCGGGGGAGTCAGAGGTTGGAAACCAAGCTCCTGCCGAATTTGTTTCATTCCCGATTAACACACGGAACGCTGCTTCATCGTTTTCTTATTACATTGCCTGTGTTGGGGCTCCTGTCAGAGTGGCTCCTGCCGCTTCACGCTGCGGGAGAGGGGAGCAGCTACCTTGTGCTGCAAGCCTTATCCCTCTGGGCTGTATTTCTGCTGCTGCAAGGATTGTTTACGTGGCGAGGCTGGGTGTGGCTGCCGCTGAATGCCGTACTGGTAATTTGGCTATGCTCCCAATTATTCGATTATCGGAATCCGCTCGCGTGGTTTGTTGACTACGCTTCGGCGATACTTCCGGATGATGCTGCGGCATTCAGTCGTGCGTGGGAGTTTACAGCGTTAAGCCAGGAGACGAGGACCATCGTCCTGCTCGTTGGGTGGGGGATTATGGTATCTGCCGTCCATATGCTGGCATTACACCGCCGGACCGTCTGGCTGTTTGGCGGTTCGACACTGCTTTATTTAGCTGTGCTGGAATCTGCCATGGAGGAGAGCATCTATCGTGATATGATGCGGGCTGTGTTGTATATTTTGCTGGCACAGGGCATGATGCTGATTCTTAAGCTGAAGCAGGAAACCGTCGAGGGTGCGTGTAGCGATATACAGGTCCATGAGCCTGTAAAAGTCGGTCGCTTGTCGGGATTGCCCGTGCTGCGATGGGGTCTGATTGTGCTGGCAACCTCATTTCTGATAACAGGAGTTACCCGAATGGGAGGAGCCTTGAGCGAGCCTTCGGCAGGCATGGGGTTGTCTTTAACCGAGGTGGCCGAGCGCTTGTCGGGCTGGGGGGAGCGGCTCCGGGGAAATACAGAGCCAGCGGTTCCTGCCTCCCAGGTTACGGGTTATGCTGCTCAGGGAAAAGATTTAGGCGGGCCGCTGACGCTCAGTGATGAGCTGTATTTTACGGCGCAGTCGCCTGTGCGCACCTATTGGCGGGGAGACACTTATAACCTGTATGACGGCCGAAAATGGGGGATTGATCCTTCCATCCGCAAGTCGGTCAAGGTATCCGAAGATCTGAGCGGGATCCTGCCCTTCTGGGAGCGGCCTGCAGGAAACACGCTGGTTCAGACGCTGACTTTTGACAAGGATACGCCCATTCAGACGCTTCTGGCAGGAGGCATCATTACCCGCGTGAATGAGATCCAATCTTCCAGGGAGAGAGGGGCGCCAACCTTATCCGTTGATCGGCTCTCCGAAAGTGTATCTTTACAAGGCCAAAGTGCGGTAACCGGTTTTACCATTGAATCTTTATACGATCAGCCTGATGTGCCATCACTTCGAAGTGCGTCTGGTGACGATCCGGAATATATGAAAGAAATGTACCTGCAGCTTCCCGAACAGCTGCCGCTTAGAGTACGCAATTTAGGGGAGGAGATCACCTCGACAGCTGCGAACAGGTATGAAAAGGCCGAAGCTATCGAATCCTATTTGGAGCAGAACTATACGTATTCGCTGCAAACATCGGTGCCGCCTGAGGGTACAGACTTTACGGATCATTTCTTGTTTGATACGAAGGAAGGGTACTGTGTTCATTTTGCTACAACGATGACCGTACTTCTCCGATCTGAAGGCATCCCCGCACGCTATGTAACTGGATTTGCACCTGGCGAGCGGGTCGCGGGAACGGTCGATCGGTACGAGATCGCACAGAAGAATGCGCATGCCTGGGTTGAAGTCTTTTTTCCCGATCATGGCTGGGTGACGTTTGATCCGACCCCCGGGTTTGGCATTGAGCCGATGTCGCCACTTTCGGTTGCCAGCGATTCAGCTCCTGCCGGGTTTAAGCCTTGGTTAGACTTCTGGGATTCCGTCATTAACGCAGCCGTTAAAGTATTACTTCTGATATCCGTGATCGGTCCCGTGATGTTTGGGGGCTTACTTCTGCTTATTCTTCCTGTCATCGTGGCAGTCATTTATCAAATTCCGGCCGTTCGCGAGAGGTTTGCCTTCATCAGGATGGCCAGAACGATAGCGGTAAGCAGGCGTGAGGGTCTTGTATCCGCTTCCGTACTGGTTTGGGACAAGCTGCAGCGCCGGTTTGGAGCCTTGGAGAGAGGGCAGACCCTTCGTCAATATGTCCATTCCTTGTCGATTGCCGATGTCGAATTCAGAGCGGATCTGGAGCAGTTTGCACAGCGCTGGGAGCGGGCGGCATACAAGGACGAACCTTGGTCCCGTACGGAAAAAGTACTCTTTTTACGTCAATGCATCCGAATTGTCAAAAAACTGGCATGAAAACAAAGGGCCCTCTTTCTTGACGGTATGAATTGGGGTTGCGTATAATTAATTTCATTAATCAAGGGAGGCCCGGTAATGAATAAGCCTAATGAAATCATCGTAGTTTTGGACTTCGGTGGACAGTACAACCAACTTATAGCACGACGCATTCGCGATCTTGGCGTTTATAGTGAGCTTTTGCCATACAACACGCCCGTCGAGAAGATTAAAGCTCTTTCCCCGCGCGGCATTGTTTTCTCAGGAGGTCCTTCAAGCGTATACGCTGAAAATGCGCCGCATGTGGACCCTGCCATTTATGATCTGGAGCTGCCGATTTTTGGTATTTGCTACGGTATGCAGCTTATGGCTCAGCAGCTGGACGGCAAAGTGGAACGCGCCTCGAAGCGCGAGTACGGTAAGGCCGAATTGGAATTTGCTCCGAACTCAACGCTTGTAAAAGGGATTGAGCAAAAACAAACGGTATGGATGAGTCATGGCGATCATGTGGTATCGCTGCCTTCCGGCTTCAAGCTGGATGCAGGAACGGAATCTGCTCCGATCGCAGCCATGAGCAACGAAGAGAAGAAGCTGTATGCTGTTCAGTTCCATCCGGAGGTGCGTCACTCCGTTCATGGTAATGAGATGATCAAGAATTTCCTGTATGAAGTGTGCGGTTGCGAGGGCAACTGGAGCATGGAGACTTTCATCGAGGATCAGCTTCGTGAAATCCGTGAAGTTGTCGGCGAGCAAAAAGTACTGTGCGCACTGAGCGGCGGCGTTGATTCCTCCGTTGTAGCGATGCTGATTCACAGAGCCATCGGTGATCAGCTGACTTGTATGTTCATCGATCATGGCCTGCTGCGCAAGGGCGAGGCTGAGAGTGTTATGGAGACCTTCGTTGGCAAATTCGACATGAAGGTTGTTAAGATTGACGCTCAGGAACGCTTCATGTCCAAGCTGAAAGGCGTAGACGATCCGGAGAAAAAACGTAAAATCATCGGCAACGAGTTCATCTATGTATTTGATGAGGAATCCAGCAAGTTTGATGATTTTGCATTCCTGGCTCAAGGTACGCTCTATACCGATATCGTAGAGAGTGGTACCGAGACGGCGCATACCATCAAATCTCACCACAATGTTGGCGGGCTGCCTGAAGACATGAAATTCACGCTGATCGAGCCATTGAAAGCTCTCTTTAAGGATGAGGTTCGCAAGGTGGGCGAAGAGCTTGGCTTGCCTGAAGCAATCGTGCACCGTCAACCTTTCCCTGGACCGGGTCTGGCGATTCGTGTACTGGGCGAAGTGACGGAGGACAAGCTGCAAATCGTTCGTGATTCCGACTACATCCTGCGTGAAGAAATCGCCAAGGCTGGCCTGGATCGCGAGATCTGGCAGTATTTCACGGCGCTTCCGAACATGAAGAGTGTCGGCGTAATGGGTGACGCGCGTACGTATTCCTACACCGTAGGCATCCGTGCTGTAACTTCCATTGACGGCATGACGGCTGACTGGGCTCGTATCCCATGGGATATTCTGGAGAAGATCTCCGTGCGCATCGTGAACGAAGTCGAGAACGTCAACCGCATCGTGTATGACGTGACGTCCAAACCACCAGCAACGATCGAGTGGGAATAGGATCGGAATAGTAAAATATACGCTCCCTTTCATTTGCTTCTTTTGGCAGATGAGAGGGAGCGTTTTTTATGGCCAAAATGACTTGGACAGAAGCTGTATTATGGCCTGGCGATTCAGGCAGAAGCTTCTATGGCCTAACGATTCAGGCAGAAGCTTCCATGGCCTAGAGATTCGGGCAGAAGCTTTTTTCCAAGAGGCTAATCATTTCTTATGTCTGATCACCTAATACAATTATAGGGGAGAGGCCTCGGTGCAGGGCTATTTTGTATTTTTATTCTATTTATTGAAGCACCAAGCTAGAGTGAACACCAGAATGATTTTAACTCTTTTCAACGCCACTGTGCTGGGATATGACAAGTGGAGTCAATTTCCGAACATTTCTTTAAATTAACAAGTTTAATATTCGTTTTTGTTATTGACAAGCTTGGGCTTCTCGTCCTAGAATATGTGTAGAAACTGACATGACAACAACAAATAACGAGCTTTTTCGTATAATCCCGGGAATGGGCCCGGGAGTCTCTACAGGTCACCGTAATGATCTCGCTACGAAAAGAAGAGCGGCAATATAATGATGCGGACTCGTCCAGCATTCGAGACCGGCCAGCTAGATGGAGCAGTTGCTCCTGATCCGCTGTCGGTTATTCGATAAGGATGCTGCCCGGCAGCATGCGAATGATTGTTTTGCGGCTCTTTTTTCAAGCGACGGCCCTGGGGATCTATCCTTAGGGTCTATTTGTGTGTTGCCGTGTCATTAATTTTAAGGGGGATATCTCTACAATGGAGCGTTTCTTTAAGCTAAAGGAACACGGAACAAATGTAAGAACCGAGATTATTGCAGGCTTGACCACTTTTATGACCATGGCTTACATCCTGCTGGTCAACAATCTGTTCTTGGGTCCTGAGGGCGCGGGCATTCCGCAGGAAGGCGTGTTCTTCGCCACTGCAGTCGGTGCGGGTCTTGTGACGATGGCGATGGGCTTCTTTGTTAACATCCCGGTTGCATTGGCACCTGGTATGGGATTGAATGCGTATTTCATGACCGTCGTGTTAAGCTCAAATGGAGCGATTACCTGGCAGGCGGCACTCGGCGCCGTATTTATCTCCGGTATCGTCTTCATCATTCTTACGGTAACGAAGGTTCGCCAAATGCTGTTGACGGCAGTTCCGAATAACTTGAAGATTGCAATCACGGTCGGTATTGGCTTGTTCATCACGATTGTTGGACTTAAGCTCGGTAATATTGTTACGGCTTCGATTAATCCGGGAACCGATATTACTCATCCTGTACCGGGCGGTGCCTTCAACCTGGGCTTGGGGAATTTCGTTGAGAACAAAGATACACTGCTTGCGATTATCGGCCTTTTCCTGATCGCCATCCTGATGGTTCTGAAGTTAAAGGGCGCTTTGCTTATCGGTATCGTGCTGACAACGCTGATCGGTATTCCTATGGGAGTTACGGATCTGTCGGGTCTGAGCGGTGCAAGCTGGATTCCTTCATTTGATAATCTGGCTGTCGGTCAGATGGATCTGAAGGGTGCGCTTGGCATTGGTCTAATAGAAGTTATTTTCATTTTTACATTCGTTGAATTGTTTGACACGTTCGGTACGCTGGTTGGTACGGCAGGCCGCGCCGGACTTCTGAAGAACAAAGAGGAAGGCGAGAAGAAGCTTGGTAAAGCGATGCTCGTTGATGCCGGCGGTGTAAGTGCGGGTGCGTTCCTTGGAACGAGCACAATCACCGCTTTCGTGGAGAGTACTTCCGGTGTTGCTGAAGGTGGACGTACAGGCTTGACTGCTGTAACGACAGGTGTGCTGTTCATTCTGGCATTGTTCTTGGCTCCAATCGCTTTGGTTGTTCCTTCTGCCGCTACAGCTCCGGCGCTTGTCATTGTCGGCGTACTGATGATGAGCCAGGTACGCGATATCGACTGGGATGATTTCATGCAAGCTTTCCCGGCATTCTTGACCATCATCCTGATGCCTTTCACTGGCGGTATCGCTAACGGCATCTCCGCTGGTATCATTGCTTATGTGGTACTGGCTGTGTTCGGCAAGCTGACTGGACGCACAGATACGAAGGTGCATTGGCTGATGTGGATCCTGTTTGTGATCATTTTGATCCGCTATGCTTTCCTGGGTGCTGAATAACAATTTCATAGTTGTTGCATAATAGAACCGTCTCGTTCAGAGGCGGTTTTTTTTATTTTAAAAAAATGCTTGCATAGTAACTAAGTCATGTGGTATATTCTAATTCCGGCCGAGAAAACACGGTTGGCACACGGTTCGAAAGTAAACAAGCCAAATGAATTTGAGAAATAAATTCAAAAAAAGCTTGCAACGATCAAGCGGATGTGGTAAGATATAAAAGTTGCTAACGAGATAAATTGTTGGTG